>JALCBR010000144.1 GCA_028066245.1 Pirellulales bacterium | reverse complement strand
CCATGGCCTCGTGGCTTTCCTACTGGTCCTTGGTGGAATGGGGGGTTGTTTTGTGGGCCTAATGCGCTCTACATCTTGATGAAACTCCATGAAGTGCCGGTTGAGCTCGAAGAAATCCACTCGCAAATTTCTATCAAACCGGAGCGAGGCTGCACTCCTCACCAACTTGTTGACACTGGTTCAAAGTTAGGCTTGCCATTGGAAGTGAGATTCGTCAAAGCGACCGATCTGCTTGAAGTTCAACGTCCGTTTATTCTGCATGGAGCTCAAAGTGAAGACCGCGAGGACGCGAAAGGTCATTTCTGGGTCATCGTTGGTTATGACGAGGCCGCCAGATCCTTTGCCGTTGTGGACGGGAGTTCCGGCATTTACCGCTTCACGAGCATAGCTCAGGTGGAGAAGCTGTTCAGTGGATGGGTCGTCGTTCCAAAAGTTACGGCAGCGCAATCCGGTTGGCAGATTTCCAAGGTTGCTTTCATGAGCAGTTTGGCACTTGTGATCGTTGCCGGCGTTTACCTACTGATGCTTGACGACCGGGTACGTCGTCTGAATGGACAGCCTCAGGCGTCCACAACGGCATCCTGACGTATCTTTGCCTGATCTGTTTCACGAATTGATAAGACCATGAAACCGAGCGAAAGAATCCTCGTGTGGCTCTGTTTGGTTTTCGCAGCCACCGGAATTGCGATGCTGTTCTTTCCATGGTCAACTTCGGCGACCAATGATGTCACGCCTACGCTCCTCCCTGCGAGGACCGGCGTAATTCCGCCGTTGGCCGTTCGCCGAACTCCCGTTCAATTGACACCCTTCGGCGGATTTGAAGATGCAATCAGCGATGACACATTGTATTTTGCGCTGGATACGTCAATCGCTTACTCCAATCCTCCAACGATCGCACAGCTCTTGCACGAGCTTCGACTTTGGAAAGACGCGTCTCCTTTTCCCGTCGTAGATGGTCGTGTGGGGCGGTCCGGCGCGTGGACCAAGAATGTTTTGCTTGACGACGCAAAGTGCGCGGCCAGCGTTCAATTTGGTGAAGCGTTTGATGGATTCCTCGTGAGAACTCGCTACGGAATCCGCGTCCTTACCGCCGCTGACCCTGGCATGAACGCCGCATTCGCCCAAGGGCATTATGGACAACTTCTTCAAGTCATGGCGGAAATCGGTACGCCACTCAACACGAAAGTCATCGACGACACGGGCATGCCAGGAGATCTTGGCGACCTCCTGGCGGATGCGGCGGCTCGCTATTCCACGAAAGACGAGCAAGAGTTCACGGCCGTGGCATTTGCTTGTTGGCTGCAACCCGGTGCTGAATGGATGAATCGCTTCGGGGAAACTCACACAATGGACGATATCGCCCAGCGACTCGCGTCGATTGAGATTGGAGAAGGAACATGCTACGGAGGGCACCTACCATATGCAATCACCGTAATCCTTCGTGTCAATGCTCAAGAACGAATCATTTCAGAGACTGCTCAGAGAGACCTTGAGTCCAGGTTGAGTAATTTCACCCGAATTCTCACCCGATCTCAGCGGGATGACGGGGCCTGGGACCCTGACTGGTCTGGCGTATCTCGGGAGCCAGAGGGAGTTATGCCGGCGACAGAGGAATTAGATCGGATCACATGCACAGGCCACCACTTGGAGTGGTTTGCCCTGGCCCCTCCTCACTTGCGGCCTGACGACGCTGTCGTGCGCAAAGCAATCGGTGCATTAGACAAGCTGCTCATCAATCTCCCCCCCAAGACGGAACAGTCGTTCAAGGACATGCTGCCCTCAAGCCACGCAGCCCGAGCACTGTGTCTGCTGCGCGGTGAAGAGCCGTTCGAGTTTTGGCTGCGCGAATTCACGGCCCGCAACGGTGAGAAGGTCGACATCCAACCCAACCGAGAACCGGGCAAGCTTCATCCACAGTGAACAAAGCTGTGGTTAGTTACGTGGTAACGCAGGGTCCTGACTTAGCTGTTTGGCGATGCTTTCCCGTTCTGAACATCGAATTTCGCGACTAACTCATCGAGATCTCGCTCAGTTGTCCCAGCGGCGTCTTTGAATTGCTCGGTGACGGCGGATCGCAATCCCTGCACATCGACGTCGTTGTGCAGCGACACTCCAAAGATCTCGGCTTCCGTCTGGATTTCGTCGCGCGTGTTGAGCGCCAAGTCAATGAACTCATCAATGTTGACGCCAAAATGCTCGTCAAGCCAACGCATCACATCCACAACACTCGCGCTTGGCAGATTCCAAATGACGTCCGTCATCAGGCTCCCCCCATGCGCTGCCGCAGCAATCGCGGAGTTCGCACATGAGCCATCGTGGTGACTCAAAACCGCGTCAATCAGATCATCAGGAAAGCCCCAATCCGAGAGCAGTTTCGCTCCCAGCATGGCGTGATCAAAGCCAAATTGCGCCTGCTCGGTTTCGACCAAGCTGGTCCCCTCAGTCTTGGCTTTGTGATAGATCGAGCAATAGTCCTTACTGACCGCTTGGGCAAAAAGTAGCACTCCCAAATCTGCTAGCAACCCGGCCGCGTATGCATCTCCCGCATCACAATCCTTGCTCAGTTTTGCCAGCCGTGCGGAGACCGTCGCCGTTGTAATGGATCGCTGCCAATAGTCGTTGAAAAGCTCGCGAGGCGCACCACGTGTTAGGGTATCTACGAGACTAAACGTCATCGAAACAAGACGCAAAGTCTTTTGTCCCAAAAAGGTTACGGCTTGTTGCAGGTTCTTGATCTCCCGGCGAATGGCATACCGAGAAGAGTTGACCAGCCGCAAGACCTTGGCACACATCACCGGATCTTTCTCCAGACAAGCCACAACGGCCTGCACATCGTAGTCCGGTGTTTTGGTCAATCTGAGCAAGCTCTGAGCCACATCTGGGCTCGAGTGCAACGCGCCAACCCTTGCGATCATCTCATCGATGGCATCGACGCATTTCGCCTCGAGCGGCAGTTTCGCATTGTGAGTCGGAGAGTTCATCTTGGAAATGTAGGTCTGAAATACCTAGGCAGTCGCAGTAAGTTGTCTATTTCGAGATATTGCGCAACCTCGCGGCTAATGATCTAAATACATTGATTCAAATTCAACTTCTCTTGGGATCTTGCAATATCTCCGCTTCTTCCCCTCAGGATGAACGACTCTCAATCACCGTAAAGCAAATGAAAACAAGGGTTTACTTCAGAGCACCTGGCTGGATTTCTGGCGGAACATGTGTGACAGGCGGTTGTATTCATCATAAAGCATTTAAAAACAACATGTTACGGAAACACAACGCGAAGATGGTGCCTCGAGGCCAACCGCCTCGAATCCCGACCAACCTGACACCGCAACGGATTGGCGTAGAGAGCTACTGGCACCGTTGCTTGACTTTACTTATTGTCACACCTACACTTGGAACACGAAGGTGCGAACAGCGTGTCGGGGCGGACATGGATTGAATCGTTGTCTTCCCTCGCTTGTCATCCCTTTTGAGGAGACGCGACGTGACAAAAAAAGAGATCGTCAAGCAGATCTCTGAAGAGATTGAACTGACGCAACTCAAGACGAAGGAAATCGTCCAGAAGACGTTCGACGCCATCATTGACGCGCTCGTTGAAGAGGGGCGGATTGAGCTACGGAACTTTGGCGTATTCGCCGTAAAACGCCGAAAAGCGCGAAAAGCCCGTAATCCGCGGACTGGCGATAAGGTTGATGTACCCGAAAAGTTCGTGGTCACCTTCAAGCCAGGCAAGGAGATGGAGGAGAAGGTCCGTGAAATGGAACGCCGAGCTCACGAAGAAGCACGGGCCAAGGCAGCAGAAGCGCAACAGACGGCAGAGAAAGCAGTTCCAACGCTTCATGCAGATAGCGGAACTCCTCCTTTGACTCAGCAGCCGGGCTCCCTTAGCCACGCTGCTTCAACTTCTGATGGCAGCGCACCCGCAGCCGGCCAATCTCGCCAGGAACCCCATAGCACTGGGTCCGGTTACGGAAACAGTCAGAACAGTTCAAGTTAGCCTGACTTTTTTGCCGAACACAGGTAGCAACCCCCGGGATATTCCGGTTTTGGGGGTCTTAACGGTCAGCCTGTCAATGCTGCCAGTGCTGTTGAGTCGGTTCGGCCCGGAATCCGCAGGCGATGGATGGCCTGCCGCCAAAGACACACATTGATCGAGCGGCCCCGGATGGCGAACGCGCCGCGTCATGGAGGAGTCAGGATGCGCAAGCTTTTGTTGACACTCGCTTTGGGAGCAATGGCGTCATCGCACGTCGGCTGTGTGCTTCCTGCCTATAGCGGCGATCCGGTTCGTCGGACGCGTGAACTCATCTTCACGTCCGAAGATATGCGTCAGATGATGGACGAGTGGGAACGAATCTGGTTCCTGGATATGCCAAGCAATCTGACGCCATTCCGTACCTACGGCGGCATCATTTAGCCTGGGTTCGGCGTCACTGTCTTGGAAAACGTCAATCTCGCCAGGGCTGCAATTGCAGTCCTGGCTTTTGGCATTGATCGATCCTCACCGTGATTGACCTATACCTTCACGCCCGCTAGCTTGCAGTCAGCCGCCCCTCAGGGGCCTACCCAGTCACGCATTTCCACCATCGTGCTATTGCGCCGTGCCAGATCGTTTGTTCCAGGTAGGTTCTCCCTCGACACACGAAGAAAACGGCCTCTCTGTCCAGCTTGGCCGCCTGAGGTTGCCAAACCCGGTTGTCACAGCCTCGGGGACGTTCGGGTACGCGCGTGAGATGGCCGGAATTGTGGATCTGTCTCGCCTGGGCGGCATCATCCCCAAAACAATCACCGCCGCGTCTCGGGCTGGCAACACTCCATGGCGGACTGTTGAAACGACCGGGGGAATGCTCAATTCAATCGGTCTGGACAATGACGGAATAGATGCATTCATTACCGGACATCTGCCATATTTGGCTTCGTTGGTGACACCCACCATCGTTAGTATCGCAGGTCGTAGCCAGGAAGAGTTTGTCTCGATGGCCCAGCAGCTTTCTCAATGTGAGGGGATTGCGGCGCTGGAACTGAATATTTCGTGCCCCAATGTCTCAGGCGGTGTGGATTTCGGTACAGATCCGGACATGTGTGCACGTCTTGTCCGATCAGCTGTTGAGTCATCTGATCTACCGATTCTTGCTAAGTTGACACCCAACGTTACTGACATTGCTTGTATGGCTCAGGCAGCGGCGGACTCGGGAGCCGATGCAGTCTCCTTGATCAACACGTGCTTGGGTGTTGCCATCGACTGGAAACGCAAGCGACCGGTCCTGGGCAATATGTTTGGCGGTCTCAGCGGTCCTGCCATCAAGCCGATTGCCCTGGCAGCCGTTTGCAAGGTGAAAGCGAAAGTCGACGTTCCTATCATCGGCATCGGCGGCATTGCGAACATCGATGACGTCATGGAGTTCCTTGTCGCCGGGGCATCCGCCGTCCAAATTGGCACAGCCAACTTCTATAACCCACAGGTTTGCATGCAAATTCTCGACGGCCTGCCGAAAGCTCTGCGGTCGATCGACGCTGATTCCGTTCGTGAGATCGTTGGCTCGCTCCAGCACAGGTCACCCAACCCACCGTCTTCCGCAGTTGCACCTACGTCGCAGCCCACGAGCGAAGCGTAGCAGTACAACTTTGCGAGTCCCCAACAGAGCCAATCGCTGACAACACTCACCCTTACCAGTTGTCTTGTGGGTGAATCCTGGCAGAATAAGGCTGCACCCACGGTCGTGCTCTTACTCATCGCATCTTATATCGATTCCGCGCGTAACCCTTATCCGTCCCCGTAGCTCAATTGGATAGAGCGTCGGCCTCCGGAGCCGAAGGTTAGAGGTTCGAATCCTCTCGGGGATACTCGACTTACGACGAGTGACCGTTGAAGTGGCACAAGAAAGTGGCACAGATACGGAGCCACTCCTCTCAGGAACAGCAGTTGCGTAGAATGAAACACGCACCGCGGAGGGCCAATCCGCGGGGTGCGAGCGAGCCTTTCAGCACGCCTGAAGCATTTCCAGGTTTTTTTGCTGAGAGGTCAAAATGCGATTTCCGCAACCGTGGTATCGAAAGTCCCGTCGCGCTTGGTTTGTAACGCTTGACGGACGACAGATCCTTCTGGGTTCTTCTAAGCCAGAAGCTCTGACGCGTTATCAGCAATTGATGGCCGCACCCCGTCCGCAGGCTGTGCCCTTTGACTCATTGTTGGCCATCATCGATGCCTTCCTTGACTGGGTGCACCGTAATCGGGCACCTGACACGTATGAATGGTACCGATACAGGCTGGAGCGAATCGCTAAACGATATCCGGACATGCGGGCCACGGAAATCCGCCCTCATCACGTCGAGACTTGGATCAACGAATACGACTTTTCGGTTACTTCTCGCCGGAATCACTTGAGAAGCATCAAACGCTGTTTCAAGTGGGCGACGAAGCAAGGGTTCATCAATGCGAATCCGCTCGCCGAGCTAGAGCTTCCAGCCGCTGAGCATCGCGAGATTCTGATTAGCGCCGAACAATACGATCATTTCTGTAGCTATATCCGAAATCCTGGGCTGGGCTGTCTCGTTACAACCACGTGGGAAACAGGCTGTCGACCGCAGGAGTCACTCCGCGTCGAAGCCAGGCACGTCGATCTCGAAAACCAACGCTGGGTATTTCCCCGATCTGAATCGAAGTCGAAGCAACTGTCTCGCGTCGTTTATCTCACTGACAGAGCCTTTGAGATCACTCGAAATTTGATGGATCGCCATACGGCCGGGCGGCTCTTTCGAAACAGCACTGGCAAACCCTGGACTACCGATGCTATTAATTGTGCCTTCCGAGCCATCCGCATCCGAATGGGGAAAGATGAAATGAAGCGCCGGCGTGAAGAATTCACGCGCGAGCAGATTGCGAGCTTCGCATCCACATTGAAAACCACACGGAGGAGTTACGGTCAAATCGTGACGAAAACGCAAGCGGAGCTTCGTGCAGAAGCAAAACGCAAACTTGTAAACCAGCGGGCAGTTGAGTTAGCTCCACAGTATTCCCTCTATGCATTACGCCACAGCTGGGCTACGCATGCTCTCCAAAAAGGGACCGATCCATTGAGCGTGGCCATCCTCATGGGCCACAAGGACCCCTCAACGCTGAGTCGCGTTTACCAACACCTTTCGCTTAATCCAAAACACATGCTAGAGCAGGCGAGGAAAGCTGCTGGGTAACATCGAATTACTGCCACCGTGTCCACAACAGCCATCAGCTACGCATGATACACTTTCGATAGATTCGGTGATGCGGTCAGGAATTGCTGTCAACAGTCATCTCAAATTGGTTTCCCTCACTCTTGGTGAAGCGAGCTCTGCAAAAGGGTAGAAAACCACTGACCGTCGCCATCCTCATGGGGCATGAAGACCCTTCGATGCTCAGCAAGGTGTACCAACATCTGGCTCTAGACCCCAAACACATGCTGCAGCAAGCAAAGA
>JALCBR010000143.1 GCA_028066245.1 Pirellulales bacterium | reverse complement strand
TCCAGCCGGAGAGCCCTAACGTAAAACGCATCTCCCCCAATCGCACAACCCAAACGCTCGGTAGCCCCGTCCCTAACAAATAGACATCGACGGACGTCATTAGCGGCAGCAACCGAGCCAACGTCAGCAATCGCCGTCGCCCCCAGACACGAATCGACTGAGGTTCACTGCCTGCATAAGGCGTTCCGTGTGACTCAATCACCTGATCCCACGGCTCCAGCACAAGCCGGACGGGCTGATCGGGCGTCAGTTCAAACCGAATGGCTCTGGGGCTCTGCCGTGCGCGGTGTCGCTTTAACCACGCCAAGAGTGAATACACAGCGTCACGCGAAAGCGATACACTCACCTTGGCCAACGTCATTGCCGCCTGCACTTGTAAGAAACCAGAGAGCCAGCTCGCCGGGAGATCGATCTTCTCCATACGGACGCCGCGCTCATCGCCGGTCTCTGCGGTCACACCGGTGGGGTCAATTGTCAACCGTGTCTGGCGATAACTGCGGAGCGTCTGAAAATGATCGTAGAGATCCCAAGAATAGTCGATGTTTGTCGTGCCGGGTGACACATCGTCGGTCGAGGCGAAACACTCATCCCTTTGGCAGGTCAAACAGCCATAGCTTGATTCATCTTGGGAAAAAACCTCAAAGAAGACGACGTCATCCGCGACGGTCACTACGGGGTCCAGTGGAAACAGCCGTTGCCACAAAGAGAGATTTTCTCGTGCGAGTTGTGTTTGCAAGCGCCGCCGCGCTCGCCAGTACTCTTTCACTCCGGATTGATGTTTCCGCAGCAGTTCAGCATTTGGCTCCTGGCGTGCTTCTTCGTGCCGGATGACTTCAGCTTGAAACGTCGCTTCACGGATTGCGTTGAGTCGCTTCTGTTCTTGAGCTTTCCAGTCCATGTATGCCGTCTTATCTCGCGGCTGATGGCGAAGATCGGCAACCACGACGTCATGTAGAGCGGAGATGGCTTCACGAAATCGAAGTGGGTATCGCAGTTCTCCGTCAAAGGAAACGATATCTCGCGCCAAGTTCGCCGCGAAGCGGATCTGCTTGCCGCCAGCCGTCGAAGCCATGCGACTGTGTCCGTGATATTGATAATCAACTTGCATGGAACCCAATAACGTTTAGCGCTCGATGTGGCTTCATTCTTCGGTGGTAACAACGTTTGCGTTCGATTCGATCTTCAGTTCCGGCAGCTCGCGCTGAAACCACAACCAGACATCGGAGCGCTGTTCACACAATTGGACAATACACGAGACCGCGTGGCGGCGTTCAGATGTTCGGGGGCTTCGCGCCAGCAAGACAAGTGCCTGCAAGTCCGCTTCTGCAACTTGCTTCGCAGAGACAATCGCAGTGCGGAGTTGTTCAATCACAAACAGCTTCAAGCGACTGCCACGATGAATGCTGACCAACACTTGCCGCCAGGCGTCACGGTGGACGTTTTGAGTTTCCGGCGATGGCACGCGCGCATCGAGGATCGAAACCAACTGCAACCGCAGATCATCATATGGTGTTTCCAGCACTCGACTCCAAAACAGCGGATCTCCGCTGACGAGTTCATGCTCCTTGTGAGCTTCAAGCCAATCCGTGGCGGCCAATCGAGTTGCATGACGAGGAGAATCGAAGAACGTCAGCAGAGCATCGCAAAGAGTTTCTTGCTCGCGTGGCAGGTTGTCGTCGGCAATCCGCGTGAGCCCGGACAAAGCAAACCGGACGATCTCACCAGCGACCACCTCACAGGTCGCGTTTGCCAGGCGAACGAAATGAGGGAGTTGCTCAATACTTGTTCTCCGCGCCAAGTGCGACTGTTGGAGCATACTCAACCCGAGTCGCGCGATGGATGGGTCGGTCTGTAACGCTAAATCAATGGACGTCTGGAATGGCACTTCGGTCAGGTCGATTTGCTGACGAATCACTTCGCAGACACGTGGAGTGAGCGCGGGGTTGACTTCCAGCAGAAGCTGCAACCATTGCTTGAGCGAAACCTCATCGCGTCGTTCCGCTTGCGGCAGAAGTTCTGCGGCGAAACGGCTCACTGCCTCGTCTTTGTGGCACAGCAAGCGAAATACATCATGCAAGCTTATGCTTGACCATCGGTCCACGTGTTCGCTCTGTAACAGTTGCAACGCAAAACGACGGACGAAACGGGAACGTGCTTTCTCAGCCAACTCCACCAGGCGTTCACATGCTGGTTCCGCTTGCCAAAGTTGTAAGAAACGAGGCGCCGGAGATAGTTTTGAGAGCGATGTCTTTGCTTGAAGTCGAACATGCGTCGAGCCGAAGTCAACCGCAGGATGTTTGCCAAAAGCAATCTGCATCAAGCTCCACGAATCAATGATATTCTCCCCTGCGGCAAGATCAGCATCTGTGTAGCGAACCAGCGCTTGACACATGCCCTGAACATATCCCTCCGGCTGTTGAAATCCCAACCGACGAAAATAACGCCAAGCTCGTCGCCGCAGGTAATACCGCGTGCGATGCGAAAACAGCCGTGCATCGTTGGGAAACGACGCCGGGTAGCGATGAACTTGACTGCCATAGTGCACGACTCCCACTTTTCGCAATGGCATGCGATTGGCAGGCGACACTAACCGCTCGGCGTGCGGGATTCCTGAATCAGGCGTCCACGAGGAGTTCCGGATTGTACGCCAGTGTCGACGAACACATCGGTCAAAGGCGACGAGAAACGCAGCCATGAGTTCGTGGTCGCCCTTCGATTCCGCGCATTTGAACAACCGCTTGATGATCGGCTCCTGACCATACTCATCCAGCGGTAGATCAAGATAGCGCAACAGTTGGTCGCGCGACCAGTCAGACAGATCATTTCCCCAAAGATCGGCAACTGCTGCAGCCGCATGGTGGTCACGCAAACTCCGGACTACCGTCACAAACTGATTGTCTTTTGCTGCTAACAATGCCCGACAACGCTCGACCTTAGCCGCCGTTTCTTTGGGTGTGCTTTCTCGTTGCCGGAATTCTGTCGATTGGGCCATGCTGGTATTGTGGTCAGCAACGGTTTCGGGGCAATGTGATGTCCTCGGTTTCTTGAGCTGCGACGTAACGAATAGCGGTAGTGCACCGGTTTTCTTGCGTCACCAGAAGTGCCGTTGGTCGACCAGTCAACTCTCATCTCGTTCGGCGGTGATTGGCTTGGCTCGCACACTCTGATAAGCCACGGTGCGGACACGAGCGAATCAATGCGATGCACGCCGCTCCCGCATCGATTGATTGAACGCTTCCGAACCGCCGCGAGGGATCGTCAATGTCTCCCAGTCATCGCCTGCGTAGTGTCGAGCGATGTGAACGATTTGCCCAACATGATAGGCCGTGTGCGCTACACTCCGCGCGATGGCCAAGGGAACGCTGTGGCGCTCGCCGCGAATGGAAATTTCCTTGGTCAGATCCGCTGGCATCAAACTTTGCAAAGCTTGCATGGCCACTTGCCAGCCTTGCTCCCAGAAATCAAACAATTGTTCTCGGCTGGTGAAATTGTCAACAAACTCTGAGTCACGATCTCGCCAAGGCTTTTCGCCATCGGTGGTGAGAAAATCTGTCCAGCGTGAACGCAGGTTGCCGGCAATGTGCTTCATGATCACCACCAGCGAATTCGTGTGCACATCCTGAGGTTTGTGCAGGTTTTCATTCGATGTCTGTGCCAGCGCCCGGTCCGCTAAGCTCTTGTAGCGGCGCATTTCCGCCATCGCCGATTTCAGCACGTTACTTCCGAGGGCTTCTTCCATGATATCTCTCCTAGATAGCAGGGTTGCACAGCTTCATTGGCTTCTTCTCGCGGGAGGAATCCGCGATCAAAAAATTCACACGGGAATCCGTATCTTGTCCAACATGCGGAACAGGCCTTCTGCTGTTATACTTGAAGTTCCTCGACTACGTGCCATTCGCCACTTGTTATCCATGAAACATCTTGAACAGCAACACCGGCCAACGTGGGTGCAAGCAACATTGATAGCGAATGAGCAGTGTCACCGTCGACCAAGACGATAGGACGATTCATGTACTTTCGGATGGCCAAACGGCTGATGTTTGAGACCGACAAGCGGCTCCTTTGGAAGCTGGCCTGGACCGCTGGTTGGCGCGGTATGCGATCTGTGCAGAAGCACAAAAAGCGACTCAAGCGTGGCGAGTATTTTCCGCCGTTTCTCTACGTTTCTCTGATCAACAGCTGCAACCTTCGCTGCCAGGGCTGTTGGGTCGACGTTGCTGCTAAACAGCAGACGATCGATCTCCAGGCAATGAACCGCCTGATCGCGGAAGCCAAAGAGATGGGCAACTCATTCTTTGGCCTGTTGGGCGGTGAGCCCTTCATGCATCCGGAGTTGATGGAGATTTTGGCTGCCAATCGTGACTGCTATTTCCAAATTTTCACGAATGGGCAGTTCATCACGGATGAAGTCGCCCGCGAGTTGCGAAAGCTGGGCAACGCCAGTCCATTGATCTCCATTGAAGGGACGGAGATCATCAGTGACGAACGCCGCGGAAAGAAAGAAGTACTCTCCAAGACCATGGAGGGCTTTCGCATTGCAGTCAAGCACAAGTTGATCACCGGGATCGCCACTAGTTTATGCCAGACCAACTTTGATGATTTGTTGCAAGAAAGCTGGGTTGACCGGCTGATCGAACTTGGGGCGATGTACATGTGGTACCACACATATCGCCCCGTGGGACCGGATGCGTGCCCTGAGTTAGCGCTCACGCCGGATCAACAGCGTCAGGTGCGGCAGTTCGTGGTCGATATCCGGGCTCGGAAACCCATCGGTGTGATTGACGCTTACTTTGATCATGCCGGTCAAGCATTGTGTCCCGCGGCAACCGGCATCTCTCATCACATCAATCCTTGGGGCGATATCGAACCCTGTCCCATCGTTCAGTTCGCCAACGAGTCGATCCACGACGACCGCCCGCTGCAGAAGACATTCATCGAGTCCAAGTTCCTCCGTGACTTCCGTGATCTGGCTGCAACCAGTACGCGGGGCTGCATTGTGCTGGAACGCCCAGACTTGCTGGAACGGCTCATGCACAAGCACGGCGCGAAGGACGCCACCGCCCGTGGAGAAGCCATGGCCGAGCTTCAGGCGATGCAGCCGCGCACGTCGCAGCATGATGTCGGCAATGAAATCCCGGAGAAGAGCTGGGCTTACCGTTTCGCCAAAAAGCACTGGTTCAATGATTTCAGTGTCTACGACAGTCCCCGCACCGTGGAAGAGATCCTTGGCCCCGAGGTCGATCAGCAGGAGCCGGCAGAAGTATGACGTAGGTCTCTCAACCCATGGGCTCTGAGCCGCTCTCGCAGTAAGTGGAAGCGGTCACTGCACGATTGGCCAGCAAGTTGGAAGTTGCTGCCCAATCGCGCAAGAAACCGCTCAGTGTGATTAGTTTCGCTGCCGGGACTGTACCTCGCGATCTTTCGCCTTCTCGGCCCGGGCGATTGCCGCTGCTGGCGATTCGTAGTAAAGCCTCACCGTCGAAACGACAGAGATCTCTGGCTTCATCGGTAGATTGTCCGCCTGCACGTCACCGTCCGTGTAGAGCCCGCGATAATACGTGTTGCGCGGGCGGAATGCAGAGATTCGCGAGATATTGGAACGGCTGGGCGTGTTGATCGACCCGCCTTCCACGCGCTCGAACGAATCATACAGCGATTCCGGATAGCGAATCTCCGTATCCTCCAGGACGTTGATAGCGGGCGGACTCTTGTCAAAGACCGCACCCAATAACAGGTCCGCCTTGGCCTTGGCGGCTTCGATCGCCTGTTTGCGCGCCGCAACCTTGATCTCGTCCAGTTCGCTGCTCCAGTAATCGAAGGCGATGATATCCGTGATGCCTTGTTCAAAAGCGACCGCAATCGCGGCTTGCGCCTTGGCTTCCGTTGCTGTGGCCAAGTGAACATTGGTTTGCATTCGGAAGCCGGAGGGCTTCTCGACAGCCACGTCCACGCCATTCTGCCTTTCGATCTCCCACTTGTACCGTGGCAACAGGGCAATGAAGTCCACAACAATCTGATCCTCGTTCATGCCCATGGTCTGCCACTGTTCTCGGGCAGCCGCGATGGCACTCTGCACCTTGTTTTGACATTCCTGGGCCGTCTCGCCCTCAGCAGTGACAGCCAACACCACACGAATCTCAGTCGGCTGCACGCGAACTTCCGCGCTGGACTCCACGGTGATGTAATCCGTGACAACGCGGGGATCAAGAGAGCCAAGCATCGGCGCCCCCAGAGCATTCATGCCACCGCGTGAACCAGAGGATTGCGCCGCGGCCCAGGCCACGCAAACTGCTGCCAAACAAATCGCCACGAGAGTCAGTTGAATCGGCTTACGCATGTTTTTGCTCCCTTTTTGTCCTGGATCAATATGGAAATGCCAGTGGAAGTTGCACGCCAGATGAGCCATAAACTCCTCTGGCTATTCCACTGATCGTAACTAGCTAAGGCGCATGAACGCCAGAATCTCTGGCGATTCCAATTTCGCACGTGATGGGGTATCAACGCTCGCATGGCAAAAAAGCGATCGACTCAGTCCAACCCCATAGCCAAGAAGAAGCAGACCACGGCCTGGCACACGCTAAACGAGCGGATCGTCGCCTGCCGGTCATGCCCGCGATTGAACGCATATACGCAGCGCGTGGCCCAAGAAAAGCGAAGGGCGTTTCTGGATTGGGATTACTGGGGGCTGCCTGTCCCGAATTTTGGCGACCCGGGCGCCGCGTTGCTGATTGTGGGTCTTGCGCCAGCGGCTCATGGCGCAAACCGAACCGGACGGATGTTCACCGGTGACCGTAGCGGCGACTGGCTGTTTCGCGCGCTGGCCAAAGTTGGGTTTGCCAATCAACCTCAGGCGACAGACATCGAAGACGGCCTGCGGTTACACAACTGCGCAATCACTGCCGCGTGTCATTGCGCGCCGCCGGACAACAAGCCCTCGCGCGAAGAAATCTCGGCTTGCGAACAATTCCTGGCGGAAACAATCGATCTGTTGCAGCCGCGCGTTTTCCTGGCGTTGGGTCAACTTGGCTGGCAGGCAACCGTGCGGCATCTAGCAGCCAGCAACCTGCTGCTAGCCGACTCCAGCGGTAAGATCCGACGCCCTAAGTTTGCGCATGCCGCAAACGTCAAACTTCAAGGTAACCGATATTTGCTGGGAAGCTACCACCCCAGCCAGCAAAACACATTCACAGGCCGGCTGACCGAAGAAATGCTCGATGGCGTCTTCCTCGAAGCGCAGCGCCTGCTGCACGAATGATTGCATTCAACGCGTTCTTAGCGTACTGCGACTGACCTACTGGCATCGCCCCCTTCGCGGTGCGTGATGACATTGCCGCGGCGTTCTCGCACGCTCTGCTCTCAGGCGTAGGGGCGAAATTGTCATTGGTCAAATTTTTCCATCCTCCAGGGGGGTGACGCAAACGCTTCACGCCCATGCAATGGACCAGCAACGGGACCGCAAACATCACCG
>JALCBR010000142.1 GCA_028066245.1 Pirellulales bacterium | reverse complement strand
GCTGGGCCAAGCTCAAACTCTAGCGAGTCCAGTTACTTATGCATGAAGCAATAGACCAATACGGTCGTTCTTCGCGTACACCGTGGCGGCGGTTTCACGCAGAACGAGATGGAGACTCGTGGCTCGCCCCCTCTTATGACAAGGAGCGTGGCGACAAATACACATGGAATGTTGACGGAACGCTCGACACGCGCGAATACATTCCCGAGCCGGGCGGAGAGAGCTTTACATATGATCTGTTGGGACGGCTAGAGCGAACACACCTCGCGAATGCATTCAAGAATGGAAAGCCAGATCTCAACGCCAGCAGCAGCCTCAGGCAAGTATGGAAGTTAGACCAATCCGGAAATTGGAGAGAATGGCGTCGAAACTCACGCGATGGTGAGAAATACAAGCTTGATGCCTCTTCCGGTGAATCGCATTTCTCGCAGAAGCGCAAGCATACGCCGTCCAATCGCATCTCTAAGTTCTTTGACCAGTCGACGATTAAGATGCCGGCAGTCCAACATGACGCCGCAGGCAACATGACGAGTGCACCGTCGCCTCTCAGGGCTAGCGAATCACACACATTAATTTATGACGGTTGGGGGAGGGTCACCGAGATCAAGGATGCCAAAGGGGTGGTCAAACGTAGATACACCTACGACGGTCTCGGTAGAATGATCGTCCTTGCGTACGGCAACACGGAAGAGCACTATTATTATGACAAGAATGGACAGGTTATTAGTACGTATCTAGATCAAGGGAGTGTGTCGTCTAAATCACCATACCAAGAATACATCTATGACGTACACGCCCCTGATCAGATAGTCGCATTGCGAGAAGGAGACAGGAGCTACTATCCAATCTATGACGTAATGGGTCGCGTCAAAGCTGTCATTGATGAGGAAGGCAACCAAGAGACTTATGAGTATGATGCACAGGGTCACGTTTATAAGTTTGGGGGTAACGCCCTCACGAGCCGCCCCCGCTGCGAGTTTCTCGTGCGAGGGATGCTATATGACGTTGGGACAGGCTACTTTATGGGGCGGTCAGGGTTCTATAACCCTACTCTGGGGCGACACGTTGCGACCGGAGGAGTTTCTGTCCTAAGTGAGGCGACGCTCAACGCCCGGGCAATGGGCTTTCCAACCGGTACGCCAGTTCATTATCAGAGCGCCGAGACGCAACTGCAGTCGTTGTCTGAGGAAGCAAAGTGGGCGATCGGTGGCGTGGGGATTCTGCTTGCCATTGGAGCGATTGCGTTTTCCGTCGCGACATTTGGCGTGGGCACGGCAGTTCTCGTCGCCGCGACTGGCGTTGCGGCGGCGGTGAGTGCCGGTGTGGATGCCGCCATGGAACCTGGCGCAACCGGAGGAGATATTTTTATGGCGGCTGGCATGAGCGCCGGAGCCGCCGCGCCGTTGGCACTGGCAAATCCGGCGATTGCTGCTACGTCGGCAGTGACGAGTATTGTGGGGTCACTCGCCGGCTACGGAATCTCTCAGGATCGCACCGGCTGGCAGATCGGAGGGTTGATCGGCGGAATCGGCGGCGGAGCCCTCTATGGCACAGGCAGAAACTTTGCCGAGTTTGGCTTGCGGCGCGCCGCAATGGTCGGACTTGCGACGGCGGCGCCGGAGTTGATTGGCGCCGGCGTCGGGGCCGCGGTCGGATATTGGATTGGTGGGACTTCCACATCGGCTTGGTACGGCGCGATGGCTGGCATGCTCATTGGCGGTGTGATAGGCTCGCCAATGGCGGAAAAATGGTGTACGGCGAGGTTCAGGGCAAGGCCTGCTGTCCCAAGCAGGGGACTGCTCGACACAACGCTAGCGAAGGACGCTCGGCGATATCTACGAGACATTGAACAGCAAACAGGCTTAGCCGTGCATCCCTCGCAACGCACACAACTTGCTGACCATTTAAGGGCCAACTCTCACTCACGCCTTTCTACGTCAGCTGGTGAAACGCACCGACGCGCGTTCAATAGCGTGAAAGATGATCTGATTGCAGAATGGCAGCATCAAACGGGGCAAGTATGGCCGCGTTACACGCAGCAAGTCGTGTCTCAACGAACTGGTCGCGTGTTACGGGAAGTGGGCGGTCCGTTCGACGCGCATCACATCATCGAGAATGTCTATGAGGGCCCGCACACTTGGTGGAACATTCATCCTGCAGAGTTCCCGGGTGCACACCAAGGTGGAATCCATCGGGCAGGTGGAGTACTTCGAGAGATCATGCCTTAAGGTAAGCAGCAATGGATTATCAAGAACTTCGTGCACGACTCCAAGCGATTGACGGAACTCAACTGACGTTGACTGAGGAAACAAATGCAGGCGAATTCGGAGTACCGGATGAGTACATCGAGTTCTTACGTCAAGTCGGATATGGAAGGATCGGAAATTCACAATTCCAGTTTTTCGATGGCGTAGTGTTCGTTGACGAAATCTTCGGATACGAAACGCCAGAGACCGAGAACGTGCTGATCTTTGGTGACGACTATCAAGGTGTTTGCACTGGCTTCGATAAGGAAAGCTGGGGAGTCGTGAGAGTGCTTCACGATCAATCGGTAGTCCCGATTGCTGATTCGTTCGAGTCATTCGTTTCTCAAGAGTTTTAGTTTGTGCCGCCCGCGACAATTGACGTGATCGAAGGAAAGCGGTAACCAATCGCGGCGGAACTTTGCTTCCAACTGAGTGCGTGTGGCTGGAAGAACGCCACTCTGGTTGAGCGTCGAAATGGCTTTCGGCAGACTGATCCCGACTGTCAACGCGTTCGCCGACAACAATCCCACGCCGATACAGACGACACCGCTACACGAATTGCATCCACCCCCCTAGCCAGTCATCAAGGGCGCATCTGACCGACTGAGGGTACGCAGCCAGTTCGGTCTAGCGTACAGCCGGTGACCAACCACTTGGTGAAAGGGATCAAAAAGGACGAACGCAACGAATCGTCCCTCGACGATTCATCTACGGGCCGGCCGGCTTCGTCTGCTGGGCCAGCGTGCTCAGAACAGCAGCGTGGAACTCGCTGCCGAAGACTTCGCCCGCATGTTTGTCGATCAGAACTTTGACGTTGGGTAGGGCGTGAAAAGATTCCCGGCTTCACATGGCATCACCACCAAGATGTTGGCCGAATGCAATTGGTTCCCGAAGGAATTCATGCTGACGTTGGACACATCGGTGGGTTCGAGATGTGGTACGGGAGATAGCTAATGGCTGGAGAATCGTTGACTTGGTTTGATGCACCTTCACCTGCAAGCGATGAAGACATCGCAGCGACTGAGAGTGCAATTGGCAATCGTTTTCCCGACGATTACCGTGACTTCGCCAAGAGTTACAGTGGTGGATTGCCTAACGAAACAGACTTCGAGTTTGCTGACGCTGAAACAGAGACGTTCCATGCTTCAGTAGGTGAGTTTTTTACGTTGTCACCTGACGACGACAGAAATCTTGTGAGATGGATGGAAAGAACTGAGTTTCTTCCTTCAGGTCTAGTTCCTTTCGCTGGCGATGGTGGTGGAAACTACATTTGCTTCGATTTCCGTTCTGGCAGCAACAGTCCATCTATCGTTTTTTGGCACAGTGGACGTCGTGGTCTGGATAGCGAAGTCAGTTTGGTAGCGAAAACGTTCTCTGATTTTGTGGAGCTTCTACACGAACCAGACGACGATGAAGACCTAGCCGCCCGTTGAATTATGCAGCTTGGGCGGCGAGGTTTTGATGGGGCGCTGGCTGGTTGGAGTTCTGTTGAATTGACTGGCCGAATTTGGCGGTGAGCCATAGTAACGATGCGGCAAGTTGTAGAAGCCAGATCGTGCCGCGCGAGTGGAATGAGGCCAACATCGCCGCGGCGGCCCCTTGCAGGCAGCGCGGTTTGCCGATGCCGAACAGTTTGGCGAGGATCCGCGCAAGATTGCGCGCGGCAACCGCGATCAAGTAACGCTTGCCGACGTTGGCCAGGCCACGTAGCCAGGTCCGCCGCGCGCCGCCTGTGTCGCAGACGTGCGCGAATGAACGCTCGCAGACTTCGCTTCGCCTGCGTTGTAACTGTTTGCCTTTAGCGCGTCGCGTTCGACAACGATTGTTGAGCACCGCGCGTTGAACGTCGTTCGGCTTGTTTGTCCAACGTGACTTGTGTTGCCGTGCCGGCTCCGGAATGTAAGTGCGAAGATCGAGCGACGCGGACAGTTCCAGGTTCGCGTTCGCGTGATAACCTTTGTCGGCGGCCACTTCTTCGATTTCCGTCTTACAGCCGGCTGCCTGCAAGTTGATTTGCGCCTGCATCACACTATCGACCATCGTTTGATTGTCGGCGTGATCGGCAGGCGTAACCGTTGCGGACAACACCATGTCGCTTTCCAAATCGACGACGTGTTCGGCCTTGTAAGCCAGTCGCGTGCGGCCGTCTTTCATCCGCGCGATGCGGCTGTCCTCGTCGCTGGGCGAAACCCACTCGTCATTACTGACCCGCTTTTTGCGGCGTTTCTTGTCGAAGCGACGTAGCTCTTCGCCCGTCGACGCTGGCGGTCCGTAATCGCCAGCGTCTTCGTTGTGATCATCATTGGAGTGCTGCGCTTCGAGCGCGGCGTCCTCGTGCATCAGCCGCGTGACGTATTGCTGCCAGTCCTCGCCTGACTCGCGACGCACGATGCTCTTCATCGCTGCGTTGGCTTCGAGTGTCGTGGAATCGACACCGACCGTTTTGCCAGCCAGTAATTTCTTCGCCGCCGCAATTCGCAGCACGAACTGAAACACTTCCGCGAAGATCTCTTCCGGCAGCCGCTGGCGAATGTTGGTCAGCGACGAATGGTCCGGCGTGCTCTCTTCCAGCGGCACGCCCAGAAATTCTCGCAAGCTCAAACTGTCGGCGCACCGCCAGGCGATGCCGCGTTGGCTGTCGATGCCTTCAAAGTAGCCCACCAGCAGCATGCGAAAGTAAACGCCAGGCGGGATGCTGGGGCGGCCGCACGTCTTTTCTTGCTCATAGAATTGTTGGCAGCGATCTTCGATCCAGCGGTCGAAACCGAACTCAGCCAATAGCGCGTTGAGACGTTTGTAGAACGGATGACCGCCTGAACGCGGCAGCCGGTCGGCCGTGATGAACAACGCCTCCTGCCGCGTCTTCCGCTTCCCCATCGCCATCCGTAGTACCTCCATCAAAAAGACCGAAGGCGGCAATCGTAACAAAGGGACGTGCCGACAGCGATAATTCAACAGGCTGCTAGACTAATGCCTTCGGATTTTGCATCACGATCTTCGCAGGCTGTGCCGGTTTGAATGGCTGAAAGCATGCTGGCTCGCAGGCTTCCAAGGTTTGAACACTGGCACGGCCGCTGGCAATGGCTTGGGCTTCTGCTTCAAGCTCTTGTTGAAGGCCGAATCCTTGGGTAACGGATTCATCGGCGACAGACCTTTGAGTCTGCCATCGCTGCCCAGCAACAGCCCTTTCTGTTGCTCGTGCCGTTCTCTCAGCCATTCGTGAAACGTCATCATGCCAGTATCTATGGTGATGGCTGGTCGCTTTCCCGTGCGTGGGTGAGCGTTCAGCGTCGACATAGAGAAAAGCACCGGGCGAAGTCGATTAACGCTGGTCGAGGCATACCTGATGGCAATTCGGCGGCAATCCACCTGCGAAACTTCGGCGATGCTGCTCATTCAATCCTCATTCCTTACACGGATGCGGAACGAGCAGCAATCTTGGAGTGGCGTTGCATTCTGGCGAAATATGCTGACGAATTCGATGGAATCGGAGGTTAAAGTGCAAGCCAAAGAACATCTTGACCCCGAATTTCGTTCAACCATGCAAGAACACCAGAAAGACAGCGAGTGCGTGTATGCCGAGCAGCACGATTCTCCCCCGTATGATTTTTTGGTGATCGCGTTTCGAAAAGGTGTGCTCAACATCGTCGAGCGCATTGACTTCGATGTGGCGAATCAAGATTATCCAATGTCGAAGATTCAACGTGATTGGTTTGCGTCAAACAGCATGAGTCTCGATAGCCTCCCGTCTACCCAGGAGAGGAAAGGAAGGATCTTTGGTGGAGTGTGGATTTGTGTGTTCAAAAAAGGGGGACAAACACCCACTCAGTGTTTTAAGCTGGAAACGCAGTCTCAGGCCTGGCAAACCTTGTTCGCAAACTGGCTTCGTCCATTTTCCCAACTGATTGAGTCATCAGGAGTATGCTGCAAGCGAAATTGGCATGTTATTGGAGCCGGGGATGCGAATAGAACTCATGAAGACTCTACCGACAAGCTCATTATTGACATGGACGTGCCAATCAAAGTCCGGCAAGCGGCACATAGACTCGGCTTGACGACCGCCAGGGATTTTTCCCGTGTTCGGGAAGACACAATGCGAGACGCACTTGATGAAATCGACGCCAAGGAATTGATGAAGAAGCTAATACAGAAACTAAGAGAAATGGGTATTGCAATGATTGAGTAGCACTCCCCCACAACCTTCTTATTGACCGCTGCTCGGCGTTTGGACCTGAGTTCAGCTAGCAGCGTATGATTGTTGTATGAGAACTTCAGCCACTGTTTCGGCCCAGGAACGGCGCCGGCAGATGGCCGCGCGACGATGAAGCGCCACTGGCGAAGCGGATGCAAGAGCCGCGCGGCGTCGACGGCGGTTTGGTTACCGTCGGGTCGCGGCGTTGTTGCGTGCGGAAGGTTGGCGAGTCAGCGACACGCGCGTGTATCGGCTGGCGTTGCGAAGTGGGCGATCGGTGGCGTGGGGATTCTGCTTGCCATTGGAGCGATTGCGCTTTCCGTCGCGACACTTGGCGTGGGCGCGGCAGTTCTCGTCGCCGCGACTGGCGTTGCGGCGGCAGTGAGTGCCGGTGTGGATGTCGCCATGGAACCTGGCGCAACCGGCGGGGATATCGTTATGGCGGCTGGCCTGAGTGCCGGGATCGCCGCGCCGTTGGCAATGGCAAATCCGGCAATTGCTGCTACGTCGGCCGTGACGAGCATTGTGGGGTCACTCGCCGGCTACGGAATCTCTCAGGATCGCACCGGCTGGCATGCCATGAAGACCATGTGTCCCGTGATGGAATATTTTGGGTCGGTACGGATTGATCATATTGCGACACACACTGACAGTATCGGCAGTTATATGTTGTTGCGAGTTGTGTCGCGCTATGGCGGAAACGAAGCGCTCATAGTGTATGAGTCTGAAGACAAGCAAGAAGTGTATCGACTTGTGCGAGTTTCTTCGGTGCGACAAGAATGACAGTCAGTTATTTTTTGGCGAACGATGCGCTTGACTAATTCAGAGCGATAAAGTGCGATGACCCTTCTCCCTTCAAGGTCCCAAACCTGACCTGCTCCCCGAATCTTGGTCCATGCGGAATGCGAAAAATCACGTAAATTGGTTTTTTGTCAAGGGAGTTTGGATCATGAAGCGGAAGCGATTTTCGGAGGAGCAGATTGCGTTTGCTCTTCGTCAACACGAGTCGGGGACACCAGTCGCGGAGATCGTGCGCA
>JALCBR010000141.1:1191-7693 GCA_028066245.1 Pirellulales bacterium | reverse complement strand
ACACGGAACCGGAGGTAGGATCGCTTGCATAGGCGTCCAGGGTTGTTCTTTGAACCGGATGGCGGAGCTCTGCGCCAGGTGGCGCGACCATGGGAGGTACTTCCAGGCGATGGTGCAACTGAGTTGTGGCCAGATCCTTGCGGTCGCCGGTTTTTCGGAGCGTGACATCAGAACGCACGTATTGCAGCGCACCTTTTTCCGCCAGGATCATGTCCGCGGCGTTGACACCAATAAATTCGCTTGGTTTCACCGTTGGTCGCGCTTCCAGCCAATCCGGGCCAATCCCCGCGAATCGCTCTGTGCCGAGAGCTCCATACCCGAGCGCTACGGCAAGCACCCTGTCGTGCTGGCCAATTTGAATGTGTGTGGGAAGCGCGATACTGACGCCATCCGCCGTCGATACTTCGACGATGTCTCCTTCCTTCAAGAACAGTCGCTCTGCAGTGGCGGGAGAGACCGAGACGTAGTTGTCCCAGGTGACTTTGGTCACCGGATCCGGCAGCTCGTGTAGCCACGGATTGTGCGCATGACGGCTATTTGGCATACCGACTTTGCTGTACAGCTCAAGAACGTACTCCCCTCCTTGTTCCTGAGGTACAGGTCTATTGGTCGGAGCCAGGTACTCTGCGCGACGAGGCGGGCCATTAGTCGCCTGCGAAGACTCAAGGCCATTCTGGACAGACTTTTCCCAGTGAGCTTGGAAATTGCCGACGGGCGTCCGTTGCTGCCAGGCTTCTCGCAGCAAGTCGAGAGCAGGCGTCGGGTGACCCTGCCACGCGGCAAGGCTTTCTAAGATCGAACGCGTATTGCCCATGGGGCGGATCGTCGGCTGTTGCATGCTGACAACACCGCGCGTTGGTTCGGCGTCCAGCCAAGATTCCAACGAGTGATGGTCCGGACAGACGTATCTTGCGATGGAAGCCGTTAAGTCATTCCGTTGAGCAAAGCTAACAACCAGTGGGACTTGCTTCAGCGATGTTGCTGCCTCCAAATGTGCTGGCAAGCTATGCAGAAGGTCTATTCCTGCGACGAACACTGCAGCGACAGTTCCGTTTTGAATCTCATCCAAGAGAGTCAACAGATCTGTGTCGTTTTCTTGTCGCTGATGACTGTGCTGATCCAAGTCAATAGTTTGCCCGTAGTTGTCTAACGCCTGATTGACAACGTTGACAAGCAATTGGACATCGATGTCCTGGCTGTCACACAGCACAAGCGAGCTGCCGCGCGCCAAGGTCAACTGTCGCGCCAGATCATCCAACACCGCTTCCGGAATTGGTGACTCCCCAACAGGATCAATTGCGGGCCCGCCAACTTGCTGCATGATCCGAGAAGCTAGGTGCGACAGCACAGTACCATACTCGTCAGGAGCAATAACAATTCGCTCGTCAGCGTTTGTCCCTGTCAGCGACATTCGCCCTTCAAGTTGGACGTGCTTGGACATGAGGGGCCGCTCAGGCGTAGGCGAACGTCGCTTGCGCCACCCGGTGGTGAACTCCACAGGCGAGATCCAAGTTCCAAGAAAGTCAGCGCCCAAAGAAACGATTATGTCGGCCTTCTCAAACAGATAGCGCGGGACTACGCGATGGCCGTGTGATTGCAGGTGTGCATCAAGGACCGCGGAACAACTTCTTTGCTCGCAGGTGACATGCTTTCCGTCCGAGAAGCTTGCGAGGAACTCGTCGATGGCTCCTTTGAGCGTCGGACTCGTGACTGTGGAAGTGACAAAGCGGACTGCAGCATTGTTGCGCCGGATTTCCGCCAAACTTTCAGAGATCGCCTGATCGACAGACTCCCAGTCGGTCTCTTTGCCCTGATCAAGCGGGGTTTTCAGCCGTAAATTGTCATAAAGCTCAATCGTTTGCGCTTGACCGATCGCGCAAAGGCCGCCCTGAGAAAGGGGATGCTCCGGCAGACCTTCCATCTTGAGCGGGCGCCCGTCTTGAACACTGACGAGGAGTCCACATGCCGCGGAGCATCCGCCGCAGGTACTGGCAAAGGACTGCCTGACTCCTGGCGATAACCCTGCCGGCTGGTCAGGAAGCGGCAACGCATTCTGCGTCGGCGCACGACCACAGCCGACCATTGCCAACGTCAGGCTAAATCCTGCGGCCTCAAGGAACTGGCGTCGGCTCACTTCTTGACCTGGAGCCATCCCCCCTGCTCCTCCAACTGCGCGTTGCGATGCGCGGGCAGTGGCAAGGCTCTTCGGATCCGTGGTTTGTCTTCGATTGCCCATTGTCCGAGATCTAGTAATGGCAAACGGAACAGTTAGTACGTGCTTCAACCGGCTGGCCAGCAACGCCATTGGCTGTTGCATCTCTGTGGCAGTTCACGCACCAGCCCATTGAAAGCGATTCTTGCTGCCGCATGCGGCGCATCGATTCCACAGGCCCGTGGCAATGCTGGCAGGTAACTCCCGCAGAGACATGAGCGCTATGATCGAAGTACACATAGTCGGGCAAGTTATGGACTTGGACCCAGTCGATGGGCTGTGCTTCGATGCCCGGTCTTGGTTTGATCGAATCATCAAGTCCCAATGATTTGTAGAGTTTTCGCAGCTCGTCTGAGATTGGAGGCGCCGGATCGCGTTGCTCTTCATCAGCTCGCTTGCGTTCTTCTTGGAGAACATCAAAGCCACAAGTCACCAGCGTGTGGCACTTCATGCAAATCTCTGACGAGGGAATGCCTGCGTATCTGCTAGTTGCTGCTCCCGTGTGGCAAAACTGACAATTGATCTGCAACTCGCCTGCGTGCAACTGGTGAGAAAACTCAATCGGCTGGCGCGGCGTATACCCCTGATCGTTGTCCGGCAACCGCCAAGATGTCATCGCGGAAACCAGTACGACCAAAGCCATACTGAGTCCGACCGATAATGAGATGGTGAGGATTCGTTGCGACATGAAGGCACGCGATCAGGTTGTTTCTTCTAACGGCAATCCACAGTAACGCTTCCTTGTCAGCACTTGATCTCTGCATTGGCTCGCGCGTAAAACCACCAATTCAACGCCAGGCAAGACGCGTAGTAGGCAGCAAACGCATAGAGCGCGATTTCAGGCGTACCGGCTTTGATTTGGGTAGCGATGATCTTGGGAATGAGATATGCGCCATAAGCGGCGATGGCGGATGTCCACCCCAAAACCGGCCCTGCCTGTTCTTTGGAAAAAATGATGGGGATCATGCGGAACGTAGACCCATTGCCAATTCCGGTTGTGGCAAACAGCACGATGAAAGTCACCAGGAACGGAACAAAGTACTGCTCTGGATGCGGTGACACCCGCGCTAGTGCCACGAAGTAACCAGCAAGGACAGTTGCTCCGACCATGACCCACGTATCCCATTGCGTGACGCGCGCGCCGCCGAACTTATCGGACAGCCACCCGCCCAGCGGACGGATGAGCGCCCCAACTGCAGCACCAATCCAAATGAAGTTGGCGGTTGTCGGAGCATTGACATTCACGATGGGCTGTGGCAGAGCAGCTCCGTCCGCGCCTACGCTCACCTGACCAAAGACCACATCCATCAACATGGGAAATGCATTCGCATACCCAATGAATGAACCAAATGTCATGGTGTACAACCATGTCATCACCCAGTTGTGCTTGTTGCGAAAGATGGCGAACTGATTTTGCAGTTTCGATTGCGTATCGCGCATCGTGCACCAGCGCAACAACATCAGCGTCAAAGCGACAGACACGGCAAGGGTCAGAAAGATCTTGACCAGTTCAGGAATGGGGCCCCAGTCTGTTACCAAGAGCAAGACACCGGCGGCACCGGCGGTCAGGCCGAGGAATGTAAGCCAAAGGTATTTGCCAATTGCTGAGACTGTTGATCCGAACTTGTGCTGTGACAAGTTGTTCATCAACGCCCAAGCCAAGATGGCAAGAAACGCCATGATCGGCACCCAGATCAGAGCCGCGTTTTGCACCCAAAGTTCTGTGGGCTGTTCGTTCTCCGTGAAGCTCTGCGAGTCGCCACCGATGGCGCCAAAAACCCCAAACGTAATCACCCATGGAATGAGGAATTGCATGACGCTCACGCCGGCGTTGCCCAAGCCGGCGTTTAACCCCAGCGCCAATCCCTGCATTCGTTTGGGAAAGAAGAACGAGATGTTTGACATTGACGAGGCAAATGCGCCGCCACCAATGCCTGACATGGCCGCCAGTGCGATGAGCACGGCAAATGACGTATCAGGATTTTGTAACGCAATCCCAGCCCCGATCGCTGGGATGATCAGCAAGATTGTTGTCATAAACTTGACGTTGCGCCCGCCGCAGATGGCGATCATAAACGAATTCGGGATCCGCAATGTTGCTCCCGTCAAACCCGCAACGGCTGGTAGCGTCAGTAGCAACGAAGAATAGCCAGCAAGGTCGTCTGCATACGGATTGCCATCGTTCCCAAACGTGAAATTGAAGAGTTCAGGGTTGCCGAGATGGATGCGGCGAATGATCTTGGCGATCATTCCCCAGTAGAGCCACACGGAAAAGCCACACAGCAGGTTGGGAATTGAGATCCACAAGTTGCGCATCGCAACACGGTAGCCCGTCTCGCGCCAAAACTTTCCGTCCTCCACATCCCAGCGTTCGAGTGTCTTCATGATGTCACTCCATTCGGCCGTGCAGGCTTGGCGCCTGCGTGCGCATCATTCTTGAAACGACCAAATGCATCCAAACGAGGCACACAATGACAACGATGGCAAAGAACATCCAACACGATGTCCAGAGTCCTGTGGCCTTGAGGAGATAGCCAAAGATCACGGGGCAAATAAACCCACCCAGTCCGCCCAGCACGCCAACAATCCCCCCCACTACGCCAACGTCCTTGGGGAAATAGTCAGGGATGTGCTTGTAGACGGCCGCCTTTCCGACGCCCATCACGGCTCCCAGAATCAAACTGATGACCGTGAAGACCCAAATGTTGGCTTGAAAGAAAATCTGCGTAACGCCACGAGCTAACAATTGCTTCTTTTGGACGTCGTCGCCAACGGCGACAACCGGCTCCTGCCATGACGCGGAGCGCGGCAGGACCAACACACCTTTGGTCCGTTCTTCCTCGGTCACCAAATCTTGGCCGCGCGGCTCAAGGGAATACGAGCGGCTCTGGCCAGAAGTGGATTCAACGACAAGTTCAGACTCCGTGACACGAAGCACTTTGCCCGGCGCTGCGGCCATGATTCCGCTACCGGGCGAGCGAATGTCCATCTGCGGCACAATCAACAGCAGGCAACAGATCAACGACAGGCCCAGCACCCAATACATGACCGAGCGTGCGCCAAACCTGTCGGAGAGCCAACCTCCGAAGGCGCGAATCACGCCTGAGGGAAGACTGTTGCATGCCGCTAGCGCACCCGCCAGAGCAACCGAAGTTGCGTAAGCATTCACATAGTAGGGAACCAACCACTGGGCCAAGGCGACAAAGCCGCCAAAGACAAAGAAGTAGTACAGACCAAACCTCCACACACGAATATTGCCCAATGGCTTTAGCCGCTGGCGGAGAGTCTTCGTCGCCGACCCTTCGGGGACTCGCGTGGTTGTCGTCAGTAGGAAGAGAATCCCCATGACAACCAGCAACCCCGCATAATAGGTAGGCAGACTCCGCCAGCCATCGAGATTTGTCCCTCCGTCGGTAAGCCAGCGGAGTAGGTGAGGTGCTCCTAATGTCGTGAGCGCGGCGCCGGCGTTGCCAGCCCCAAAAATCCCAAGCGCGGTCCCTTGTTGATGCCGGGGAAACCACACAGAGGTGTAAGCAATCCCAACAGCGAAGCTTGTGCCGGTGAAGCCAAACCCCAAACTTGCGAGAAAGAACTGCCAGTAAGAGTTGCACCAACCCAAGAAATACATCGGCACGGCACAACAAAGTAGCAGTACGCCAAATACGATTCGGCCCCCCCACTTGTCCGTCATGAGTCCAAGAGGAAGGCGGAACAGCGCGCCCGTCAGCACGGGAATACCGATGAGCCATCCCATTTCGGCGGCATCCCAGGCAAAGATACCGTTGTCGACTAAGAAGGTTATGAGCACGCCGTTGACCATCCAGGCGGCAAAACAGACCGTGAAGGCGAACGTGTTCACCCCTAAGGTCCACCAGGCCCTGCGGCGCTCGGTGGCGTCCATTGTGGGTAACCCATGTTGGTCCGATGCGTTCATCTTCCTACCGTTCTGGTACTCAAGTCATACGCAGGGGCCGCAATTCACGCAGAATGCTCTTCGTTGGAGGCCGCCCTTCGTCCATACCAGCGAACAACCTGGGGCTTTCGCCAGAGATACGGATTAGGGATCACAAGAACGTGAACCAAGCGAGTGAAGGGAAAGAACCCGATGGTGATAAATGCTAGTACGATGTGCAGTTTGACGAGGTGAGGCATTGCTGCGACGAACTGCACGTTGGGGTCAAGAGTGAAGATTGACCACAAATACGGAGAGAGGTTGGTCGCAAACCAAGAGGAACCCCAAGGATGGATCACCGCCATGGAAACGCCAGAAACGACCTGGACAAGCAGAAT
>JALCBR010000141.1:0-1181 GCA_028066245.1 Pirellulales bacterium | reverse complement strand
ATCCAATCCGTAAGGGTCGTTACACGGCGGATCTTCGTGTTGGTGAACCTGCGTACGATGATGGCGACGAGCCCAATCAACGTCATGATCCCAAAAGCCAGCGCAGCAATCTCCAGGACATAGAGCCGAAGGGGGTGGCTGTTCCAAAGGAGGATTGATCTGGGGATCAAAAAGGCGATGAGATGCCCGGCCGTGATGATCAGGATGCCGTAATGGAAAGGCACGACAGCCCAGAAGTGGTGCCGGTTTTCCAGAAACTGGCTGGAAAGGCTGGAGTACGAGAAAGATTGAGCCCGGTAACGATAGATCGTCATCAGGAAGAACGTGAAGAGACACACGTACGGAAGTGCAACAAAGAGGAAGACATCTAAAAAGCGGTCAGTCATTTGTCGACCTCCGGTATCTGCGCCTGCGACTTGTCGGAAAGAGGATGGGAAGAGCCTCCCGTCAATGGAACAAGTTCCATCTGACCTTCGCATCCGTTGCAGTTGGGAATGACATCAGCGACGGGAAAGGCGTGCAAAGGATCCCCCGACCGTTCCCAGGTGTTTTCACCAGCACCCGAATGTTCACCGACTCCTGGCCAGATGTGTTCCAACACCTCAACAAGTGCCACCACGATTGCTTCATAAGGTGTCGATACCGCGGCAACTCCATCTCGAAGTTTCTTCACGCCTGGGAGGACGCATGCAGTGGCAAACCGTTCGGCTTCGTTCGCTGGCATGGCTGCGACAATCTGCAGCACATGGACGAGATGGTCGGGTAACTCACCCGATTCGACGATTCTGAATCGCCGCATTTCCTCCCGCATCCGCACCAAGAACATGCCGCGTGCGTACTCCTCGCCAAAGAGATGCCAGCCAACTTCCAGAGCGCATTTGGGACTGTTGTCGAAAGTTTGGGTATAGGCCTCTTCCCAATCGCCTTGGTTTGTTTGCTCAGACCAAAGTCCAAACTCGGACACGCGACTTGCGGCTTCTGGCAGGTCATCCTTGATCATGCAATACAGCCATTCCGTCGTCGGCATGGTCCGGTCATTCGGATAACTCAGTAGTTCGCCAAACGTTTTCAAAATGTCCGCTAAGCGGTTCATAACCCCCTCCTTGGTCCGCCGACGAATCCGAACCCAGCATCCTCACGATGCTCGTGGGGATCTTTCATCATTTCGATTGCTTCCTCCC
>JALCBR010000140.1 GCA_028066245.1 Pirellulales bacterium | reverse complement strand
AGCTCCTTCAAGGCCGCGGGGCGATCATCAGCTACAACGATCCGCACATCGAAGTGCTCCCTGAGATGCGACACTACGACGTTCCCCGACTCGCCAGCGAGCCGCTCACTTCTCAATACTTAGCTTCGCAGGACTGTATCCTGATCGCCACCGACCATTCCGTTTACGACTGGGAGTTCGTTACTCGCTACGCGCCGTTGATTGTCGACACGCGCAACGCAACGCGCAACGTGGCCGAACTTCGCGGAAGAATTGTGAAGGCGTAGCCAGTCGCCTAGCGACAGGTGTAACTCATCCCGGAGAATCTCAACCAGGTGAGTTAATTTGACGCGGGTTTTGACATTCGCCTGTCGCCTGCGTCGATTTGGTGCGAAATGGGGCGAGACAACTGAATGCCGTTTTCCCTTTTGCCGCCGGCGTGAGTTCTGCGGGGGGCTCGCCGCTGGTATCAAAATAATCCTCGAATCGCACAAGTTTTCCTCGGCGAAACTCAAGCTGGAGGATAATCCAACTACGCGCTATCCGGTTCGAGGGCAAATGAATGACGGCGGCATCGAACTTCGCCATCGCGCGCGTTCCCTCTGCAACGACAATGAGATTTGAGAACGGGTCGGTCGTTAGCGAAAATACCGAGTAGAACTGCCTCCAAAAGTCGTCAAAGCCTTTGATGGACTGATACTCGCCGGCAAAGGGAAATATCTCAGGGTCGCCCGCGGCAAAACAGGTCATGTCGTCGTCGATGCGGTCGCGCATGTTAGCGACAATCTGCGGCCCATAGCGTTTGATCCCTTCCACAAAGCTGATAGCTAACTCACGTGGTGAGTTGACGAGATCCTCTGGATAGATTGTGTTCTCTGGCGTGCTGAGCGCATCGGACAAAACGTCAATCGTATTTGCGCTCAGCGTCTGCGACGCCTCGGCTTTCCGGATCAACCGATCCGTATAGCCAGATTTTTCAGCAAGTTGTTCTTGGGTCAGGCCGAGCGATTCTCGCAAGAACTTGATCAGCTCGCCGTTACATGCGTAGTTCTTCTCGATCTTGCCGACTGACCAGGCCATGTAAACTGCTCTCACTTCGCCTTCGGTGAAGACCGAATGACACCTCGATGCCTAAATGTTAATTGCATTTCAAAATCTGGTGAGACATCTTTCAAGCGTTCCGGTTGCGTTCCTGGCATCAACTGGAAATCTGGTAACCATAACAGTTACTATGGTGGCAGGGACTCACGCCGTTAAAGCGATCAGCAAAGGGTGCAGTTACTGCTTTACTTTGCTGGAATTAGGTCGCAATGGGCAGGCAAAAAACTTTTGGTTTTGTTGTCTCCTATGAAATATCGGGCGGACTGGTAGAAACATGGTTCAAGACACTCACAGCAGCGCGAGACCATGCGGATGCCTTGGAGCGGACGGGCGTGACTGACTTTAGCATACAGATATTAGATCCCGATACGTCTCAGACAATGGTGCCTAGTAGCCTGCGTGCCACAGACTTGCCTGAACAACAGGCCCCTGCTAATCAACTTCCCGAATCGAAAACTGGGCTGCCCCCGAGTTATCCGCCCGTTTTGCCGGATGGTCATTGATTCGCAGATAGAGCGTTCCCGTGGTGCTAACGGTTTCTTTGCCGCCGGTGCTAACTGGCATCGGATTTAGAAACGGACTGAGCGCGGCTGGGTCGCGGTCTTCTGAAACAAGAACCGCCTGAAGAATGCCGACCGGCGATCCATTGTAGTACTCAATCGAGATTCCCTGTGGCTCGCTCATCCAAACAACAGGCGGGCGCTGAGTTTCCTCTCGATACATCTCATAGCGCCCAGTCGCAGTGAATTCGTAGGTCTTGCCTGCTTCGAGCTGAATTCCAGTTGACTGCCAGCCATTGGCAGCATCGACTTGAAATTCCTGCTGTGCCTCGCTGAGCGGCTTCCCTGCGCCAAACTGGATTGCGTTGCGTTGGAAATCGTATCCGTACTCAACCTCCGAAACGAAGACTTGCCAATTGTCGTTGACTTCCTGCCACTCGTGACTGTACTTGCGGGCAAGCGAGGTGGGGAAATCTGGCTCGTTACGCAGCATGTACAGATCATGAAAGCGGTCTCGGTATGCATCCATGCCGTTCATCAAAGCACACCAGCCCCATACCCAGGCATAGAACTCGGTTTCGCCACCATCTCGCTGCAAGCCTTGCGTCATGATCAATTGCCAAGGATGCATCCGACCGGCGCGATACGCTTCCCGCAGCAGTCCAACACGTCCCCACATGGGCATCTCAGAAATGTCGTCTGGGTAGTAACCGAGGGTTAGTCCCTCCTCTGTCAGTTTGTGGGTGCCTAGGAACTCGGCCATGCCTTCGAAATACCATTCCGGGTAGTTCCCTGAAATGTGTGTCAACATAAAGCCGTGTGTTCCTTCATGCAGAGCTAGGTGTCGGAGATAGTAGTCGGTTGCTTTTTCATCCATCCATAATTCAAAGTCCCGGCAATATCCGTTGGCAAATGCAGGAATGTCGTCGGGCAATAACTGGCTGTCGATGAACTTCTCGCGATCTGCCATGACGAACGCGTTCATCCGCCACGCCAAATCCATGGCAGGATCAATATTGAAGTACTCACACCAGGCGGCATGTGCTAGTTCAAACACGCGCGGAAGATCATCGAGCGCCGGGCTGGACGCAATGTCCGTATAGAGATCAAGCCGTGGACCGGAGACATGCCGGATTCCATGTTCCCGTAAAAGCTCTTCATCAAACGTGCGGCGAGGGAAAAAGCCTTGCTCAGCACTGATCTCCCCAAATCTACTGGCGTCGTTCCAAAACAGTGTGCCTTGGCGACCTTGCCCGCTGTCTTGATTGTCACTTTCCAGGTTCACACTCGGCTTGTCTCTACTGTCCTGAGTAGTTGAGTCACGCGAACCGATTTGAGTGGGCGAGGACGTTGCCGGGTCCAGAGCTTCCAGTTTTGGTTGAACACCTCGCGTTCCCTCTGAGCGCCGAGTGGAGTTTAGCGCGGCGTTGGAATCTCGGCCACTTGTCTTGCTAGGGAGCGACGAACGGCCCCCATTTTGGGCGCCTACATTCTCTTCTTGCCTTGCCCCGGTTTGCTCCTGGCCGCATCCAACGGTAAACAGTGCCAGGACCAATGTCGGCCAAGCCAACGCTGCGCCAATACGTGAGTGTTTCACGTGCCGTACAAATGGAGCTGGGAAAACCATGACGAGATCGTATCCTTGATTCTGGCTGGCAGTGTTTGGCAGGCGACATTCGTTAAGAACGCCGTGCTTCTATTCTAGCTTTTTGATAGCCGTTTCGTCGCTTAAGTTGGCAGCATCTTCACCCGTACGAATACCCCATGACTGATCTTGCTGACATTGAAATCTTGACCTTTGATTGCTACGGCACACTCATTGACTGGGGAAGCGGGCTAAGCGAAACGATTGCCGAGTTGGCCCAACGGCATGCCGTAGAAACACCACTGGAACATTTGCTGACCGAATGGGAAGCGATCCAGTTTGAAATGATCGGCGGGACATACCGGAAATATCGCGATATCCTCACCGACAGCCTGACGCAGACTTTCGCGAAGCACGACGTCGAGCTGTCAACGGAAGAGTGTCAACTCTTGGGCGTCCGGTTGCCTGAGTGGCCGGCGTTCGCGGACACCGTTGATTCGCTAGCACGACTCAAGCGGAACTACCAGTTGGCCATCCTTTCCAACATTGACGATGACCTGCTGACAGGCAGCCTGCCCAAGTTGAACGTCACTTTCGATGAACTGATCACGGCCGAACAGGTTAACTCGTATAAACCGCAGCTTGTCCATTTCTCGGAGGCTCTTCGGCGATTTGATCGCCCGGCGAAATCCTTCCTGCACTGCGCCTTTGGATTCAAGTATGACCATCGACCGGCATTGAACATCGGCATGCAGACTGTGTGGATCAAGCGACCTGGCTGGATTCGCGACGATGACGCCATTCCAACATTCGAAACACCTGATTTGGCTGGTCTGGCGGATTTGTTGGGGTGTTGACGTGGCGTTATGAACAGCTCGAATGTGAAATGCCGGACTGAAGCTCAGGTTTCGGCATGAGATCGTAGCGGATCTTTGGGCTCTGACGATATCATGGGGAGCCAGCTTGGCGCCGTCGTGGGCAGATTGGCCTAAGCTTGTGCAATTCTTCAGACCCCGCCGCACTTCGCCACTTTCAACCTTTCAGCAGGGAGTTTTTCATGTCCATTCGCCAGTTTGCCCAACAGGCTGCTCCCCTTGGGATGCTGGCCATTCTGCTGCTGCCTGCCGTCGGTTTGTACGCCCAGGAAACAGAGACCGAGAAGTCCGTCGGCGAGGATGCGGCAGATTCGGAACGCAAGCCGGTCGGTATCGCTGATGTTGATCGCTGGGAACGCATCTCCGGCGCGGCGCTATCGAATGACGGCAGGTGGTTCACAAGTGGCGTTAAGTCCGCGAATGAGAACGGGACACTGACAATTAAGTCCGTCGAAGACGAAACTGAATACACATTTGACACAGGAAGCAGCACGCCGTCTGCAAGTTTCTCACACGATTCATCTTGGGCTGTCTTCTCCGTTGGTCCGCCAGAGGGTTCCAGCCGCAACAGAAGTTCTAGCGCAACAAATGGATCAAGCAGATCAAAGACGAAAGTGGTGCTGCTCAATCTCGATTCGGGCAAAGAGACAAACATCGAGAACGCTAGCAGCGCATCATTCAACGGCGAAGCCGCCACTTGGTTGGCCTTGCGTGGTGGAGGCGGCAGCCGCGCCGCTCGTGGCGGTTCAGGTTCGTCAGGTGAAGGCAGTGCTGCAGACGCCGCCCGCGGGCGGGACATGGTGCTCTACGAGATTGCCAGCGGCCAGCGAATGAATTTTGGCAATGTTTCAGAGCTCTCCTTCAACAAGAACGGCCAGACATTAGCGATGGTGATTGACGCGGCCAACAAAGCCGGCAACGGCATTGTGCTGCGCGACATGGCTTCTGGCGTGACGCGCCAAGTTGAAAACGCCGAAGCCAACTACCGTTCGCTAAATTGGACTGAAGAGGGAGATGGTTTTTGCGTCCTGAAAGGCGTCAAAGATGACGACTACGAAGACACGCTCTATAGCATTGTGGCTTTTCGCGATCTGGATGCGGCCGCACCGACCAAGGTGATTTATGACCCGCAAAGCGATGAAAACTTCCCTGAAGGGATGACTATCTCCTCAAATGGTGCTGCCCGCTGGGACAAACAATTGGATGTGCTGATGTTCGGCATTGCCGAAGCTCAGATGACCAAAGCCGCAAAGAAGCGTGCCGCTGCCAAGGCAGCAAAGGAAGAAGTCAAAGAGGACAAGGATGGCGACAAAGACGAGGATGAAGATCAGGACGGTGACAAAGAGGATTCCAAAACAAAGACCGCTAGCGAGAAGAAGGAAACTAGCGCCAAGCCAGCTAACGTCGTCATCTGGCATTGGAAAGATTCTCGCATGCAGTCAGAGCAACAAGTGCAAGCCGGGCGCGACAGAACAGCGAATTTCGCCTGCATGTACCGTGTCCGAGACGAAAAGTTTCTCCAATTGGAAGACGAAGAGCTCCAAAGTGTGTCGACCATCCAATTGATGGATGGTGTGCGTTTCCTGGTCGGCACAGATGATTCCAAGTATGAACTCGATGGCAATTTGGATGGCCAAAACTACACGGACATCTACGTCATCGACACACAGAATGGAGAACGCCGTTTGGTGCTGGAGAAGTGCCGTTGGTTCTCTGGCGTCTCGCCTGAAGGGGACCGTGCTCTGTTTTTCCAAGACGGTCACTATCACACGCTCGATTTGGCGAGCGGTGAGACCTGCAACATCACCGAAGATGTTCCCACAACGTTTTGGAACGAAGAAGACGATCACAACATTGATCAGCCGCCAATCCGGCCCGTCGGATGGGGAAAAGGCGGAGCCTGTGTTTTACTCTCCGACAATTGGGACATCTGGTGCGTACCGGCTCACGGTGGCACAGCAATGAACCTGACGCAAAACGGCAAGGAAGACGCAATTCGCTATTCGCGAATCCGCATCGAAGAAGAAGACGAGGGAATTGATCTGACGCATCCGCAGTATTTCTCCATCTATGGCGAATGGTCGAAGAAGTCCGGGTTTGCCATGGTGGACAACGGGACGCCGGGAGCAGAGGTTTTAGCCTGGGATGACTGCCGGTACACCGGGCTTAGCAAAGCGGAAGACGCGGATGTGTTCATGTTCACGCGACAGACTTTCACAGAGTCACCGGTTTACATGGTTGCAGCGAATGCGGAGCTAAAAGATCCCAACATCGTTGCAGCGGCTAATGAAGACAACAACGGATTTGCCTGGAGTTCTGGCGTCAAGTTGGTGGACTATTCCAGTGACAAGGGTGCCAAACTGCAGGCGGCCTTACATCTGCCTGCTGACTACGAGGAAGGCAAACAATATCCCACGATTGTCTACATCTACGAAAAACTCTCCCAAGGGTTGCACGGATATAGTAATCCGCGCGTCGGTGGCTTTAGTCCTTCGCTATACACCAGTCAGGGCTTTGCCGTGCTACAGCCGGACATCGTTTATGAAATCGATGATCCGGGCATGTCTGCCGTGTGGTGTGTATTGCCGGCGTTGACGGCAGCGGTCGATACGGGCGTTGTCGACCCGGACCACGTCGCCATACACGGCCATTCGTGGGGGGGGTATCAGACAGCCTATCTGATCACGCAGACAGATCGGTTTGCCTGTGCGATCGCCGGAGCTCCGCTGACAAACATGATCAGCATGTACAGCTCAATCTACTGGAACACCGGCTCCGCGAATCAGCCGATCTTTGAAAGCAGTCAGGGCCGTTTCACTAGCGGTTATTGGGATAATCTCGATGCGTACGCACGCAACAGCCCTGTCTATCACGCCAAGAACGTGGAGACACCGCTGATGTTGCTCCACAATGACAAAGATGGCGCCGTGGATTGGAACCAAGGCATTGAGTATTTCAACACGTTGCGGCGTCTTAAGAAGCCCGTCGTCATGCTGCAATATGTCGGCGAGAACCACGGTGTCGTTCAGGGTGACAATCGTCGCGACTACAGCGAGCGGATGCTTGAGTTCTTCAGCCACTACCTCAAGGGAGAGGAAGCCCCCACCTGGCTTGCTGAAGGGATTCCCCATCTTGATTTGAAAGATCATCTGAAAGATCGCACAGAGGAGTCCAACAAGGCCATCGCAGCCTCAAAGAAAGCCGCAGCGGCAGCAAAGAAAGCCCAGGAGGGCGACGAAGACGACGACAAGAATGACGCAACGGAAAACAAGTCGAGCGACAAGGGCAAGAAGGAGGGCGACGACACGTCTTCAGGCAGGAAAGGTACCAAGAAGGGTGATGAGCGAGATGGTGATGGAGAAAATCGTGAAGCGCCGACCGTAATGACAACTGAACCTGTTGTGATCACGTAGCACGTTTCGCAAATCTACAGAATCGCCAAACTTAACTCTCGTGTAATCGTGCATATCGGGGGGACGGCAAACCGCGGCCGTCCCCCCGTTTTATGCGCGTGTGAGGTTGATCCGAGGTCCAAAACCTCGAACAGCGTGGTCTATAGGGCACCAGCCCGTTGCTGTTCCGCTCGTCTGGACGAACGCGGTCAAGTCATCCCTCGATCGGAGTTCACACACCCTGCTCTCAGGCGTACGGCCGAAATTGACATTGGTCAAATTTAGGGGGTGTTTTCGGCCGACACGCGCGCTGCCGAGCGCCATAGGAGGTTGACGGTA
>JALCBR010000139.1 GCA_028066245.1 Pirellulales bacterium | reverse complement strand
GATGGAGATCAACGGTCAAATTGCCTTAGGAGGGTCAGAAGCCTTGGATTCGACATGGGCGCGGCCATCCAGCAATCACCCGCAGATCGTGAACGCGGCTTTTCTCGATGCTCATGTAGCAACGTTGAGTCAGGATATTAGCTACGTGGTCTATGCGCAGCTCATGACGATCAAGGGGACGGCTGCCACACCTGTCGGCGTTGGAAACAATGTGCAGACCTATATCCTCGACAGTGCTGATTACTAGCATGCTGCCAACACCGCCTAGCTTCGGCCGCCCGCTGAATAACACACGTGGAGATCTCAGCTGGGCCGTGTGAGAGTGAATTGGCAGATCGGTGAAGCTATTCTCCCGGTGGAACTCCACCGGGATTTTTTTGCGCGCTGCTTGATAACAGTGGATTTTGATGTGTTCCCAAGGTAGAACACGACTGGTGGATTTACACTATTTCAGAGCATTCCAATGGCGCTTGAAAGATGTCGGTCAGGGGCAAGAGTCGCGGAGCATTCACGCTTGTTGAGCTGTTGGTTGTGATTGTCATCGTGGGGCTCATGATTGGGCTAATCTTGCCTGCGGTGCAAGCCGCGCGCGAGTTTTCCCGGAGGACGGAATGTGCAAACAATATGCGGCAACTTTCGTTTGCGATTTCCAAGTTTGAGACCGACAAACGCCGCTATCCTGGCTATGTGGAATCACAAACGGCGAGTTCTTTTAGGGCGAGTGGTCCCACGTCCGCATTGCGGCCTTACCCGTTTGTTCTTGCATCGACACTTGAGCGGCGGGACGTTTTCACAGCGTTCGCCAGCCAACCTGACGATGGCGTGAATCCGCCGCCGGAAATTCCGCGATTGCCCTTCACGCTCTGCCCCAGCAACCCGGAGCCAACCGGCAGTCCGTTGCATCACGTCCTCAACACGGGAACTCCAGACCGTTTCCGGCACTCAATCGGACTCTTTACAGACCGAAGCCTCGCCAACGGCGTCTTCACCTACGCTCCGCAGCGGACCGGACAATTCATGACTGCCGCTGGGATTGCCGACGGCCTTGCCACCACACTGGCCCTTTCTGAAAACGTCCAAGCCCGAAATTGGAATGACATGCAGGAGCAATATCTGGGCTTTGTCTGGCATGACCTGTACGACCCGGCAGATAATTCCTTCGCCCATATGCGAATCAACGGGCTAGTCCATGAAGGCGGCCCCAGTGGGACAGATATCGGCTGGGCCCGGCCCTCCAGCTATCATCCCGGGGTGGTCAACGCGATCTTTCTCGATAACCATCTGGCCGTGTTGAATGAGAAACTTGACTACCACGTCTATGGGCAGCTCATGACCAGCAAAGGGAGCAATGCAACTGGCGTCCGTATCGGCGCGTTGATCCGCGGATATTCGCTCACCTCGTCTGATTATCAGTAGCGAAGCTTGATGAGAAACTCGCCAGCGTGGATGAGAGTTGGCAGGCCCCGTTGTGCGAAATGTGGAACAATCGATACAATGCGGTGGCTGCAAGGGCGGACGCTAAACTAATCGCATCTTGGAGTCCTGGCGACGGAGGGCCTGTCATGATTGTCACCACCAAAGAGCTGTTCGACATCGCCTACGGCAACTACGCCGTGGGAGCTTACAACATTAACAACTTGGAGCAAGCTGTCGGGTTGTTTCGCGGCAACTTGGGCAAGTCGGCCTCCAATGACGAGCCTGTGGCCGAAGACAAGGCCGCACCATTTATCATTCAGATCTCGCGCGGAGCCCGCAGTTACACGGACAAGCGGCTGCTAGAGGGCATGATTCGCGCGGCAGAAGAAGTCTTCCCTGAGGTGATCTTCGCGGTGCATTTAGATCACGGCACGGAGGATGCGTGCTATGACTGCATTGAATCAGGCTTCTATTCTTCAGTGATGATTGACGCTTCGCACGAGTCGTTCGAGGAGAATATCGCCATCACGCGGCGCGTGGTGAATCGCGCCCACGAGCGGGGGATCTCTGTCGAGGCCGAGTTGGGAATGCTTGGTGGTGTGGAAGAGGACATCGAAGTAGACGAGGAGCACGCCTGCCTGACCGATCCGGACGAGGCGGTGGAGTTTGTCGAGAGGTCCGGCTGCGATTCATTGGCCGTGGCGATTGGAACCTCCCACGGCGCGTACAAGTTTCAGGGATCACAAGGACTGCACTTTGACCGCATTGAGCAGATTCAGCAGCGGCTGCCTAACTATCCGCTGGTAATGCACGGGTCCAGCAGCGTTCCCAAAGCGTGGGTCGATCGGATCAACGCCGCAGGCGGAGAGTTGCCAGACACCAGCGGAGTTCCTGAGAAGGATTATCTGCCGGCCGCCAAGCTGGGCGTCTGCAAAGTCAACATCGATACGGACGGCCGACTGGTGTGGTGCGCCATCCACCGCGAATCGTTTCGTGACGATCCGAAGAACTTTGATTTGCGCCCGCCCGGAAAATTGTTCATGAAGGCGTACGCGGATTACATCTGCCACAAGAACTCCATGTTGGGTTCCGGCGGTGAATTGAAAAATGTCCGCGCGGCACTGGCCGTGAACGCGTAAGTGGCAGTTCGCTATGGGGCTGTTTCACCGATATTCACTGCTGTGCTTGCCGAGATCTGAAACTTGTTGACAGTGCGCAACAAGCACCCGGTCAACGTTCTTAAGCGGGCTTGTCGTTGGCTGGATCTTGTGCGCAGTGCTTGAGAGCAGCCGAATTAATGCAGTAGCGCAACCCCGTGGGTTGCGGTCCGTCGTTAAAAACGTGTCCCAGGTGTCCGCCGCAGTGACTGCAAAGAACCTCCGTCCGCTGCATCATGTGGCTATTGTCCGCTGTGGTTTGCACGCGGTCAGGCGCGGTTGGCTTGTAGAAACTGGGCCAGCCGCTCCCGGAATCAAACTTGGCGTTTGACTCGAAAAGCCCCTGGCCGCAGCCGGCACATTGATAGGTTCCCGGCGCTTTGGTTTGCCAATATTCTCCGCTGAAGGCGCGCTCCGTTCCTTTTTCGCGGAGGATGTAGTGCTGCTCAGGCGTTAGGCGGTCTTTCCACTCAGCTTCAGACTGTGGCAGGGACACTGGGGAGTCGCCTTCAGGCGTTGTGCTCATCTTTGTCTCCACAAGTTGTCTCAATAAGAAACGCTTCATCGATTTTCCGGCACGCTTGTTGGGCCGTTCTTACGCTCTTCGACTGACTTTCCTTCATCGACCTGATGTATTCCGCGTGCACCTTGGCGATGTCCCACATGTAGCCAGACAGCTTGCGTTCCACGGCTTTGTCCAAATGTTTCTGTGCCACGGCCAGTCGGCCGATGGCGTCGTAGTAAAGTCCCAGGTACAGGTGAGCGTAGAACTCGCGGCGTTTGAGTTCTTCGGCACCGGGCTTGCCTTTGCTCACGGCATTCATGACAGAACTCGCTTTTACTTCGCCGCGAAACAACGCGAACACCTCCATCAGCGGAACACGGCGATCGTTCTCGATTGGCATCAGTTCCTCACGCGCTTTGTCAACGCTCTCTTCCTTGGCCATGCAAAGGAACCGCCAAACGGAATTCTCAACGTCGTTGTCGTCATATGTTTGATACAGGGCGAATTGCTTCGCGCCCTCCTCGTAGCGCTTTGCGTAGTAACAAGCGATGCCACGTTTCCAATGACTGCGATTACGAACGGGTTCGAGTTTGATGGCTTGATCAAAATCGGCAATCGCCTTGTCAAACTTGCTTTGCAGTAAATACTCACTGCCGCGGCGGTCAATGGTGTCGGCATCGTCAGAGCGCAACTCAATAGCCGTGGAAAAAGCTTTGATGGCATCCTGATGTTGGCGACGATCGGCAAAGAGCAACCCACGCAATTGCCAGGCTGGCGCAAAGCCCGAGTCCGCGGAAACCGCTTGACCGCTCAGTTTCAACGCGAGATCTTGTTTACCCTCCGCCATTGCCTGACGCGCTTGCTGGTAGAGCTTTTCAGCGTCAGGTTTTTGTTGTGCCCTGGCTGGAGGCGGCGTCATGACCAACGCAGAGACAACCGCAAACGCTACGCAAACGTGATTGGGCCTGAACAACCGGCAGCCGTCAGGGCGTAAGGAATCAAGCATTGCGAGGCTCCCAGAGTGAGCTGCGTCAGCAGCGGGCTGATATCGCTTGAGCAAACGGATTGCTGAATCATCTTAACGAGCGGCAAACTCAAGTGCAGCAAATGAGCGACAGGAACAGATTGAACCACGCGGCCAGCCGGTCCTGCGTCTACATCTCCGGCGGGCGATGTCGTGAAGGTGTTGCCCCAGGCGTTTGTTTGTCGAGCTTCTTCTTTAGCTCGGCGTTTTCTTTGCGCAATGCCTCATTCTCCTTGCGCAGCCGATCAATGTATTCTGCGAACAACGTTTTTTGCCGCTGCAAAAGCTCGACAAGTTCCATCACTTGCTGCAACTCGTCAGGCACTGGTTCCGCAGAATCAACAGACAGCGGCCGGACAAACTCGTAGCTGTTCGCGCCAACGCGCAGGTTTCTGGCATGGAGGCCATCCACTTGATCAACCTTGGATGCCTCCATGACTTCGCCGCCTTCGAGCGCCAATCGCACAGACCGCTTCTGCTCCCCCTCCCGGACGACGAAATCCAAGGTATCGCCTGGCTGTTTCTTGAGCACGATGCCCACGACCGCGTAGACGCTCTCAGTGGGAATTCCTTCACAAGAGAGCACTTCCATTCCCGGTCGCAATCCGGCCTTGAAAGCTGGTCCTTGTTCATCAACATGTTCAACCAGCACCTCACCCGCGGCATCGCCTACTTCCAGCGTCATGCCCAGCAGCGGACGTCGATTCTTGAGCACAATCACCTCCCCCGCGTGCAGCTCCTCTCCGCTCGACTCGGAAAATGCCGTTTGCAGACGGAGGGCATGGGCGACAGGAACGACATACGTCCAATCGTTACCAAGACCTCCCCCCGCCACGGCAACAACGCCGATCATTTCTCCGGAAGCATTGACGACCGCAGCGCCGCTGGACGTATCCGTGTTGGGAAGACTGCATTGCAACAGCGGTGGAAGGCCCGTGCCAGAAAGAGTGCGCTCCGTTGCGGACACCATTCCCAACGCCAGAACGGGCTGCTCAATGCCAGCCGCTGACGCAGAAAGAACGGCCTCACCTGGCTTCGGAGGGTCACTGGCAGTTCCAATCGCGGGTAACTGCTGACCAGCAATCTCCAAGAGCCGCAGCCCGGAGTAGTAGTCGGCGACGCGCAGCCTGGCAGTCACTTGGTTGCCATCTGGCATTGTGACGCGATGTTCGGCTTGTAGCGGCGCACTGGAAAATGCGATGACAAGCCCTTCGCCAAGACTGACGCCCGTTGAAACGAAAACGTCTTTGCCGGTTTGCCCCGCCGGCCAACCGTCAGCGTCAACGTCCGGCAATGTCTCACTCTGGCGAGAAGAGGCCTGAGCGGTCGCTCGCACGGTCACCGTGACTGCAAAGAGCTGCTCGGCAAGAGCTTTGGCATCGAGCAGGTTGGGCGCGGTCTTCAGTTGCGCGGCGGGGTTTCGAGTTGATCGAGCCTGTGTCGTTGTGTTCTCACCTTGCCGGAACTGAGCGGTACTAGCTTGGCCTTGCCGTCCGGTCGTTCCGCCTAGCACCGCACTTTGCCCTCCTCCCATCACCATCACAATGCAAAGCGCAGCGACTAATGATCGCGGCTCAAGTGACAGAACGTTCGGAGCGGTTTGCATCGTCAACTGCGGCTGTGGTGTACGTCCATGCGCGGTGATCTTTTGAATGCCGTATCCTCTGAATAATCTCCCTTGACTACAATGAAACCCTCGTGCCCGGTCTCTCAAACTCGCGCAATCCCTCAATTTCCTCGCCGGAAAGCCCGCGAAAGAGTGTGGTTGTCCCTGGCAGGGATTCCGTGGAACTCATCACGTTGGAAAACGGCACCACATATGGCACTCCGATATATGGCACTCCGATTGTCGCGGAATCTCCCGCCATCGCAGGCGGCTCAACGTGCAAGCCGCTTATGGAAACTGCCGCACCCCGGGGCGTACTTAAGCTCGGCGGCTGGGAGCCGGACGGCGCCAGCACGGAAAGGCCAACAACTCCCAACATCACGGCCGCTGCTGAACGAAACCAAATCCGCTGAAACCACGGACGATGATTATGAGCTAACTGTGTGGCTGCAAGCTTCTGCTGAAAATCCTGCTCATCCGGCACCGCCGGATAGTTGTGGGAAAGCCGGATTGCCTCGCGGCCGAGTTGTTTTCCCAGCAGAATCAACTCCTGTGGGAAACTGGCTTCAAGCTCCGCATCGCCATTTGCAGCAGCAAGGTTTGCCGTGGCGTCACCATCCCGAACATCCGCACCCTGAGCGCGATGATTCTCCGTGACTTCCAAAGCCGACCCGACCGGAGCGGCGTCAGAGGCCGATGGGCGAACCAATCGCGGTTCAAATGACATGGCGGATGTCCTCCCAAGCATGCTGTGGAATCTGCGCGATATCGACATCTTCCAGGCCGGACAAAGCTTCTCGCAGCGATGTCAAACCATTGAAAATACGTGACTTGACGGTCCCCAACGGACAATTCATGGCGGTTGCAATTTCGTCGTAAGATAGGTGTTCGCTAAACCGAAGGACGATCGCCTGACGCTGACCATCGGGCAACCGGGCCACAAACGACCACAAGCTGGCCTTCCATTCGGCGACTTCGATAGGCGTTTCTGCCGAGGGTACGGTGCGATTCTTAGGCTCGTTTCCCCATAAGATGGAGAGCTTTCGCCATCGCGTGCCATTTCGTCGCCTTTGACGCCGTTCAAGGTTCAACAAAATCCCATAAAGCCAAGTATAAATACTGCTGCGACCTTCAAACCGATGGGCCTGCCGCGCTAGAACCAAGAACGTCTCTTGCGCAAGATCGTCCGCGTCCCAGGGGTTTCCAGACAGGACCAACGCCGCGCGATGAATGCGCGAAAAGTGCTCCTCGGTCACTTTCTGGACGTCAATCTTCACGTCTGGCGTCTCTTCAAAAAACGCGGCTGCGCGTGACAAGCTCGCCGAAAGGGAATGCAAGTTTATTCTACTCAAAAACCAGACGGCATATTCCCAACTGGCGCGAAATTTGGCGACTTCAATTCAGCGATGATGAATTTTTAGGGAATGGGCATAATCCAACTATACGGTTAGTGCCACCAATCCTGAAAAAGTTCACCAGCTTCGCCAGCTCTGTTCGATGTCACTACAATGATTCGAGACAGCCATGTGAGGGTGCCAAAGAACGCCAACAGGCTGGCAAGAGCCCAAGCAGGCAAGCCACCCAAGTGACAGAGGAAGACCGTGCAAGTCCTCTTTGCAAGCAGTGAAGTCGCGCCGTTTGCCAAAACGGGCGGACTGGCCGATGTGAGCCGGGACTTACCGCTGGCGCTTTCGCGACTGGGCTCAGAAGTCGCCATCGTCATGCCGGCGTATCGCAGCGTTTGGCAAGCCGGTTGCGATATCCAAGAGACAGGCATTCGCTTTGAACTGCCGATTGGAAGCAAGATCGTCAAAGGGTCATTGCTCAAGTCCCACCTGCCGCAAAGTCAGGTTCCTGTTTACCTCGTGCAACAGGACTACTACGACCGGTCAGAGCTGTATCAACGGGATGGAGAAGACTACAGGGACAATTGTGAGCGGTTTGTCTTCTTCTGCCGGGCTGTGATGGAAACGCCTGGGCAGTTGGGGATCAACGTTGATGTGTTGCACGCCAATGATTGGCAAACCGGATTATTGCCAGCGTATCTCAAGACGGAATTCGCGGGGGTGCCAAGTTGGGAGA
>JALCBR010000138.1 GCA_028066245.1 Pirellulales bacterium | reverse complement strand
AACAGGGCATGTGCCCCCATCTCGGGATGACCTGACAGCGTCCGGCAGGGCGAGCAGAACGGCGATCCAGCGGCGCTCTAGTCGACCAGTAAATGTTGATTCGCGATTGAGACACCACTGACCAGGGTGCCAATGATTCCCACGAAGCCCTGGTCCGTTCCGCAGATGAAGAGGTTTGCTAGCCCGGTGCGGCCATCGCGCTGTTTCCGCGGAGCTCCGTAGACGGCTCCGTTGAGATGCCCCGTGAATCTTTTGATTGTCGTGGGCGTAAACATGTCATGCGCCACAACGTGCCGTTCAAAGTCTGGGACGAATGGTTTGATCGTGGTGATGATCTGCTCGTACCAGTGATCCTTTTGAGTGAGATACTCCTCCCGCGCGAGTTCCTGCCAGCGGTCGAAGTTCGCCAGGCAAGTCACGCGGACCATCGGCATTTCAGTAGGTTGCTCAAACTCAAAGTTCTCTGGACAGCAGATGACACCGCTACGGGGGTCCACAAGGTCCACCGGCCGGCGCCAGTCAAAGTGCTCCCCGTTGTTGAAAAAAATGATCGTCGCGTCATGTCCCAACTCGGCAATTGGACGATCGAGAACGGAGAGCGTTTCCACAAAAGACAACACACCAGCGGAGCGATCATCAAGTGGTGGGAGAACATTGCCGTCACTGCGCGCTTCATCCAAAGCGTTTGAGTGTTGCTGGCGGTCGCGCAACAGTTCACGCGTCTCGGCCCAGCCGGCAGATGAGGCGATGCGCTTTGCCCTCAACACTTCTCCTGAATCAAGTTCAACCTGCTCAACGCTATCGCCGGTAGTATGCAGTGCCTTGACTCCGCAGCGCAAACGCAGCTCTCCACCCAACTGCTTGTATCTTCTGGTGAGCAATCGCAAAATGAGCCGCACACCTTCCCGTGGACGGCAAAACCCTTCCAGATAAATACTGCGAAACAGAATCACAAATTGATCGAGATCGATATCTTGTTCGCGAGCGCTGCCGTAATAGAGCAAGGGAGCGAGCAGCATCTCTGCCAGCATCGGATCCCGGATGTAGCGGGCAACAAATTCACGACCGGAGGCACCGTCGGGGATCGACTCCAGGTCCTCGTATTCGGGGAGTTCCTCAATCAGCTGTTTCAACTGGTCCACATGCCGCGGGAAATGATCCGCCACATCGGCCGTCAGGCGTTGGATGTCGTTGGTGAAGTTGAGTCGCACGTCGCCAAAGGCGATTTGCGATCCCTTTTGCTGGCGAAGCTGAAACTCATCCCAGGAAAAGCGAAGTTGCTTGAGCACCTTACCCAGTGGGCGGCGCCGGTCGCCCTTGGACACATAGTTAGTCAGCGCGTGGAGTCCGACATCGTAATTTCGCCCATCCAAGCGATAGAAGGAATTGAGTCCGCCAATGGTTGTATGCCGCTCCAAAATGCAAACGCGCTGGTCATACATGGCCAGGCGAATGCCGGCGGCCAGTCCTGACATACCCGCGCCGATGATGATCGCGTCGTAGTCGAATCCGGAGTCGGACATAAATGAAGCTTGGAACTTGGCGTTGCGTGGCAACGTCGGACAAAAAGATTACGAGATCGGATGCGACGCAGCTGCTCTCGCCGACACCGAGAATAGCCTACGGAACACATGGCACAAAGGCGGTCTCCCCAACAAGCCGCCTGCGACTAGGAACGGATTCGGAGCTTTCCAACCGGATTGCGGTGGACTACTATGGCCGGCAAAGTTTGACGCGAAACCCTTCTTCAGCCTGAAGCGAGAACATAATGGATGTCTTATTGAAGCGCGTAGTCAGCAGCGCATGTTTACTTGTTGCAATTCTGTTTTGTTCGGCCAAGTCTACTCAGGGACAAGATTCGGTCGGGACGGAGGTGGGCCCGGTCCGGACGGAGGTCGTGCAGCCTATCCGAAATGTGTCTTTCAACAAAAACGGCACTTGCCGAGAGCGCCGACAAGGCGGCAATCCGCGCGAAGTCTCAGGCCATTTGGTCTTTGATGGTTCTCAAGATGGTGACCGCCAGGTTGATCCGCAAATTGCCGTCGGCGGTGGCTATGTGCTGCATGGAACCAACAGCGGCCTGATTATTTACGACAAGCAAGGGCACTTTGTGCAGGGCGTCTCACAGAGATGCTTTAATGGCGGTATTGACCCCAAGCTGTTTTATGATCCACACAACAAGGTCTTCGGCTTCGATTTATGGGATCCGTGGGATAGGGAAAAACTCAAACCGGTCAATATTTCCGTCTCCGAAACCAGCGACCCCAGAGGGGCCTGGAACACCTACCCCGTGCCGGCGCCAAGGGGCGTTGATGGAGGCGGCATTGGTTATAGCAAGCACTGGATTGGCTATACTTTTCCAGGAGGCAAGGAACAAACTTTTGTTCTCAAAACGGCTGAAGCTAAAGCTGGAAAGCCTGTCACCGTCTATCACTTTTCCGGCAGTCTGGGGCACCCTGTCGTGACTCAGGATGATGTGGAAGATCTCTACTTCGTTCAGTTGAGGCGGAGGAAGCTCGTCATCAATCGTGTATTTAGCACAAAAGATGGCTCTCCGCGCGTTGAGCAAGTTGTCAACGCGGATCATGGGTTGAAGTACAACGGCCGCCCTCCGGCCGGTCCCCAAAAGGATACCAGAACCACTGTCGCCGCAGGCGATCGCAATCCTAAGAACCTTGTGCTGCAAGGCGGTTGTTTGTGGTTTTCTCACACCGTCAATTGTGAAGGACGCGCCGCTGTGCAATGGCATCAGGTTGCCAACGATGGTACGTTCTTACAGACCGGCCTCATCAGTCACTCTGAGCACAGCTACATCCAAACCACGATTGCCGTCAACAAGAACCTGGATGTGCTTGTCGGATTTCAGGAAGCAGGCCGTGACATGTTTGTCAGTCCGCGATTTGCCTTCCGAAAAGCTGATGACGCACCCAATCAACTTCGTGACGTTGTTTCGATTGGCGAAGGACAGGCAGCCACCAAGGGCGGACCTTGGGGGGACTATAGCTCAAGTGTTATGGACGGAGACAACCTGACGGACATGTGGACGATCCAAAGCGTCGCTGACAAAAGAGGTCAAGGCGACACAGTGATCGCTCGTCTGCGATTGAAGGAAGAGAAATAACGCTGATGATATCTACCTAGTAGCGTGTGAAGAACGCCATGACGGCGTTCTTCACAGCGCCAATGCTTGAGCCAAGGAGCCGTGCTCAGAGTCGTATGTGCACGAATGTGACATTTGCTGCGTCTCCTCGATGATCCGACAGAGAGTTCCTCCTCATTTGAACTCGACAGGTCAATTTCTAGTTCGCCGCAATTCCTGATTCTTGCCGGCAGGTTGAGTTGAAGTTGCCGGCCTCGTGATGAGTCCGTGAAAAAACGCGGCAGGGCGGGGCAGAGCCCCTGCCGTGGGATCCCAATGATGTTGGACGCCATCATCTAACAAGGCACCCTGTTGTGACCAACTTGGACCATTTTGTAGATGTGTCGCAGCATACATGACACATGTTAGGAGTCCACGTTTCCAAGGCCGTGTCAGCAGCTTCGAGCCAGGTCGTGCAAAGCCTCATTCGGAATGATATCCTGGCAACGGAATTAGTTGCCGCACACGACCAGCAACGTAACAACACTAATCTCATCCTCCGCGGTGGGGTGATCATGGGGCTTGGAACCAAGAGATGGATACTAGGAAGCAAGAAGCTTCCAGGACCTGTTTTGAAAGCGCAGCAGTCTGTTAGCACCCACACAAAGCAGGTCTATGCAAGTTGACGAAACCTGGGATGCTGGTGACCTTGGGTGCGGTGAGCTCATCGCGGCTCTTCTCAAACGAGTGAAAAGTCTCAAGCCGCGGCAGGCTTTGAGAGTCATCGCCAAGGATTCGGGCGCGGTGTTGGATATACCGGCGTGGTGTCGGATTACCGGACACATCCTGAGGCATGCCGAGCCCCCCAATTACATCATTGAGCGAAAGGAAGGATAACGATGTCTGGCAAGTTCTGCATTTCCCTGACGCGCGCAAAAGACGACACAGATCGAGCGACAGTTGCGTTCGTCATCGCCAATGCCGCTTTGGGTTGTGAACAGGAGACGATGGTCTTTCTCAGCACGGAGGGGGTTCGGCTGGCTGTCAAAGGATGTGCTAACGACATCCACGAAGATGGCTTTGCGCCGTTAAGCGAACTCATTGCGAACTTTGTGGAAGCTGGTGGAACGATTTTAGTTTGTTCTCCGTGTTTCAAGAAGCGTTCACTGGATGAGACCAACCTCATTTCTGGGGCAACGATTGTCGGTGGCGCAAAGCTCGTCGAATTTCTGGCAAGTGGCTCGCCATGTGTCTCGTACTAGCTAGTCGTTCACTTTGCTCGAAGACATAGTTGCCAGACATGGATCCGCCTGATCGACATGCTGAGCTAACACCACATGTGAGTTTTGACGGCGGAGACCTCGATTGTGGCAACGGCCTGCTGCTGCTGATTCGCAAGCATATCGATCCGCTTCCAGCGGGCGGGTTACTTGAGATCCTCTCCAGCGAATCTTCCGTACGAGAAGATTTGCCGGCTTGGTGTCGCCTGACGGGCAACGAAATGGTTTCGTTGCAAGCTCAAGGTGATCGCAATAGTTACCTTGTTTCCAAAGGGAACTATTTCAACGAGCATGAGCAACAACCTGTGAGCTTGACCATGCAGCCAGACCGCGGGCGTGCAGCTCGTAGGTCTATGCCCGTGACGCAACCCATCTGCGAAGTGACGATCCCGGAAACCCTCCCTTCCCCAGTGGACGCACCGAGCATCGCTCCGTTCTCGGCAATGGGGATCGGCAGCTGGCCTCGTCCGCAATGGTTGTTGCGAACGCTGCACGAGTATCTGCAAGGTCGCTTGAGTGAAGCCGAGTTTCAGGAGGCCGCGAATGATGCTGTGCGTCTCTGCGTCGATGCCCAAGTCCGCGCCGGCGTGGACGTCCTCACCGATGGTGAACAACGTCGTGACGACTACTCCAGCTTCGTTGGCGCCATCTTGGACAACTGCCAACTGATCCCGATTACTGACCTTTTGCCATATGTGGATCACCCGGAAGAGTTTGCCGCGGCGCTAAAGGATCTAGACGTGCCGGCGGACAAAGTACGGCATCCGGCTGTCTATGGCCCCCTGTCGCGCCAACGGCCATTGGCCGTTCACGAGTTGCAGTTCGTCCAAAGTTTGAGCGATGCCCCCGTAAAGGTTGCTCTGCCGGGACCGTACTTATTAACTCGAACAATGTGGATGGAGTGCATTTCGGATCGAGCCTATGAGTCCCGTGAACAACTTGCAGATGATATTGTGCGTGTTCTGCGAGAAGAACTACATCATTTGCTGGCAAACCGTGCCGCGATTGTGCAGTTTGACGAGCCAGTGCTGACCGAGGTTGTGCATGGCAGAAGCGAGATGGGCAACCGCACGTTCATGTGTGGTGCGTTGGGAAGCAAGGGTTCTGAAGCCGAAGAACTAGGTTTTGCGGAGAGCTTGCTTGGCCGCGTTGTGACCGGTTTGCCATGGGAACGTCTCGCCCTGCATGTTTGTCGTGGCAATTGGACGACCGATGAATCTGCGGCGCTTTCCGGGGACTACGGCCCGTTGCTGACCTACTTGTCAGGCGTTCCGGTGGGAACTCTTTTTCTGGAGACTTGCACATCTCGCGCTGGCGATCTTGAGTTGCTGACAGCCATTCCGGACGACTATCGAATTGGAGTTGGCGTCATCAATCAAAAATCGTCGCGGATTGAGACAGTGGAGGAAATCGAGGCGACGATCGAACGCGCAGTCAAGCTCCTGGGCGCTGAGCGAATCTTCGTCAATCCCGACTGCGGATTTGCGACATTCGCGGATAATCCGATCACGGCGGCACGTATCGCCGAGGCGAAGCTGAGTCATCTCGCTGAAGCAGCTCGCCGAATGCGAGACAAACATTGCTAGCGTGACCAGGAAAACAGCTGCACTGCATTTATTGGCTTGCCGTTGAAATTCTGATCCATTCGTTGTGGAGTTTTCTTAGGCCCTGGCTGGCAAGGAGGTTTCATGACCAGGAAGCGCAGTAAGCGTCATTCGGTCGCGTCGCCTGGGGAGTTGGCTAAGACTACGGTCAACGAAAAATGCCCGACGTGGCGAACGTGCGAGCGAAAACCAGTGCTAACCCTGCTTTCGCTTCTTGGACAACACTTCTCCACTTCTTGTCACTTCGAGGTCGTACGGCAGTCCATCAGCAAGGACATTTACCTGGAAGATGTTATTGCGACTGCCTGCCCCGAATATTACCGCATCAGTGAAAACAGCGCGTGCTGCGGCTCGCACAGCATCCGGCAATTGCGCAATGCGCTCGGTTCGGTTGTCCAATGAATCCTTGAGAACAACCCCAGCGGCTGTGAGCCCCATATTGTGGACCTGTTCGCCCGAGACAATGTTCACGTAGTACTCGGACCGTCCGTAGCGAGGGCCGTGCTGGTCATGATATACGTGAACGATCACGCCTTCGGGATGTGCCGATTCCACAGCGGTCAAGACCGCCGCAGGAAGCATGCTTACGGTATCAATGTGCTTGGCGTGATCAAACTGCGCCGCCGTCGCAAGTCCGGAATTCATGCAACTCGCGAGTAGTACAATGTAAGCCAGGCGGAACTTGGTCGTTGTCATTTTCGGTCCTCGCAATTACTTGCCGTTGGAACATCGGTGTATTTAGTATTCCACTTTGTCCGAGTTCTTCCAAAGGTTGAACGCGTCCAAAGAATTATCTGTCGTTGCTTGAAGCACCCGCAGGCCGAACCTATGGCGGTCCTGATAGGGCGTACTCAACTCCTCGTAGAGCTCCAGGTCAGAAAAATCAACGCCTGGCACAGCTGCATCGAATCTCGTGGCACCAAATACTAAGGTGTCGATTCTTGCCCAGCGGATCGCCGCATAGCACATTGGACATGGTTCGCAGCTACTGTAGATCTCGCAGTGTGAGGTTTCACAGGTTTGTGGGAGTCTAAGTTGGGGATCGTTTCGTCGGATCTCGCCTAGGTTGTATACGCCCAAGTCGGCGGCAGCCATTCTTACGGCAGTGACTTCTGCATGAGCCGTGGGATCAACCGATTTTGTCACTTGATTGCGGCTTCGCCAGTAACGAATGACTTGATTCGTCGCGTCGTCAACCTGCACGATTACAGCACCAAACGGTCCACCACCTTCCGCAACGGACTTGTGGGCCTCAGCGCATGCCATACGAATCCAGCGATTCGATCCAGCTTCGATCCCTTGATAAGGATGGCTAGAGTTTCCTGCGTTCTTGATGTTGTGTTTCTGGCAGGGATAGTTGTGACGATTGCCTTCAACGCCAAGGCAAGCCGCACATGGAGCTGATGCTGGCAAGAGCCGATTTCCCGTGAGTTTGCTCGGGACACCCGAATAGGGCTCGTTGCAAGGTTTATAGCGACCAGCACCTATCGAGGCTTGGTCCGATTGCATAACCGCTGTTAGTCGGGATTCCATAGTGAGGAGAGCGGAAACGCCAATGACCACAACGGCCGCCAGCAACAGTATCGATCGATTGGGATTCCAGTTCATCGCGCAAGGCTCATTCGGAGAAGGAACGTGGCACGCATGCTTACGTAAGGATAGAACGCGCATTGGCGAGGAAAGTCGAATTTTTTGTGTGTGATCACTCTCAGCAGCAGGTGAAGTCGGATCGGGCCGGCTTCTCGGATTTGATCAATTATTCCTGCCTTGGGCGCGCCGATCTTCTTGCCGGAGTTTACGCCGGATGAAACCTAGATGGCTTCGTGTCTTCTCCCGAGTTGGTGGGTGTGCCTCTGTGTGTGACGCAACAGCAGTGAGGGAGAAGAATGCAGGGTGCAGGGAATTAGCCTTGTAACATTAGTTATGTCTAATATAGCTCAATGCTAAAATGTCTAGCCGATCTCAAAGCATAAAGGAGTCGTACCATGGACTTTACACATCCCCTTGGTATTATTGATCCATGCGTAAGGAATTAGACAAGACGTGGCGTATCGGTTCAACTGTG
>JALCBR010000137.1 GCA_028066245.1 Pirellulales bacterium | reverse complement strand
CAGCAACGGGACCGCAAACATCACCGACAACCTTGACGTTACGTTCAGTAGCATGCCTACCGTCGACCCCCTATGTCGCTCGGCAGCGCGCAGGGCGGCACAAAACACCCCCCAAATTTGACCAATGTCAATTTCGCCCGTACGCGTGAGAGTCTGGCGCGCGGCTTCCTTTGCGGGATGACTTCACAACGTCCGCCTGGGCGAGCGGAACAGCAAAATCGGACAGGTGCTCTAAAATCCTAATCGATGGGATTTGCACATCCGGTTGATTAGCTAGTTCTCTGCGGTCCAGTTCAACACTTTGAGGAAATCTTGTGTGCCGTCACGGATTTCCACTTCGCCAGGGTCGAACTCAAATTGCGCGTCGGTAAGCTCCGCGCGGTAATCAACCTCGAATAGCTCCATCGTCACGATGGCGACAAGCTTGCCCTGTTCGTTTGCCCGGAAGAATTCGATGCGATATGGAAACAGGTCGTCCGCGCCTAGCGTAACAGCAATCGCTTGGGGCAGGTGATCGGGAATCAACGTTACATCCCACGGCTCTCCTTCCGGCGGCGGTTCTTCTTTGATCACCTTCTCCAGCCGCTCAGGATGCCAACGTCCATGCACGATTCGCGCTGGCATGTCATCCAGCCATCCTTTGTCGACGCGAACGAACTCAAAAGCGTCATCCAAGCTGGCCATGAACTGCGGCAGTCCACCGGCGCCCCAGGCAAACGCATTTGGCGCTTGTGGATCTTGCCGATCGATGTCTCGCAAATCCACGCGAGAAATTTTCGTCCGGCCATCAAGCCCTTTCTTTGCCGACCACAGGGATCGGCCGTCGCAAAACTGCCGCCATGACAGCACTGCTTCCTCGAACTGCAGTCGAAATTCCAGTCGCGTTTGCCGGCGATGCGGATCGCCTTGCAAATAGCTGCCAGCGCCAGTCATCTCGCAACCCAACAGGTTAACGCGCTGGCGAAGGTTGGCTTGCAAGGAGGTATAGGCGGCCAATTGGTTGGGAACTGCTGCCATCAACTCTTGCGCATCTTTCGCATTCTTGCGCGAGACCGGCGTGACAAACTCGGCCATTGGGTCAAATTCTTCCTGATCGTCAAACTGCCACCAGAGAACCCCACTCGCGATGGCGGCACAAAAGCCCAAGCCTATGAGCCACTTCCACTTGTGTGCCTTGTAGTTCATGGCGGGGTTTTACCGAATTTACCAAAGAATCGAGGCGTGACGGACCGAACAAATCCACAGAAGAATGCCTTCGAGGCTGTTCGCTGATGGACTCCGCGCACCCGACGTGGCCCATCCGTATTCAAGACAGGGCGGCAGACGGCCTCACATTGTAGAAGCGTGGCGAGAATCGGTGAACGTCGGTTTGCTCGCCGGGGATTTCTACGCGAGGGGTACAGAGAGAGAAACTCGCGGTGCAACCACGACCCGCGGCTGCGATCCTTTGGGGGGACAAGATGCGAATCCATTCATTGATCTTAGTGCTTCTGGGGTTTTCCACCCTGGTCGGCTGCCAAGGAGTCGGTAGACCCGGCTACGGACACCGTGCTTGCAATGGCTGCGGCTCTCGCGGATGCGACGGTGGCTGCGGGCACGGCAAAGACGGTTGGCACCACGGCGCGTACAACTTACCGCCTGCGAACATGCTGGCCCAACCTGGCCCAGGTGTTGGTGGTCCCGGCCCCGGCGTGATGATGCCTGGCCCGGCGATTCCGCGCCCACCTGCGGCGTCACAGGTCAGCTTCATTGGCCCTGATGGCTGCCTCGTCCATTGGGACGTGACCATGCCGGGCGCCTTTGACTCTGAGGGGCTGGTTTGCCCTGGCAACTACAACTTCCCGCAGTCAGCCGTCTATCGGCTCAAGCTGACGAACATTCCGGGTCGTGCAGGTGTCACGCTGTATCCGACTTTGGAAATCGCTCAAGCGAATCCGCGCACGGCTGCCTACCTGGGTCATAACACCATTCCCATCGCCTTCGGCGAAGAGGATTTCGACCAGGTTCTCAGCGGCAACTTCGTGACCAAAGTCATCTTCCTGCCGGATCCCGAATTCCAAGAACTTGCCGTCGCTGGCGTGCAGACGCTCGTCAGTTCGCGGCTTGACCCGGGCATTGATCCGATCGTTGAAGCCGATCGACGCGGCTCCATCATGGCCATCATTCGGCTTGGAAACAAAGACCTGCAGTTGCCCAACGCGGACGCTGGAGCCCAAGTCATGCCTGCTGGTTTGATTACGGGTGCCGACTATTCGCAAGGTGGTGCTACGGTCAGCGGCGGTTATCCGATGGCTTCCGGTGGAGCCCCAACCGTCACCAGCCCTTACATCTCCGGCGCGACGATGCCACCTTACGGGATGCCTTATGTGGGGACGCCGATTGGACTGCCCGGTCCTCCGCACGTTCCGCTCGGTTCACCGGCTGGTTTGAAGACCTACACAATGAACAACCACACTCACGTGGCCATTCCGGGGCCAGTCAACCGAGTTGACGTGCATGCCACTCAACAACCCGGCTTGAGTTATCCGCCCCCGGCCACGACAGTCAATATTCGCGAACGCGTCACGCCTGGTCACTAAAGTCCTACTGACGCGTCCCCAAAGAGGCAGCGATCTTCGTGCCGGCTCTGGCCCCCAGGGCCGGCACTTTTTTTAGCAGCGTTCCGGCGACGTCAAACAACGGAATGCCAAGCGGTGAAACAGGGCACGTGAGCAACCGAACGCAAGTAAGTGAGGGCCAGATCATGAGTCGCCTGAGTCGGTGGAAATCGATCTTCGCCTGCGGCACGCTTATGACAGTCCTCACTGGAACGGCAGCCGCGCAAACGGCTAATGTGCATTATCAGCACCGAGCCGACATGCCACCAGGTTCCATTGGACAATGGCAATTGCAGCGAGGTGGTCCGCTCGCTGGCTACTTTCAGCCCGTCCGGTTGACGCTCCCCGAAGGCGCAAGCGTCTCGTTCGCCATCTCCGGCCAATTCGGACCGACCGTCCAAACACCCACTTCCGGACTGCTCATCGGACAGGTTTACCGCCTGCGCGTCCAAGGCATTCCGGACGCTGAGGGCGTGGAACTCTTCCCAACGATCGAAGTTATTGACCGCACGTATCCGCCGGCCAATCTGGCCTGGAAATTTCCCATCGAAGTCGAAATTAACCGGCAGGATATCCGTGACGCTCTGTCCGGGAAGTTCGTCACGCGCGTGATCTACATTGAGGACCCCAACGCCGCATTGCCTGTCCGGCGCGATCCCAAGAACCAGGAGTACTTCGACGTTCGCCCCGGTAAAGACCCGCTGGCCATCGCTGATGGCCTGGGCCGGCCGGTAGCAATTATTCGGCTTGGTTCACGGACGCCACAGAATCCGCTTCAACCGAGCCCACAGTTTCTGTATGGCAGTCCGCCGTTGTACCTGCCTGCGAACGCCATCACCAACAGCGGTGCTGTACAACCTTCCGTACTCGAGGCCAAGCAGACAGCTCGGCTGCCTGACCTTAGCGTTCGCCCAGTCAGGCACTAGTTGTCCGTTGCGACGGCTGCCTGCCATACCAGAGATTTCGGCGCGACCCACGCCATTGAGACTACACACTGGAATTGCCATGAGCGATCCTCAATTGCTTCGATGCACGCCGAACAATCGCACAAATCGCGCCTGCCTGCTGCGCTGGTGGCGACTAGCGAGCATTGCCCTTGGCACATTGGCGCTTTGCTCTTGTCGCAGCCTTCCGTCTGCGCTGCAGGATGAAGACATTCCGCCAATGAGCGGTTCCTCTTTTGCTGGCGATGCGCTGAGCAGCATGCCCCATCCGCCGGTTGGAGCAATTCCGTCTGGATCAGCAATGCGGCTTCCACAAACTCCCTCGGGCATGGACATAGTTTCCATGTACGGGATGCGACCGCTCCAGGCCCCACCCGAAGCAAACGTCAAGGCTGATGGCACCATTCCCGTGAGCTACTGGGAGAATGAGAGCGAGCCATCGCCTGCGGCGGAGAACGTCACAGGTTTGCCGTTTGATCCGACTCTTGGCTATCCGCCTAACCCCTATGCTCCCATGGTCCCTGGTATTCCATTGCCTCAACAAGCCTACAGCGGTTGGGCTCCGCCTGGTATTGCCAAACCATGGCCCGAGATTGAGTACCTGCGTGATGGCGGCGACCGGTATGCACCTGTCAGCGTTGACCAGAACTGGAATGTCAGTGGATTAGAGACAGAAGATACCATCGCCCACTACGATACGACCGACGGTCTTGTTCATGTGGAGCCGTCTAACCGAGTTCACATTTATGCGCCGCGCTTTGCGGCCGTGCGCAGCGTGACGAGTTCAGTCCGTAACGACCAAGTCGTCCGGATGGACAAGTTCCGCAGCCAACAGCAGATTGTCGGCGTCGAAAACAATCAGCTTGTGACAACGCATCTCCAGCAAGAGCAATTGCATGCCGATATCGGTTCGAGCCATGTGGAAGGCTTTGATCGGCTGCAATACCAGGATATCTACTCGCGCGCACAGATCGCCGGCGAGTTTTCTGATCGCTACTTGCCCTACGAAGACCTTTCGATCATTCGCCAAGGAATTCATCAGCAGACCGACCAAGCGCGGCTGTCTGCTGGCATGGATGCGGCCGTTACGTGGTCACATGACACGGCTTTGCAAGTCGTACTGAACGACGTTGCCGCAACAATTTCTGAGAACGTGCAGGCAGCCGAGGTTCTGTACACCGTCAACTCGGCTCCGGGCCCGGCTAAGTTACGTATCGTCAAAGTCGCGTCCACGAACTACGCCAAGCCGGGCGAGGTCATTGACTTTACGATCCGCTTTGACAATGTCGGCGCACAAGTCATCGGCAACGTCACCATCATCGACAACTTGACCACTCGGCTGGAATATGTGGAAGGTTCCGCGCAATCCAGCCTAACGGGCGAATTCTTCAGCACTCCGAATGAAGGTGAGTCACTCCGCCTGCGGTGGGAGATTGCCGACCCGTTGCTGCAGGGCAAAGGTGGCGTGATCCGTTTTCAATGTCGAGTCCGTTGACCGCTATGCCCGAGCTGGGAATAGGGTGACGACCACATAGAGGGTTGTCTTCTCGGTTGGGATGCTCACTGTTGCGCAGGGTCTAACTGAAAACGACCACCTATCGTGCCACTTAACGTCGGGACCGCCGCACCCAATCAGCTTCATAAGCATGGAGAAACGCCGGAGCCACGTGCGGCGTTTTTTCCGATGTAAGACGAAAGACGTAACCCAGCGGCCCGGATTCTTCATCGTTACGTCGAACATTGAATTGCGTGTGCCCCCACCGTCTACCTAAGGCCACGATTTCAAACTCCTCAAAGACCCTGCGTTGGAGGTCATACGTGGCGCGGCCAAGAAGCTGCGTGACAACACCATGTGGTGATTCGTGGGCCCGCTGGCCGGGGGAATTTGCCTTAGTCTTCCCAAAGATCTCGAGATGTACGTGGTTGTCCTCCAGGCGCGTGACTCGGGTCGAAATCTCCGAGTCTTTGACCTCACGTTTGTTGTAGTGAGTCGTCTGCCCATTGACGGTATCGACCAAATGAAACCGCGTGATGCGTGCGGTGAATTTCGCAGGCAGAGTTTGCGTTTGACCAACTTCTGGATTTTGCGGTAACCACTGGCGCGCCTCTTGCTGGGAAAACCAGACAAAATCTCGATTCCATCTGACTTCGCACGGCGACGAGGGGTCACACTGGGCAGGCAGGTCTCGCGTCACCACAGAGACCACAAGGCCGTTCTCAGGGTAACTGTCTTCCCATCGATGCCGAGGCTTGAACTCTGAGTCGGCTGAGAGTTTCCGTTTGTTTTCCGGCATGGCCTTCCACGCCCGAAGACCGCGCTGCATCATACGCAACACACTATCAGCATTGGTAGAGTTAACAGACGCTAAGAATTCTCCACTGGCCGAACAGACGTAGATCCCTTGCAGGGTATGCCCTGGCCGGTCACCATAATGGCCATGCTTGGCCATCCTCTGAAAGAATTTGCACTCAGGGTCATCGATCGTTTGCAACCGCCAGACTTCGTCAGTTGCTGGGATGAATTGCTTTGAAAGTTCAATCACGCGTGGATCTGACCAGACGGACCGTCGGCCAATTACGCCATTGTTTCACGTGCAGCCCAAGGGATGCCCATTCATGGTCCACAGCAGCAGAGGTTTGTCAGCCGCGTCAGCAGCAGCGATGCCGTCTTTGAACGTGGTCAGCCATGGAATATCTTCCCAGGCCAACTCGCTAAGGTCCGGTTGGATGTGATCTCGCCAAGTCGTGTAATTATCGGCGGTGAGTTCGATATCCGCCTTGACGGTGGAAGTTTGCTGCTGGAAAAGGTCCTGGGATTTACTGTCTTGCTGCTGGGCAATTCGCCCGTGGGCGTGCACAGCAAAAGAAACAGCGACAGTAACACTCAGGCTGAGAGCCACGAGTTTGATCGTTCGCATGCGCATTTGACTGGCTCCGGTGTGTCTCATCAATGAACAACGATGATGCATTACAGACCGAATTATCTTAAAGGCTATGCATCAATCACGCCAGAATTTGTTGATGGAATCCATCAGCGAGCCGTGGAATGCACCATTGCGACGATCTGGGAGAGATCAAGGTACGAGAGATTCTCGTCCTTGGATTCAGGTCGGCTGTTGATAATCAATAGCCTGCTACCGCTTTCGATCCCATGTCGTTCCGCCTGCTCGATCTTCGAGTGTGACGCCAATCTCGGTCAACTCATTGCGGACAGTATCCGCCAGATCAAAGTTCTTTGCCTTGCGCGCGTCCGCACGAATCTGGATCAATAACTGCATCAATTGATCGACGAACTCGTCGTTTGCGCTCACGTCGCTGGGAGGTGGCGTTCGGAACAACCCCAGTGTGGCTGCCAATTCCCGAAATGTGATGGACGCGTGGCGAAGTGCGGATTGTGCGTCAGCGTTCGACTTCCCGTCAGCCTCCAGCTTCTGGTCTTCCACAAAACGGTTCAGAACGCTCAATGTTTCGTACAGGTTTCCAATGGCCGCGGCCGTGTTGAAGTCGTCGTCCATGCGGGAGAGAAAGCTCTGCCGTAACGCGGACAGTTCCTCAAAGAGATTTGCAAAATCTGTGCTCTGTTGCGAAGCGGAAGCGAGATGTTCATCGCCAGCAGCGCGAGTCGCATTTGTCGGCAAGTTGTAGAAGGACTCGCCGCTAATGCGTTCGTAGCGCTTGAAGAAACGGTAGAATGTCTCCAGCCGTTCCGCGGATGCACGGATCTCGTCCTCGCTGAATAAGATTGGGCTGCGGTAGTGTGTCGAGATCAGCAGCAAACGAATTGCTTCTGCGGGATGTCGCTGTAGTAAATCCGAGAAGGCGGAAGCTCCCTTGGATTTGCCCATCTTGCCTGCTTCTTGCGCATCTTGGTCACTGGCGGCCTCCGCGTCTTGCTCGCCATCGCGCGAGCGCGTGTTGCGCCCACCCAATTTTCCTGATTCATCCGGCGCTTGCATCAGCCCGTTGTGCAGCCAATATTTCGCCTGCGGTTTGCCATGCAGGCATTCACTTTGCGCAATTTCGTTCTCGTGGTGGGGAAAGACCAGGTCTAAACCTCCGCCGTGGAAATCAAAGGTCTCGCCCAACAGTGCTTTACTCATGGCGGAGCACTCGATGTGCCAACCGGGACGTCCTTGTCCCCAAGGGCTTTTCCAACTTGGTTCGCCTAGTTTGGCTGATTTCCACAAGGCAAAGTCCAGTGGAGAACGCTTGCGGGTGGCCGTTCCGCCACCTTCTCCTTGCATCTCGTCCGTGCGGCGATTGCTGAGCTTGCCGTACTCTGCATCTTTGGCCACATCGAAATACACGTCACCGTCTGATGCATAGGCGAAGTCCTTCTCGATCAACCCGCCGATGAAGTCAATGATGTTTTGCATGTTGTCCGTGGCGAGCGGAAAGTGATCGATCGTATCGATCCCCATCGCGTCCAGGTTGTTCATGTAGTCGGCCGTCATTTCTTTTGCGAGATCGGCGACACTGATGTCACGCTTGGCCGCTTCGACAATCAACTTGTCATCAATATCCGTAACGTTAACAACAAACGTCACTTCAAACCCGCTATAGACCAAATGCCGCTTGACGACATCAAAGATCACAGGTCCAACCATATGTCCGATGTGGCTCGGCTTGTAGACCGTCGGTCCGCACAGATACATGCCGATCTTGCCGGGCGAAACCGGCTCTAGCTCTTCCTTCTTGTTGGTCAAAGTGTTGTAGACGCGGAGAGGCATGAGCGGGGCGTGGAAGATAGAAGGAATGGGAGTGAGCAAAAAGGAAAGGGGCAAGAGATCAGGAACCGGAGGTTAGAGATGTGGCACGGGAACGAAAGCAAGAAACGCAGGAAAAGCGAAGAGAGTGACTGGCAGCTCGCTACCAGTGCCGCGGGGTATTGTAC
>JALCBR010000136.1 GCA_028066245.1 Pirellulales bacterium | reverse complement strand
CCCCACCCGCGCCCACCTGGATGAATTCCTGGCCGAGCAAGAAGCTCAATCCGGCGGAGAGCTCGATGTTGACGTGCATGACAACCTGGCCGAAGACAATGAATCGACCGACCCGGACACTCCATCCACCAACGGAGCCGCCGGCGGCAACGGCCACCCGTCCAGCAAGCTCCACATCGTAGAACTCAATGAGGTTCGCAGCATCAACAGCCGCCTCAAAGAGCTGGAAGAGCTCGGCTTCTCCGTGGACGCGCTCACGCCCAAGGTCCGCGCCGGCCGGCAAGATTCCCCCTTCTATCTGGTGCGTGGCGAGAACCGCTCTCCGCTGGACGATCTCCGCGGGCTGCCCGCAGCCATCCGTTCCGCTGGCGAGCGCGGCCTGACCATCACTCGCTTCAAAGGGCTCGGCGAAATGAACCCGGAAGAGCTGCGAGAAACCACGCTCGATCCCGAGTTCCGCACACTGGTGCAAGTCACCATGTCAGACGCTGGCGACGCCGACATCATGTTCCGCACCCTGATGGGCGACAAAGTCGAACCCCGCCGCGAGTTCATCGAAAAACACGCCCTGGAAGTGAAGAATTTGGACGTGTAGGGCACGCTCCTGCCATTCGGCTTACAGTGGTGACAAGACAAAATGCGCGCCACTGCTGGCTTGTTCGGGCGAGCCAGTAGTGGGCCCCGGCGCGTTTTCAGGTGAATTCTTACTGAACGATTCGAGTCATGTCGCAACTTGGCCCAGAAAAAGCACACATCTTCCGCATCACGCATGTGGATAATATTCCATGGATTCTGAAACACGGGTTGCATTGCAAGAACTGCGCGAAGTCGGATCCCAACTTTGTGCCGATCGGTCTACCTGAACTGATCCAAAAACGCATTGCGCATCGAGTTCCAATACCTCCCGGGGGAGTTCTTGGCGATTACATTCCGTTTTACTTCACGCCATGGTCAATCATGATGTACAACATTCGGACCGGCTACAATGGAGTGATCAAGCGGACTAACAACGAGATTGCGATTCTTGTCTCGTCATTGCATAAGCTGCAGCGAATGGATGTGCCGTTCATCTTTACGAATGCCCACGCTTACATGAACGAATCAGAGTATTTCGACAACCTTGACAAGCTTGAGCGGATTGACTGGCAGTTGCTCCGCAACCGAGATTTCAAGAATGACCCCGAAGATCCAGGCAAATTAGGCCGATACCATGCCGAAGCGCTAGTCCATCGACATGTTCCAGTGGAAGCACTCTCCGGAATAGTGTGCTACGACGCGAACTCCGATGCAGCGATAAAGGCTGAGACCGAGAAACTGGGGCGTAATGTTGTAGTCAAGATCCTAACGGGATGGTACTTCTGAGATGATGCGTTTCACGCAAGGCAACCTTCTTGAAGCCGACGTCGAAGCACTCGTCAACACCGTCAACACTGTAGGCGTGATGGGCAAGGGAATCGCGTTGATGTTCAAGGAAACCTTCCCTGAGAATTTCAAAGCGTATGCTGCGGCATGCAAGCGCGATGAGGTGCAAGTCGGCCAGATGTTCATAACGGGTTTGGCTGAACTCTCGGGACCTCGCTGGATCATCAATTTTCCCACGAAGAAACACTGGAAAGGCAAATCCAAGCTTGAGTGGATCACCGAAGGATTAGAAGACCTGCGTCGTGTCATCGTTGAAAAGAACATCCGATCAATCGCAATCCCTCCACTTGGCAGCGGCAATGGCGGGCTCGATTGGTACGAAGTCCGACGACACGTAGAAGCAGCGTTGGGTGATTTGGACGACGTAGATGTCTTTATCTACGAGCCCACAGCCAAGTACCAAAATGTTGCCAAAGGGCATGGCGTCGAGAAGCTGACACCTGCGCGAGCGATCATCGCCGAGTTGATTCGGCGGTACGGCATCTTAGGCATGGCATGTTCAATACTCGAAGTTCAGAAACTAGCTTGGTTCTTCTCGCGTGTCATCGAAGATTCAGATCTCGCCGATCCTTTGAACCTAAAGTTCGAGGCCAACCGGTACGGGCCTTATTCCCACGGGTTGTCCCATCTGCTCAACGCGCTTGACGGAAGCTATCTGCACTGCGACAAGCGGATTGGCGATGCATCTCCATTCGATGCGATTAGCTTCGACACGGAAAAACTGCAGCGAGTTGCGAACTTCTTCGCAAGCGCTGAAGGTGCCGTATTCGTTAAAGTTGTGGAAGAGACGGATGCATTAATTGACGGATTTCAATCACCGCTAGGTATGGAAGCCTTAGCCACTGTTGATTGGTTACTTAAGCAGAAGAAGGCCGGTTCGACGTTGGCGTCGGTTCGTGATGCGATTGCGAAATGGCCAGAGAAGAAGGCTGCGAAACGAAAGCAGCGGCTGTTCTCGGACAAGCTCTTGACTGCTTCTATTGAAAGAGTGCAAGACCTTACTCACGAATGAACGAAGCCGCAACGCGAGGTGAACATATCGATCCTGCGTTTGGCAGCCTGCTAGCTGCTTAACGACAAGGAACCTGTTGAATCCAGCTTGCCGAAGCTCAGCAAGTTGGATGACCGGCTGCTGGGATGAGGTCGAACCAAGCTCGACGAAAAAGCACTGCTGGACAAGCCAGCAGTGGCACCCGTGTGGCCAACTCGGCCGGGCTGCAAACTCCCCGTGTGCCGTGCGGTTGCATAGCTGCTAACATGATCAGCATGCAGCCAACTCGGCGAAAACGAATCAAGCACTACGAACGGCTCGGCCATGTGCATGAGCTGACATTCTCCTGCTATAACCGCCGACCCCTGTTAACCAACGATGCCTGGCGGCAAGAACTCTGCGAGGCGATCGATCGGGCAACCGACCGCCACAAATTCCGGCTCTATGCATTCGTGATCATGCCGGAGCACGTTCATCTGCTTGTGCAGCCCAGCAGTGAGGGCGGTTCAATTCCTGCACTGCTTAGGGCGATCAAACGGCCCTTCTCCTACAAAATCAAACAGTGGCTGACGGAGTTCAACAGCCGACTGCTCGATGACTTGACGGTTCGCCAACGTCCAGGAGTCACCACGTTTCGCTTCTGGCAGGAAGGTCCAGGCTACGATCGAAATCTGACGGAACCCAAGTCCATCCTCGCGGCGATCGAATATATTCATCTCAATCCGGTCCGCCGCGGCTTGTGTCAGGCGGCCGCCGACTGGCGTTGGTCAAGTGTCCGTTGGTTTCTGAACGATGGAGTGCCTGTCGAACCCGGCTTGCCCAAGCTCAGCAAGTTGGATTACCGGCTGTTGGAATGACATCAAACCCAAGCCCAACGAAGAGCACTGCTGGGCAAGCCAGCAGTGGCACCCGCGCGCAAGTAGTCAATGAAGCTCGTGTCGATAACCTGGGAGATTTCCCGCTCCACATTGTCCCAAATCACGACTTGTTCACCTTCCTCTTGAGACGATGTTCCCCTAATACACATGTATTCTTTGTCATTACTTATTCGAAAAACTACTAAGTCACTAGGGAGCCCCACGTCGCCACGTTTACGAAGCGTAAACCAGATACTATTGGGTACGCTTGCATTGTCAAAGTCCGCATTGCTGGTCAAACCGTAGTATTCAAGTGCACCGAAACTAACGTTGTCCCACTTCAAAAGATATTTTCGAAAAGTGGTGGGGAAAACCAAACCAAGCTTAGCTTCTGCGGAGGTCACTATTGTCTCAGGCTGCCCGCCGTCGACAAACGCATCGACACTCTTGAGTATCTCATCCACTTCTTCATACTTCGACATCCCGGTATCCTCGCTCACTTGCTCTCAAAGAATCTTGAACCCATCGGGTGCCACTGCTGGCTTGTCCAGCAGTGCTCTTCTTTGGGCTTGCCGTCCGTTCTCGCGACCGCCCACAGAATAGGCTCAGCCTCCTCCCGGAAGCTCAGCAAGTTGGATTACCAGCTGTTGGAATGAGGTCGAACCGAGCCCGACGAAAAACACTGCTGGACAAGCCAGCAGTGACACCCGGCGAAGATCGTGATGCAGAAGCCGAAGTCATGGCCCTTGAGCATGTTTACGGCGTGCGGTCAAACGGTGAATGTGCCGATCGCTCTGCGTTCGGGCGACTGAAAATCGGTGATCGTAAAGGCGTTTACATTTGACAGTCCCTTCTTGCGACGGGCTTTGCCGCCTGGTGATGTCCCAGGCTTTCTGTGAGATTTTCTGAAATCCAGAAAAACACGTGTTCCTCACTGCGCAGTTTTTTCGGCAAGTTGCAGGTGTGACATGAATCGGACGTCGCGAAGCCTGGGTTTGTCGCCGGGTCATCGTGAAGTTCATCCCCTTACACCATTCCTAGCCATGTGTGCGGACAAGCAACGGATTCTGGAAGAGATCCGCCAGCGGGCGGAAGAGAACGACGGCGTGCCGCTGGGTTGGATGAAATTCAAGCGCGTGACCGGGATGCGGCTGTTTGAATGGTACGGCAAGTATTGGCTCCGGTGGGGTGACGCGACCGCCGAAGCCGGGCTAAAGCCGAACACGATGTCGCAGCCGTATAGCCTTGAATGCTTGTTCGAATCGCTGGTGAAGTGCATCCGCGAGTTGGGAAGATATCCCGTGGTGGCGGACCTGCTGTTCCGCAGCCGGAACGAGCCAGGCTTTCCCAGCCCTACGGCATACAAGCGGTTGGGAAACCGGCCGGACATCATTCGCAAACTGGTGGATTATTGTTCCACAAGACCCAAGGAAGACGAGCATTCCGGCTATGACGATGTGCTGCAAATCTGCAAGCCGTTGCTGGAGGAGATCGCCGTGGAGCCAAAGAAGGTGGACCCAAGCAAGCCAGAGTCCAAGCCCAAAGTGCGGTGGGGATATGTGTACCTCTTCGAGTCTGTTGGGCTGTACAAGATCGGCTACAGCTACAATGTGATTCGTCGAGGACAGGAGCTGTCCTGGTTGCTGCCGAATAAAGGCGTGCTGATCCACGCGATCCGTACGGACGACCCCCGCGGAATTGAAGACTATTGGCATTCGCGGTTTGCCGGCAAGCGAGCCCATGCGGAATGGTTCCGCCTGAGTGACAGCGATGTGGCAACGTTTTCGGCGTGGAAGGGGATGTGAATCGCGAGACCCGTCCAGGTTCCGCAGCTGAGAGACTCAACAGGACACACGCAAGAGAATCAGCAAGCAGCGCGGCGAACCAGGAGATGAATTGACTGTCCTTGGAATTACCGTAAACTGTCGCTGCCGAACGCTTTCGAGTCAGGCCGGAGTGGCGGAATTGGCAGACGCGCTGGATTCAAAATCCAGTGGCCGCAAGGTCGTGTGGGTTCGAGTCCCACCTCCGGTACTCTTGCCCAGCAAGGACTTACGACGATTCTGCTCGTCGAGCACTTCTTGGAATCTTGCTGAATAGGGGCAAATTGGGGGCGCGCTTGCCGTTGTATTGGCTTTGAGTCGCTGGTCTCGCGGTGGTTGAGCTCATAGGCTTCTCCACCCTGGAGGCAGACTCATGGCTTGGCTAGAGCAAACGCCCAACGGCTATTTTCATGTCTCGTTTCGCTATGCGGGACAACGCTTCAAAAAATCGCTTCGTACCAAAGACGAACGAGACGCCACCGCTCGTCTGCATCGCATCGACGAGAACATTCGTCTCGTGGAATCTGGGCGACTGGTTCCTCCCGATGATGCCGACCTCGGTTCCTTCTTGCTTTCTGACGGACGATTGAACGGTCGTAATATTGAGCGTCCGAAGAAGCGGCTCAGGAGGCTTTCAGACTTCGCTCTTGCGTTTCTTGCAGCAGTTCCTCCCGGCTCCCTTGAAGAGAGCACTGTGGCAGGCATGAGAACGCATCTCGGCCATCTGAAACGAAGTTTGGGAGCGACGTTCGACTTACCATGCATCGAACTTGGCGACCTGCAGACATACATTGAGAAACGAGGGAAGGAGAGGGGGTTGCATGGAGCTACGCTTAGCCCAGCCACAATCAAGAAAGAACTCACCACTCTCAGGACGATGTGGAACTGGGCCAGGAACGCTGGCCACTTGTCGCGGCCCCTCCCCATAAAGGGGCTTCGATATCCAAAGTCAAAGGACAAGCCGCCCTTTCAAACGCTTGATTGCATTGAGCGACGAGTCGCCCGCGGCGACCTGACGGAAGAGCAGGAACACGAATTCTGGCAATCACTTTTCTTCACATCGAGTGAGATTCAGGAATTGTTGAGACACGTGCGGAATACGGCACGGCATCCGTTTCTCTATCCAATGTTTACCTTCGCAGCACACACCGGAGCACGTCGTAGCGAAATTCTTCGGTCCCACCTGGTCGATCTCGACTTTGCTGCAGGTATCATCACGATTCGTGAGAAGAAGCGAGTGCGGGGACGATTAACAAACCGTACGGTCCCCATGTCACCTTTGCTTCGCAGAGCATTACGGGAGTGGCTACCATTTCACCCTGGTGGAGAACTCTCGTTCCGACTTGAACCGGAACTGGAAAGATCACGGAAGACCCGCCGAACGGAAGCAGCCATTACTCGTAGCGAAGCTCACGACCATTTCAAGCGAGCCTTAGTAGGAACGCGATTCGAGAAAGCTAGCGGATGGCACGTGCTACGCCATTCGTTTTGTTCAAACGCAGCCGCAGCCGGAATCGAGCAGCGAGTTATCAATCAGTGGGTCGGACACCAAACTGAAGAAATGGTAAAGCGGTACCGGCACTTAATTCCAGAACAGCAACAACGAGCGATTGAACAAGTGTTCCCTGATTTAATGTCACGACGGTAGCGAGATACTATTGACCCCTGCGCTGCAAATGGCCTTCATGGCACTCCGATTGTCTCGAGAAATGCGGGCTGTGCAAGCACGATGTCAGAGCCATTGGCCGCGCAGGGGTCAATAGCGCGAGCGAAATACAGTTTTTCCGCTCACGCGTTTTCAGTAGCTGACAAAAAGAAAGCAGCGACCACATGGGCTCATTTGAGCTTCGTTTCCGAAGCGACTGTATTGTACTATCGCCCTTACCGCGGAAAACACATTCAGGAATTTGCCGAAATGTGAATGCCGTCGACGCCTGAAATCCTATACTTGACTATATAACAATTTTGTTATATTCTTCAAACAGATGCCACACACGGAAGTTTGCTTTTTCAAGGATGACGATGGGTCTGTACCAGTTCTCGAATTCATCGAAGAACTGGCAAAGCGTGACCGCAAGGTTGCACGAAAGTGCGTTGCGCGTATTGAGGCTTTGCAGGAGTTCGGCCATGAGCTTCGTCGACCTCTAGCAGATATACTCCGCGACGGCATCTATGAATTGAGAATCCGTGTCGGTCGAGTGAACTATCGGCTTCTTTACTTCTTTCACGGGCAGCATGCCGCTGTGCTCGCTCACGCCCTAACCAAGGAGAAAGAAGTTCCGAACCGCGACATTGAACGGGCCATCGAAAGAATGGAGCGTTTCAAAGATGACCCCGAGCGACACACTTATGAAGAGGCAAACCCCAATGGCTAAAACAACTGATGCTGTTTCCATCTTGAGAAACCGTTTTGCCGCAACACCTGAAGATGCCAAGCTGCTCGCTGAAGAAAAACTCAACGTGTACGTTGCTCGCATGATTCGCAACGCACGCACCGAAGCGGGTTTGAGCCAAGCCGACTTGGCCGAGCTTGTTGGCACGAAGCAGCCTGCGATTAACCGACTTGAGAACGCTGACTACGAAGGACACTCGCTTTCGATGCTCCAAGCCATTGCTGAAGCTCTTGGCAAGAAGCTCACCGTCGCTTTCGTGGATGAAGTGGCGTAGCATAACGAACATCGCTTTCATCAGCTCGCTCTTCGATGAGCGTCTCAACCTCGCGATACCACGAGTCCATTGCCTTCCGGTTGCGGATGTAGTCCGAACGAGTTTTGACGCACGCGATGACTCCAAAGCTCGTGCCGACGATTCCGGCCACAATAAGAATGACTGCAAAGATTCTTATCTTCTTCATGAAATGCGCTGCTTTGTGTTAGGTGGTAAACGCGCGACAACGCGATGCTTCAAATCGCCTTACCTGCACTCCGAACAGAGGCACCGTTTCGCTGGCCAACCCTAGTGCAAGTCATCTTGGTCTCGCATGCGACGCTAAACTACAGTGACAAGTAGGTCTAAGCCTTCTACTGCCCTTCCAGTCCCATGAGACAAGACACGGCGCCAGCGTGCCTTTCGGCTTCTCTTTTGCTGAACAGCCGATTGCTGCATACAACGTTTCTCAGAAAGCCACCTCGAATATGGACGAAGTACCAGCCGCCGTTGTGAGTTACGGTATGCGTGACTTGTACGCGGGTGTGTTGGTCGCCAGCGAGCCTTCGCCTACGAACGACTTTGCCGAAGATGGAAGTTGTGCTTCTGTATTCCTTGCGCTCACCGTCGATTTCAACGTCAATTCTCCTGAAAGCGTAAAAGACAATTAACGACGTCAAAGGCAGAGCGCCAAGTGAAATAACGAAGAACGGAGTTATTGACGGCTGCGCGGTTGTTGGGCCTGTCAAAGGGTCAAGCCGGAGGTTTGG
>JALCBR010000135.1 GCA_028066245.1 Pirellulales bacterium | reverse complement strand
CGGGAGAGCTCAAACAGTCGCCAGAAGTCCTTCTGGTTACGGACCACAAAGCTGCCTGGTTAACTCAAGAAAACAGCTGCGGTGTCTGGCTATGGTGACTATGCTGACTGCTTTTCGCACACTGTCCACTCCATCCACTCCAAGGAGTGCCGGGTTGATGACCATCAAGCAAATCTGTTTGTCCGTTGCGAGCAGCGTGATTCTCTCCTTGCCGGTGACGGTTCACGCCGTCGCGCAAGACACATCAGTTGGACTCGATGCTCGATATTATGATTCTCTGAGATGGCGCAACATCGGACCCAATCGAGGCGGACGCTCGTTGTCAGCAACCGGAAGTCCAGGCAGACCAAACGAATACTATTTTGGCGCAACAGGCGGCGGCTTGTGGAAGACTGTCGATGGCGGCACAAGCTGGGAGCCCGTTACTGATGGCCAGCTGACAAGTTCATCCGTGGGTGCTGTTGCTGTCGCTGAGACGAACCCCGATATCGTCTACATCGGCATGGGCGAAGTCCAGTTACGAGGCAGCATCACACAAGGCGACGGAGTCTATCGATCAACTAATGGCGGAAAGACATGGAGACACCTCGGGCTTGAAGAGACGCAGGCAATTTCACGGATTCGCATACATCCAACCGATCCCAACATCGTCTATGTCGCAGCACTCGGGCATCCCTACGGAAACAATGAGGAACGCGGCGTGTTCCGTTCGACCGACGGTGGCAATACGTGGGAAAAGGTACTGTATATCAGTGACAAGGCTGGCGCCGCTGACCTGATTATCGATCGCAACAACCCCAAAGTGCTGTACGCCTCAACTTGGCAAGTCTATCGGAAGGCTTGGAAGATGTGGGGCGGCGGACCCGATTCCAAGCTCTTTAAATCAGTCGATGGTGGCGACACTTGGATTGAATTGACAAAGAATCCGGGAATGCCAGAAGGTCCTGTCGGAAAAATTGGCATCACGGTTTCGCCCGCGGATTCGGATCGTGTGTGGGCGATTGTCGAAGCCAATGAAGGAGGTGTGTTTCGCTCAGATGATGGCGGTTGGACATGGCAGCAGACCAACAAGGAAAGAAAGCTCCGACAACGTGCCTTCTATTACTCACGGATTTACGCGGACCCATGGGATCGGGATATCGTCTATTGCTTGAATACAGGCTTTTACAAATCCACAGACGGCGGCGTGACATTCAACACACAGATCCGCGTACCTCACGGCGACAACCATGACCTTTGGATCGACCCTAATAATCCTTTACGAATGATCAACGCCAACGATGGCGGCGGAAACGTCAGCGTCAACGGTGGTGAAACTTGGACGGAACAAGATTTTCCCACGGCGCAGCTCTATCACGTGATGACCACAAGCGATGTGCCCTATCACGTCGCCGGCGCTCAGCAGGACAACAGTACTGTTGCCGTGCCTAGTGATGGATGGCGCAATATGCAGGCACGAGGGCCGAACCATGGATGGTATTATTCGGTTGGCGGCGGGGAGAGCGGTTGGATCACTCAGCACCCCCAAGACAAGAACATCTTTTACGCCGGAAGCCAAGGCGCGCTGCTCACTCGGTATGATCGCAGCACGGGTCAAATTCGGGATATTCAAGTGTATCCACGGTTCTTCTCAGGGGAGCCTGCAAGTACACTTCCAGAGCGCTGGCAATGGACGTTTCCAATCATGTTTTCACCGCTCGATTCCTCCGTAATGTACACGTGTTCGCAGCACGTGTGGAAGACGACGGACGATGGGCAGAGCTGGGACAAAATTAGTCCTGACCTGACCTATCACGATTCTGAAACACTTGGAATGTCCGGCGGCGAAATCACGATGGACATGAATGGTCCGGAGATCTATGCCACTGTGTTTGCGCTGGCACCTTCTAACCATGACAAGAGCACGATCTGGGCGGGATCCGACGACGGCATGATCCACATCACGCGCGATGGTGGGGACTCGTGGCAGAATATCACGCCGCCTAACCTCCCGAAGTTCTCCCGCGTGAGCATCATTGATGAGTCACCGCATGAACCTGGCACAGCCTATGTCGCTGCGAACCGGTACCAAGTCGATGATCGCGATCCGTATGTCTTCAGAACTTACGACTACGGCAAAACATGGACAAAGATCGTCAACGGTATCAAGTCTGGACATTTCGCCAGAGCTGTTCGCGAAGATCCAGAACGACCGGGGCTGCTGTTCCTGGGAACGGAACACGGCGTTTATTTTTCTCTAAACGATGGCGACTTGTGGCAATCATTGCAGCTAAACTTGCCCAACACACCAATCCGAGATCTCGTCGTCAAGGACGATGATGTGGTTGTTGGCTCACATGGTCGCGGTTTTTGGATTTTGGACGATATCCGCCCGTTGCGGCAAATCACCCCGGAACTCAGCAAACAAGAGGCAATCCTGTTTGCTCCAGCGGATGCCATCCGTGGCGTTTACAACGCGACAATCCAATATTTCTTGGCCAAGCCAGCGGAAACAATCTTGATTGAAATCCTTGATGCGGAGGGGAATATTGTACGATCTTTCACGCGCGACCAGAAAAGCGCGACTGCGGCAGGCCTCAATCGCTTCAGTTGGGATTTGACATATGCAGGCGCGACCTCTTTCAACGGGATGATCATCTGGAGCGCTCGGCCCCAGCGGGGCCCCAAGGCTCCCCCTGGCGATTACCAGGTGCGTCTCACGGTGGGAGACTTTGTAGAGACCCATCCGTTCAAAATCAAAATGAACCCGAACCTGACGGGAATCACTTCTACTGATCTCCAGGCACAATTTGATTTGGCCAGCCAGATACGTGACAAGACAAGCGCTGCCAACGAAGCAGTGATCTTAGTCCGCTCTTTGCGTCAGCAATTGAAGGAAAGGCTGGAGCAGGTCAACGACTCTGAATTCAAACAACTTGCACAAACTTTTATGAAAGAGATATCTGCAATCGAACAGGAGCTCTACCAGGTCCAAAATCGCAGCAATCAAGATCCGCTCAACTTCCCCATCAAGTTGAACAACCGGCTTGCCTCGTTGCGTAGAAGTGTGGAGAACGGTGACGCTCGCCCAACAGATGGAGCATATCGAGTGTTCCGCGAGTTGTCAGAAGAATTAGAAGAACAACTGACGAAATTACAAACCGCCACTAACGATTGGCTTCCTCGGTTGAACACGTCGCTTTCGGCTGCGGATATGGAATCGATAGTCATTGGGAGATAGTATCCAGCGAATCAACGCAAGATAGGCTTGTGCTGAAGGTGCCACTTCGGATGGCTGCCAGGCTCGCAGCTTTCGATGGCTCGCGAGAGCGCAACAGAATGGTACAGGATATGGCAAGCGAGAAGCCCTGCCGCAACGATTGTTGTGGCAGGGCTTTGAAATGGACATTGGGCAGTCAGCCCAACCTTGGTTGGCTCGTGTGTGATTCCCCAAACTGGGGAGAAATCTCTAGTGTCACGAGCCGCCAATGCAAAAGATACCGCGGAATCTCAAGTTGTTGGAACTACGAGGCTGGATTGTCGACCATCCCCTTGAACCATTCCAGTTGGACGCGCTAACAGTTCTGACATTCACGGCCGACTGTGATGAGCTGGATGCACTCACGCCCGTCTTGATAAAGCGGGCAATTTCAGCCACCGTCGTCTCGCCGGCAATTTGTTTACGCTGCCAGCCGGTTCCCGGTGTGTTGTAGTACATGACGAGTTGCGGAACGTTGTTGCCGCTCATAATCCTCTGTGCCAGTTCGGCCTCTTGGTCCATGTTCACCGTCGCATAGGCCACTTGCGTCAAATCACCGTTGGCCTGCAACTGTGGCATGATGTCTTGCTTCATCGTTTGGTAGCCGGCGTTCTCATCGGAGCCAACTAACACTAAAAGAGGGCGGCCGGATTCGTAAGCTGACGCGTATGCCTTGCTGTAGCCGGCTTCTGTTCCGCCGGAGATCAAGACGCTTTGCATCAGCACAGCATGAAGAACCGTCATCCTGAAAACTCCTTTTCTAACTCGGTTGAACACGTTGATCAGTTGGTAGGAGCTAGCTGTCTGGCACGTACTCGCTAACAAGTGACTTCAATCTGGTTGGCCAACATCGACCAGCCACAGGGTCACATCTGGCAAGCGACTGCGGTTTGCATCCTGCGATTAAAGACTCCGTAACTGGTCCGCTTGAATTCAAGATGGCCCGCCTCTCCCGGTGCGAGCCAAACACGACTTGTCAGGGCTGAGCGCTCGCCAGCTCACGGGGCACGACGCCAAGATCGGCGTTCGCTCGCTGAGGGCCATCCACAACGAGCAAGTTCCGTAGCTGGTCAGGACAATGTGGGAGGAACTGTTGCTAGCGTAGATGCAAAAACTAGGCGTCCTTGGTAGGTAAGGCAAGTCACGAGAAAGAAAAATAGGGAATTTGTGCCAAACAGTATGTTTGCATAAATGTTACTTGTGTCATTGACTTTATGGGTTTCATGATTTGAGTCACCGCGAACGGATTTTTTGCGACCGTGCAGGTGGTCACAAGTTGGCTGGGCAACACGCCATCCATCGCTTGTGCCACTACCTGATGACCATGGATGAGCATGTCCAGGTAGCGGTGTGCGCGGATGAGGCGGCGCAAAAGCGGCGTATCAGTTGCCGGCAGCCAAGTGGCAAGCAGCAGCAAAGCCCAAGCTCTGCGCAAGAAAAAACCCGGATTTGCTGAACCTTGCGTCCTATGACGCGACCGTGCAAGTCCGGGGAATAGAGGATAGGGGACACCAGTAGAACTTTTTGCGGCTGGCGTACAGCAGTGGGGGTATGCTGAAAATCAGCCTTGTTTCAGGGTTTTCTGCGACAATTGAATAGATGGTTGTCCTGGTCGTGCGTCGGTTCTGAACTATGAACCGAACTCATTTTGCGCCGCGCACTCAACGAATGCGGAGGCATTGCTCGTTTGGCACTAGCGAGCACTCCAAATGGAAAGCAGCTCTGATGGGCCCAGCACTTCTTCCGGGATTCGGCGCTTGTTGCGAAGGAGGTTGGTGATCGACTCACGACTGTCTTCGTGAACAAAACTTGCAACGTCGTCGATGTCTTCGGCTGATGGCTTTCGCTTCGTTTCGTCCTGCCAGCCTTGTGGTTGATCAAACGCGATGGCTGATTTCAGCATCGCGGCATGAATTTCGGCGGCCGGTTGTACAGGAGGCAGGCCGAATGTGGCGGCAGTTCGCACTGCTCGTGTCGCGATCTTCAGGCCGTGATAGTCCAGATCTCCGACGTACACGATGCGCTCGATCACGGGTGTGATCTGCATGAGGTACGGAAGCGACTTGGCAACACCGTTGCCGCCGCCGAAGCCGACGTAGCCGTATGGCGGGTTCTCCAGCGTTCGCAGAGTGTTTCGCGCGACGGAGAACGAGTCGGCGTTCTCGAAAAGGATGATCGAGCGTCGTTTGCCAACCTGTTCGTACGCCAGCGGCGGAACTTCTGCGAGACATCCCAGTAGCTCGAACGAAAGGCGGCCTTCCCCAAACAACGTGGACTTGGCGAGTTCACCAAGTCGTTTTTCCTTTCCCGTCAGTTGCAATGATCGATACTTGAGCGGCACGACGTCGCTGAATCCGTTTCGCGTCAGACCATCGTGGACACGTCGAAGTAACTGTTCTGTTTCGGGTGATACGTGGTTGAGGTCGTTGACCCACATCAGTGATTCGTGCCACGGAAACGTCCGCCAGTCCTTTGGCTTGTCCGGATCGTCGCGAGGAACGTAGACGGATGTTGGAATGGCGGGCTTGAATGAGCTGTCCCAACGACGTCCGGTTCGTGACGGCAGTTCGATATTGTCCCGACAGGCGAGTGATTCCAACGCAGCCAAGAAATGGCGTCGTTGGTCTGCTCGCTGTGCCATCGCCGGGAACGCGGATGCAAATGCAGCCCAGAGATAATCGTTCGCGACCCACTTTGTCGGTGACTTCCTGAGAGATCGAGCGAACTTATCGAGTCGATGGTCGTCAAGTTCTTCGTTCACGGATTGTCACTCCAAAACACCTGTCGACGGACCTCACCCCAAAGACTGTTCTCGCTCACCCACGTGAATCGCTTGGATCGGTTGCATGCCGTCGCCAGCCCCGTCATCCATCAGCTCGACCATCTTGCTTCCGTTTCGGCGATTGACACGGTCGTTGCGTAGTCGAATTCGTTTTGGGATTGGTTGCAAGGCCTCGTAGTCATTGACGCCCGTTGTGTAGACCAATTGAATGCCCATCGCCCGAGCGACATCACGCTGCAGCTTGATGAACGTCACTCTGGATGCACTGCCGATTGGATTGTCAAGCAGCAGGACGCTGGAGGGTTTTCGGAACAGTCCCTTTTGACGAGCACGGAGTTGCGCGAGAGTGCAATACAGCAGGACGGCACATGTCAGACGTTCTCCGCCGCTGAATTTCGACAACTCAGATATGTCAAGTCGTTGGCCGGCGTGATTGGGGTCGGGATTCAGAACACGTACGCGGATCGGACGAGCTAACCGCCGAACCGCCAATTGCATGAGTTTGGTGCTGTTGAGAATGTCATCCTTCTCAACCAGTTCATCGATGAGATCGCCGATTCTGGTCCGTTGCTCGCCGTGATCTTCCGGCCATTTCATGTTGATGGTCATGAATTGATGACCAGCCAACTCCGGAACTGATTCGGGCAGCTTGCTCTGGTTTGCGGCTGAACGCAAAACGGCGTAGCCGTCTTCGGCAACCTGCTGAAGTTGGCGAACAACAAGTTCGCGGTTTTCATCGATCTCCGCGATCTTCTCGTCCACCGTTTTCTGTCTCAGTTCCAACAGTTGATTCAGGTGATCGAAGGATCGCTCAAAATCGGCGTCGTCGTACCCGCGAACTCGATGGATTAACGGAGTTTTGAGTTCGTTGAATCTTGGGTCGCCAGCCCAGTGTCGAATGCCCGAGACGATCTTCGATCGCTGCCTGTTTAGTTGCACGTCTTGTTCGCTGAGTCCGTCGAGCCGCTTTTCCAAGCCGCGAAAGTACTCCTCCAATTTATCGACGTCGGCAGGCAATTCACTCTCAACCGGGGATGGTGCCGCCTCTTGGTCGTCGTTAAGCGATTCCAGAAGTCGTTGATGCCGCTCACTCAACGTAGTTGCTCGCTCGCCAAGCCCGTGCAAGCGCCGACCCTCTGCTTCAGCCGCCGCCCAGTCATTGTTGGCTTGCTCAGAATTGCTTCGATGCTCCGACGACTTCGCACTCAATTCAGTGGCTGCAAGGTCTGCCTCGTCTCCGGCTCGTTCGGCAGACTCAACAGAGTCCGGCTTCAACTCAGCCTCGATTTCAAGAGCGGTTCCGGTGTCTTCACAAACTTTCCCAGTTTCATCGCGCCTTCGTTCAGCGGCCTTCAAGGCTTTTCGTCCCGTCTGGTACGCGCTGAAAGCTGATGACTGACCGGTTTGCGCCGCTTGCTGTTCGGCCTCTGCCTGCTCCGGATCGGAAAGTGAGACGAGTGCTTGCTCGACATCCTGCACTGCGATCTCCGAATCAAGATTCTCCCGGAACTTCTTTCTTTCCCGCTGAGCGTTCTCTTCTGCTTCGGTAACCAATTGGAGAAGGCTCTGCGCCCCAACGTTCTGCTCGTACTGAGTCTTCAATTGGCGGTAGTCGTCGGCAAGCTGACTCAGCGGTCCGTTTGGCGACTGCTGTTCGTCGGACTGTCGATACTCAATCTGCGTCAGCAGGAGTTGATCTTGTGCGATTTTGGACCGAAGACGCTGGAGTGTCGTGTCGCACAATTGTGTTTGTTCCTCCAAAGTTTCGAGCATGCCCTGCGTTTCAAGTTGTTCGATTTCAAGAATCTCGACTTCGTCCGTGCAGTCTTTCAGGTCAGATTCATTGGTCTGAATCGAAGACTCATGCTGTTCGACGAAGCCTTGTGCCCGCTGCATCGCATCATGAGTGGCTTGCTTGTCTTTCCGCTTGTCATCCAATGAAGATTCAACATCGCTGATCTGATCGGCCATTGACCCTGACTGCGCCAACAGGTCGGCTGCTCTTTGAACGGCTTCCGCTTCAGAGTGCGATTTCTCTTCAATTTGATTTGCAATGTTGCTGAACCATGAAACGGGATGGTCGTCACAAAACGATCGTAGTTCACGTTCAAGGTCTGAGAGCTTCTTCTGGCGGACGGTAACCGAGCTGATTTGATCGTCATACTGATCGAGGTCTGTTTGTCGCCGGGCACGTTCCGACGTTCCCGCTTCCCTGTCAAAGAATGCGTCACTTTGCGGTCCGACGACGATTTGATCGGTGCTCGACTTACTGTCGAATCCTTTGCGAGTCGTGACGACGACCGGATCTTCAAGAGCCACTTCATTTTCACGCAGCAACTCACCCGCCAGATCGAAGTCCGCATCATGAACGATGATGCCAGTTGCCAACTCAGGAGAGCCTTCAATGATCGAACGTTGTCCGTTTGGAAAGGTGCGTGAGATGAACTCCCAACCCGACCACGCTCGAACTCGCGGCCGAAGCACATCCAGCAGTTGCTCAACGTCACGGCTTGGCGGAAGGAGTCCATTCTGTTCCAA
>JALCBR010000134.1:6330-8747 GCA_028066245.1 Pirellulales bacterium | reverse complement strand
GTTAAGTTCAGCAGCATGTTAACCGTCAACCCCCTATGGCGCTCGGCAGCGCGCATGTTGGCCAGAAACACCCCCAAATTTGACCAATGACAATTTCGCCCGTACGCCTGAGAGCATGGCGTGTGGGCTCCCGTCTCGGGGTGACTTGACAGAGTTCGTTGGGCGAGCGGACCAGCAAATCGGACAGATGCCCTAGCGTAACAATGGGCTATGCGCCGCGACCACCGTCAAATGCAGCACGGAATTCAAACACTGATTTCGCATCGATGGCGGCAAGATATAGCGATTGAGATTCGGCGACTAAATTCGGTTCGAGCGAGCAGACGATGCCAAAGGGTGGTCCCTTTCCACGTGCCGGAACCGATCATGGCTGGGTCTTCTGAACAACCATCGGCTCAAGAAGAAATTGATTCTCTCCAAGATCGCGTGATCCGCGAGTTGGACGAACTGAGCGAGCGGATTGATGCAGTGATTGGCAAGTTCATCCGCCCTAGGCTGGATGAAGACATTGTCGATACGCCTGCGGACACGCAAGAACGATCCGATCCCTCTGATTTTCACCGCAAGGCTGCCTGACCCACGGCCACTGAGCACGCCTGGAAAATGAATTCTTGCAATCGCTGTTGCCGGACCCAAGAATAGAGCCGCCGACGCCATCAGCAGGCGAGCGCGCACCACAGTGGTCGCCCTCAAGCGCTTGAAGCGTAGATGCTGCGAGAGGGCTGTCGACGCCTTCTCGGCGTGCACTCGATGTTTTACTCTCAATCCCGGATGCGATGGCCCATTTTGCGCCCGCGCTGCTAGTTTTGAGGGAGCGCTCGACCAGCCTAAGCTTGTGCGCGTTCATGCATTCGACCACAACGCACCAACTCAGTGGGCCTCCAGCCAAACAGGAACGACATGATGATTTTTTGCGGCCTCATTGAATCGCGTCTCAGCCTTCGACGGAACCTGCTTTGTGGGCTATTTTGCTGCTTCGCATTGTTTGCGGTAGTGACGCAATCCGTCGCGGAGCAACCGGTCACAAGCCCCAAGGAATTCCTGGGTCATGACTTGGGCGAGGACTACTATCTGGCCAATTACCAAGAGTTGATGGCCTATTGGTCCAAACTGGACGAGGAGTCAGATCGGTTGAGGGTTGTCTCGATTGGCACCACGGCTGAAGGTCGCCAGCAGTTGATGGGGATCGTGACCTCGGTGGAAAATCACGAACAACTTTCTCGCTATCGCGAGATTTCCCGTCGCTTGGCATTTGCCGAAGGCATCAACGCGGAGCTCGCACGATCGCTGGCAGAAGATGGCAAGGCGGTCGTTTGGATAGATGGCGGTCTGCACGCTACGGAAGTTCTCTGTGCGCAGGCTTTGATGGAGACCATGTATCGTTTCTTGCGGGATGATGACCCAGAGACGTTGCGGATTCTTGACGACGTGATCATTCTCTTCGTGCACGCCAACCCAGACGGTATGGATTTGGTCTCTGACTGGTATATGCGGAACGAAGACCCCAAGCAGCGTTCATTGGCAGGTCTGCCACGGCTCTACCAGAAATATATCGGCCACGATAACAACCGCGACTTTTTCGCCAACACGCAAGCAGAAACCAGGAACATGAACTACACCATGTACTTGGAATGGTTGCCGCAGATTGTCTACAACCAGCACCAAACGGGCCCTGCTGGTACGGTCCTGTTTTGCCCACCCTTCCGGGACCCATTCAACTACAACATTGATCCCTTGGTCGTTAACGGGATTGACTCTGTCGGCGCGGCGATGATGCAACGATTCCTTGTCGAAGGCATGCCCGGCGCGACATGCCGCAGCGGGGCAAGATACTCAACATGGTGGAACGGCGGCCTTAGGACAACAGCTTACTTTCACAACATGATTGGTCTGTTGACGGAAACGATTGGCACCCCAACGCCATCACAAGTGCGAATTCGAGCGGAACAGCAGCTGCCCAAGGGTGATTATTTGGCGCCAATTGAACCGCAAGAATGGCACTTTCGGCAGTCTGTCGAGTACTCCGTTGTCGCCAACAAGGCCGTTCTGGACTATGCGTCACGCCATCGCGAACAATTGCTCTACAACATTTGGCACATGGGCAATGAAGCTATCGAGCGCGGCAACCGCGACAGTTGGACGATAACGCCATCATTGGTCAAGAATCTACGAAATCGCGGTTCACAGAGGTCAGGTAACTCAGCGAGATCTCAAGGTCGCGGCCGGCAAAATCGGGGAGGTCGGGGCGCACTGACGGCTGAACAGTTTCAAGCCATGTTTCGAGTTCCTGAGAACCGAGATCCCCGTGGATTCATCGTTCCTGCGAATCAGACAGATTTCCTGACCGCGACTAAGTTCGTCAATATTTTGATTGGGACCGGTGTCATCGTTCACCAGGCGACCGAAGAGTTTGAAGT
>JALCBR010000134.1:0-6320 GCA_028066245.1 Pirellulales bacterium | reverse complement strand
GCTGGATCGTTTGTGGTGAAGACAGCCCAAGCATTCCGGGCACATGTCATGGATATGTTTGAACCGCAGGACCACCCGGATGATTTCGCTTATCCCGGAGCTACACCCACGCCACCGTACGATATCGCTGGCTGGACTTTGGCCTACTCTATGGGCGTTGAGTTTGATCGGATCTTGGACGGTTTTGACGGTCCGTTCCAGCGGTTGGATCTGCTGGCCTCTCCAACGGCTGGCAAGGTCACCAACGCCGATGACGCTGCCGGTTTCTACTTGAGTACCCGGATCAATGATTCGTATCGAGCGGTCAACCGTCTGCTCGCTGCCGGTGCTGAGATTGATCGTCTGGAAGCTCCATCAACACTTGGGGATCGAGTTCTGCCTGCGGGGACTTTCTATATTGCCAATACACAAGGGACTGCGGACACGCTGAATCAACTGGCGCAGCAGTTGGGCGTTTCTTTCCATGGGGCGAAGGCTAGCCCGACGGTGGAAACAAAACGGCTTCACGAACTAAGGGTGGGCCTGTGGGATCGGACGGGAGGTTCAATGCCTTCCGGGTGGACGCGGTGGATTCTGGAACAGTTCGAGTTTCCCTTCGAAGTCGTCTACGCAGGCGACCTTGAATCCGAGGAATTGCGATCCAAGTACGATGTGTTGATTTTTGTGACCGGTGCGTTATCGGACCGTCGCGGGCGGGGCCTTGGCATTTCCCACCTCGGCGATTTCCTCAAACAAGGCGGGACCGTACTGGCCATTGGCAGTTCAACATCACTTGGAAACCAGTTGGAACTTCCTTTCGGCAGCCATTTGGTTCAAATCAACGACGATGGCGAGGAACAACCGTTGACCAGAAGTGAATTTTATATTCCCGGTTCTTTGCTGCGAGTGCGAGTGGATAATTCTCAGCCGCTCGCTTGGGGTTTAGATGAGGAAATTGACGTGATGTTCGCCAATGGCAGCCCCACGTTCCGCCTGTTGGACGCAAACGAAGACGCTGAGGCAAGCCTGGCTTCCATCGCGTGGTTTGACACGGACAAACCTTTGCGAAGCGGTTGGGCGTGGGGGCAGGAGCATCTCAACGGCGGTGTCTCGATCATTGATGCGTCTGTGGGAGAGGGCCGATTGGCGTTGTTTGGGCCTGAGGTTCTGTTTCGCGGACAACCGCACGGGACTTTCAAATTCGTCTTCAATGGAATTCTCAATGCCAATCCCACCCCTGCCGCCAGCGACGAGGGGTCTTGCGGCCGATGATTCAGAAGCAGCGAACATGGCGCCGATCAAGCTGCGGATGAGCTGACGGTGGTTCCGCTAGTCATGATTGAGAACTCATGATCCACCATGGCCTCTCCACCTCTGATGGAATTCGACGAACTTGCGCAAATCGGGGCGGCCCCGACGGCCCCCGGGGAAGTCAAAGCGTCCGTACCATGGGTGATATTTCTGCTCGTAGCCAGCGCAATCTGTGGCTGTGCCACTTGTGGGATTTTCCTGGCTCCGGCCGGCAGGTGGACGGACTTCACCAAAATTGAAGCCCTCCGCGACGTCCTGTTACTTGTGTTGGGGCTATCCGCGTGGTTAGGATCGTATCTGCTATTTCACGTTGCACGGGAAATGGCAAGATTTGCACGCGAGCCTGACTTTGCAAGGCAGCGCTGCGTTGCAGCCGCATCCTGCTGGCTGTGGTGCGGAATCATGCTCGTCACCATGGCGGCGTTCGCACTGGGCACGTCCGTGACTTTTGATTTGATGTCTTCATGAGGGAGTCATTTTTTTCAAGCGAACTGTTCACTCCGGCATCGCCAACTCGGCAAATCACTCACCTCCCCCTTCATTTCGACACCGCATCCGCGGCCGCATTAACATCGCCAGGTCCTTTCAGCGAGCGTTTCACAAGAGATAAGACCGAGAGACAGAAGTAGAGACCGGTCGTCTCAAGAACAATGTCCTGGTGATAAACAAGTGCCCGCTCCATCCCTAGCAAGAGCGACTCCCTTGGGCATGTTCTCCAAGCAAAAATCGAAAACGGCATCTGCGGGACCTCCCGTGCAGTTCATTCCGGTCAAGCCCATCACGCAACCGATGGACTTGGACCTCTATGCGCAAATGCAAACGTTGATGGCCAACGCGGTCACAGCTAGAGCGGAAGTCATGTTGTTCACGCTCACCGGCCAAGGGATGCGTGTGCAGCTACAGATTGACGGCGTCATGCATGACCGAGAGGTCTTTGATCCCAACGCCGGCGCGATGTTGATGAACGCCTTCAAGATGCTGTGCTGGATTGACTATACACGCCGCGTGCCGCGCCAAGATGGATCACTGAAAGTCAAATTCCGCGCAGAAAAATACTCGTGCGAGGTCATCAATCAACTCGGCAAAGGGCTTGAGCGGCTGCTGTTCAAGATCACGGGGAAATACACTGCGCCACCGGAACGGCTTGATGAAGCCGGCATGAATCCGCTTGTTTTTACGAAACTCAAGGAGTTCATGTTTGATCCGGTGTTTGTTGTTTCGTCCGCGCCGCCCAAGGCTGGATATTCGACCACGTTCAATTGCACGGTCGGGTCGGTCGATCGTTTCCTGAAGAACGTGGTGGTTATTGAGGATGCACGAGCATCCGAAACAGAGATCGCCAATGTGAGCGTGACGACGTATGACTCAGAATCAAAGCAAACGCCAGTTGACGTGCTGACGAGTGTGGCGCGCACCTATCCGGATGTCATCGCCGTGCGTGACTTCACGAACGCCGAGACGGTCGATTTCCTTGTCACACAGCCGAAGCAGGAACGGATCGTCATTGGGGGCATTGCCGCCCGAGATGCTGTGGAAGCCTTGGTGCGGGTTTTGGCGTTAAAGGTCGACGCCGATAAGTTCATCGCGACCGTGGGCGCGGTTGTGAATTCGCGCATCATCCGCAAGCTCTGCTCCGAATGCAAAGAGGCTTACACGCCTCCGCCCCAGCTGATACAGCAGTTGGGCATTCCGCGCGGACGCGTGGCGTCGTTCTATCGTCCTGCTGCGCCCAAGATGCCGGCGGAAGTTCGGCAAAAGATGATCGACCAACAGATCCCCATTATCTGCACAGCGTGCCAAGGCATTGGCTATCGTGGCCGCACAGGCTTGTATGAAGTGCTGATGGTCGATGACCAACTTCGCAAGGCGATGAAGAAGACGACCAAGGTCGATGAACTTCGCAAAGTTGCGCAGAAATCCGGCTTCCGAGCCTTCCTGGAAGAAGGAGTCATGCTGGCCGCTCGCGGCATCACCAGTATCCAGGAAGTACTCCGGGTCTTGAAAGGCTAGCGCCGCTGTTTGAATCTTGCTCCGTGAGCCTGACCTGTTACACCCTTCCTTTTTACGGCGGAACGCGATCAGGCGGCCGTCTTCAATAGCATTGCAAAACGTTTCGCGCCCCCCTGGGTTTTACCCACAGGACAGCCAAATCGTTCGCGCGTGACGAAAACGTAGCGTAGTTTTGTGCCTGACCTTTTCAATGAAACGAAGCGATGCTTTCCAACGGCTTGCGGCCGATGTCGGGAACGCGGGCGTCATCAGCAGGATAGCCGACGACCAACAGCAGGAATGGACGTTCATTGGCCGGGCGGCCAAGAATGTCATTCAAAAAGCCCATGGGACTGGGCGTGTGCGTAAGTGAAGCCAACCCCGCGTTGTGAACGGCCGCCACCAACATCCCGGCGGCGATGCCGACGGACTCAACCGCGTAGTAATGCTTCACCTTGCGGCCGTCCGGCAACACGCCAAACCGCTGCGAGAAAACGGCGATCAGGTAGGGCGCCGTTTCCAGAAATGGCTTGTTGCTGTCCGTGCCCAAAGGTGCCAATGCTTCAAGCCATTCTGGTGGTGCAAGCCGCTCGTAAAACTCCCGCTCCTCGGCTTCGGCCGCCTCGCGAACCTTCTTCTTGATCTGCGGATCAGAGACCACGGCAAAATGCCACGGTTGCAGGTTCGCGCCACTTGGCGCCGTGCTCGCCGTCTTAAGGCAATTCTCGATTACATCGCGCGGCGGCACTCGGTCAGAGAATTCGCGAACCGTTCGCCGTGCATCCATCAATTGATAGTACTCAGCGGCGCGACGTGACATCTCATCATCTGGGTAAGATTGATACTGCGAAAGCGGAATGAAGTGCGGAGCGGTCATGAGAATTGTCCTTCAAACGAAATGTGACATAAGTGATGAGAGTTGATACGCGATCTTACGTGCCAACGTATTTGGCATAAACGGTCTTAGCTGTGCTGATTTCATCCGTACCGGAGATAATCGCCCGGCCGTCAGCAAAGACTGTCAGCGTATAGGGCGAAATATCCGCTCGCAGCAGGAACGGATTGCGGGCGACATCGCCCAACGGGGAGAGCTTTGCCTCGAGCATGGCTAGGTCTAACTGAGGGCTCGCGGCATCACGCGGCGGCGAGACCTGCACAGCGTTTCGGCCGCAGAGCACGGCGGATTGGCTCGCCCGCTCGCCATTTAACCAAGGGAACTCACCGCGGTCGCAAGCAGGGCAGTCCACGGACTCGCGCAGCCCCGAAACATCAATCTGTCGGACTGAGTTGTCCCACAGGTTGATGATAGTCCACTGGCGGCTGATGGCTTCCGTTTTGCCGGAGAGAATCTTAAGCGCTTCGCAGGCTTGAATGCTGGCGATGACGTTGATGATGGGGCTCAAAATGCCGGCGGTGTCGCACGTGGGGGATTCGCCTGGTGGCGGCGGCTCGGCAATCAGGCACCTCAGACAAGGTGTTTCCTCGGGGATGATCGTCAATGATTGCCCTTCGGCACCCAGGCACCCGCCATACACCCAGGGGCGTTTGCTCTTGAGCGCCAGGTCGTTGATCAAGAACCGCGTCTCAAAGTTGTCCGTGCCGTCCAGAATCAAGTCAACGTCAGCGGCATAGCTTTCGATGTTCGTCGGATCAACGTCGGCGACTTCGGCCTCAATCACAACCTGCGAGTTGATCTTCCGCAGTTTGTTGGCCGCCGCGATGGCCTTGGGAAGTGACGCGGCAATGTCGTCCTCGTCAAACAAGACTTGCCGTTGCAGGTTATTGGGCTCAATGAAATCACGATCGACAATCCGCAAAAAGCCAACACCAGCGCGAACCAACGTGTTGGCCAGCACGGTCCCCAATGCTCCACAACCGCACAAGAAGATGCGAGCTTGGGCAATCCGCTCCTGACCCTCTCGCCCCAACGGAGCGAACTGCATCTGGCGAACGTAACGATCAAAGGAATCTGGGGAGGACATGGACAATCATGCATGGCGTTTTGCAACGCCGCCATTCAATTGAAGACGTGCGAGGGATCATCGCCATCATACAGCGGAAACGCATGCTCTGCCGCAATCGGCCACGCTACTTTTCCCGCCTTGCGGCGCGCTTGCGCTCCACTTCGCTCAACAACTTCTTGCGCAGGCGAATCTGCGTGGGTGTCACTTCGACCAACTCATCGTCCTCAATGTACTCCAAGGCGACTTCCAGCGAGAGGTCCCGCGGCGGCTTGAGTAGGATGTTGCGGTCGCTGCCTGCGGCGCGAATGTTGGTCAGCTTCTTTTCCTTGGTTGGGTTGACCGACATGTCTCCACTGCGACTGTTTTCGCCCACGATCATGCCTTCGTACACAACGTCACCGGGGCCGACAAACATCTCCGCCCGATCCTGCAAACCGTCCAATCCAAAAGCGACCGCCTTGCCACTGACCATGGAAACCAACACCCCATTAGCGCGGCCAGGAACATCACCTTCGGCCGGGCGGTACCGGTCAAAACGATGATGCACGACGGCCGTGCCTTGCGTGGCATTGAGCAGACGTGTCCGCAGCCCAATCAAACCGCGCGCAGGGATCGAAAACTCCAGATAGGCATAATCTTGATGGTGCGACATGCGAACCGATTGGCCGCGACGGGCGCCGACAAGCTCCATCACCGGGCCCATCTTGTCCTGCGGAACTTCTACCACCAGGGACTCGTAGGGTTCTTCCCGAACGCCGTCTCGTGTTCGCATCACTACCTGTGGCTTGCCGATGGATAGCTCAAATCCTTCGCGGCGCATGGTTTCAATCAGCACGGCCAGGTGCAGTACTCCACGGCCGGAAACTCGGTAAGAGTCCGTGCCAGCCAAGGGTTCAACGCGCAGCGCCACGTTGCGTTCCAGCTCCTTCTGCAGCCGGGCTGCGATGTGCCGCGTGGTGACGAACTTGCCTTCTCGTCCGGCCAGTGGTGAACTGTTGACGCCAAAGACCATCTGCAATGTCGGCTCGTCCACTTCCACACGCGGCAGCGGCCGTGGACTTTCCGCATGGCTGACAG
>JALCBR010000013.1 GCA_028066245.1 Pirellulales bacterium | reverse complement strand
CGCGCATTCTGTTGCAGGCCACCTGCTGTGCCGTTTCTGGCTGACTCTGCGCCCATGGCTTGGCCGAAAGGGGCACGATGAAACGCGAGAGCAACCGTGAATCTATGTCCACACTCCTGGACCTTTTCGACCAGAAGTTTCGCCCGGTCGTTCTCCGCGGCAAGAAGCCGAAGACGGTGATCGACTACCGTGCAGCGATACGGTCATTCGGCAATTTTCTGGGCCGGGACGCAACGGTTGATGATCTAGACGACGTGACCGTGTCCGCGTTCCTGGACGACTACGCGCAGTCCGGCGTGTCTCCTCGGACCGTCAACAACAAAATGTGTTACATCCGGAGGTTCTGGGATTGGCTCGCCAAGAAGCGGTTTGTGGAAGAGTTTCCCGAGCTGATGCGGCTAACCGAGGCCCAGCCGATGCCCAAAGCTTGGACAGCCGACGAACTCAAGCAGCTGTTTGACGCTATTGCCAAGGAAGATCTCCCGGTTGGCAAGTATCCCGGCCCGCTGTGGTGGCGCACGCTGCATCTGTTTCTGCTGGAGACCGGCGCCCGGATTGGTGAGACGTTGGCCGTTCGCTGGGATCACTACCACGAAGAATCAGGCGTCCTTAACGTCCCGGCAGAAATTCGTAAGGGCGGATTCAAACGAGCGACTTACACGCTGCGGGATCATGTTCGCATTCCGCTCAAATGGATGCGGACGATTGACCCTGATGCTGAGCTGATGTTCGGTCAGGGTTGGACCGCATCAACGCTGTACAATCGCTACGACAGGGTCCTGATGCGATCTGGATTGCCGATCATTCGCCAGAACAAGTTTCACAAATGCCGCCGGACTTACGCCACGTTGATTGAACTGGCTGGCATGGATGCGACAGCGGCGCTCATGCACACGTCCCGAAGGACGACCGAGAACAGCTATCTTGACGAAAGCCAGCTGGCCGCGGTCCGTAAGGTCTACCACGTCCCCCTGCCGGCGGTCATCTCGGGAGGTGTGGTATGAACGAAGACGTTCTGATGCCTGCCGACGTGCAACGCATGGCGTGCGTTGCTTGGGGAACCGTCCAGAGTTGGGCCAAGTCGGGAAAGCTTCGCGCATGGAAACCAAAGACCGGCCACCCCTACCGCTTCCGCCGGTGTGACGTGCACGCGTTCCTACGTGAGCGGGGCATTCCGTTTGCCGGCGCTGTGGAAGTAGAAAGCCCCGACGTCCTGATGCTGACGCAGCAGTCAGGCTTCGCCGAGGCGATTCAGGTTCATCTGCCTGATGGAATTTCTCTGCACAGAGCCGCGACGGACTTTGAAGCTGGCGTGACGCTACGACAGTTTCCGCCGCTGGTTGTGCTGGTCGATGAGACCTGGCCGGAAGTGGTCTTGGTGGTTGAACAAATCCTTGCGTTCGCCCAATGGAAGCCGGTCGTTGTCCCGGTGAAACCCATCACGCTGGACGCCGCCGATCCAGAACGGCTAGCGAAGAGGCTGGCCCAGTACGTCACGCGAAGCGTCGAACGAGCGCAACAAGGAAAGCCATCATCACAACGACCGTAGCCGTCACCGTTCACCAAGTGCTGACTCAGATGGGACACACCTTTAACCCTGGGAGGTAACCATGCCACGACCACGAAAACTGCCTGCGGGGTTGCAACTCCGCGGGCATGCTTTGCAAGATGAAAACGCGACACATGACACCAGCCTGGAGAGAAGCAATGAAATTTACCGGAGACGAAAATCTAGTGGAGATTTCCAAGTTTCTCGAAGGACATGGTGAACGCGTTGCAGCGATAGTTGCAGCCGCGTACTTCGACGAACGGCTGGGCAAACTCACCGGGGAGAACAAGGATTTCTTCGGTCGGATCAACAGGGCATACGACGTTGGCTTGGTTACCGCAAACGAGAAGGATGACCTTCACGCAATTCGCAAGATTCGAAATCGGTGCGCTCACGACTTCAGAGCAGACGGGTTTGATGACGATGACCAACAAGCTATTGACGGTCTTCACACGTGGAAGATATACGCAGACTCGCTGCGTATGCACGATGAACTTAAGTTGCCGCTTGAACGTCTTCTGTACGTCACTTGCGCGCTTGTGGCCCGGTTGTCGCGCCGCACCGTACCACCAACTCCCCAGGTTCTCGCGGAGCCGAAGCCGACGGATGTTGATGCGTTTCCGCCGGTTGTCAGCACATCTTCAGAATAGGAACGCAAATGATTCCAACCCAACTCAATGTCCATGTCCTCGCAGAGAAGGGGCGTAAGTTCCTGCAACTGCGGTGGACTGATCCTTCCATAGGTCAGGTGCGCAAACGATCAGCCAAGACGGTCAACCGTCGTGAAGCCGAGCGAGCCGCGGCCAAGCTGGAAAAGGAACTCCGGGCCGGCTGCGCACCAGATGCGATCAAGTGGGATGAATTCCGTCAGCGGCACGAGGCGGAAGCCAGGCGCGGACTAGCAAAGAGGACGTGCGATGCGTACGACGTGGCATTCGACCACCTTGAGCGCGTCCTCAAGCCCAGGTTCTTGCGTGACCTGACACCAGCAAACCTCAGCAAGTTCGTTACCGAGCTGGCAGCCGAGAAGTCGGAGCGGACCAAGAAAACAAGATCCCATCAGACGGTCGCCATGAACTGCCGTCACATCAAAGCGGCGCTCCGGTGGGCGTATTCGCTCGGTTTGTTGACTTTCACGCCCAAGGTCACGCCGCCGAAGTTGTCCAATGACACGATGAAAGGGCGCGCGATCACCGCCGAAGAGTATGAGCGGATGCTGTCTGTCCAGAGTGGCCGTAAAGACGCCGCGACCTGGCAGCGATTCATCACTGGACTGTGGTGGTCTGGTCTCAGGCTCTCGGAAGCGTTTCGGCTTTCGTGGGACCCGGACGTGGAGCTGCAAGCTGTCTTACGCCCTGACGGTCGCGCCTTTCTCAAGTTCGGCGCTGGCAGTCAGAAGGCCAAAAGAGCCGAGCTATGGCCCTGTGCGCCAGAGTTTGCTCTGTTCTTGGCGGAGACTCCCGAAGCGGAGCGAACGGGCGCCGTTTTTGAGTTGCCTGTAGAGACGGCGGAAGCTGCGGGACGAAAGGTCTCAGCGATCGGCTCGAAGGCAGGCGTTCTCGTGGGACCCGGCAAGACAGCATCAGCGCACGATCTGCGGCGAAGCTTTGGCACTCGTTGGAGCAAGCGCGTGATGCCGGCCGTCTTACAACGTCTGATGCGACACAAGAGCATTCAGACAAGCTTGCGATTCTACGTCTGGCATGATGCCGATGAGATGGCCGGGCAGCTGTGGGATGCGTACAAAGCGTCTCAGGATGCGCACAAAAGTCCCATTTCAGGTCCCACTAAGCAAATTCGCCAACAGGCAATCGACGTAACCCATTGCTAGATCAGTACGCCCGGCAGGAATCGAACCTGCAACCTGCGGATTAGAAGTCCGCTGCTCTATCCAGTTGAGCTACGGGCGCTGGATTGGCCGGCGAGTCTTTGCGTCACTGCAATCGCGCAGGCACGCTAAGGATGGCTGAGCTATCACCTGCCGAGCCCCACAGAATTTGACGTCGCTGCACCTACCGATCCCAATATAACGACCGACCTTGTTAGGGGAACAGGAACAACACGGCATCAACAGGCAATTGGAGGGCTTTCCTCTTTGGACGACCCATATCGGTGACGGAAAGTTCGCAATTGTTACCTCATCTGTTGCACGTTTCGACTAACTCCGGAAGTAGGGAATCACGGATCTCTATTGGCAGGACTGCGCGCGGCTGAACGTTTCGTGCCTTTGGTGAGTTCTTGCTTCGATCAATTCTCGCTTCAGTGGCAGCTTCATTGAGCGTGTGCGAAACTTGATTGTTGTCGGCACAACTTTGCATTGGCGATGAGTCGATCAGCGTTGCCGAAGCTTTGTCGCTTCGCCTCCATGAGTGAGCACGCAGATCGCGAAGTCAGAATGCGTGGTTGATTGTGCCGGACCGGAATACCGGTACCCAAAAGGAGCGCAGACGAATACCGGCCTGGCAAAACCTGCGAGGATGAAAATGAGAACGACACGGTGTCCAAACCGTCGCGGCGCGAGAGAACTTCTGCGATCGCTTTTTGCTTGTCCACTGCCCCAAGACAAGCGGTATTCCCCTCCCTCCCACGGGTGGTTTTGGCGAAAGTTCTAACAGGCGCGCCAACAGGGGTTCCAACAGGCGCGCCAGGAGTCAATCCACCAGTGTGTCCTAGAGGGGTGTCAACCGCCTCGTCAGACCGTAGCGCTGATCAGTTTACGGTCAAGAGGTCTCTGCATTCTCTGTTTTCTTGGCTGCTGTGTTTTCCAAATTGACAAAGAGCAACCTCGCCTTTGGGCTAGAGAGGGCAAGAGCGGCGCATGAAATAGAAAAGAACTCTGATGAATCATCGGCCAAGAGCGAGCCTGTTTGAGGAATGCCTTGCAGGTCTGTTAGCCAACGTACGGCGAAAACCCACAAAAGCAGGCCACTTTTAGTGGTCAAAGGCCAAGATGGCTGCATTTCGTTGCTTGGGAGAAGCATGCCAATTAAACTGCCAACTTGATCCCGCCAATCATGCTTCCTGTCCTCCACTCCCTCTCCACGGAACCAATGATGCAAACACGAATCTCAGCGGGCCTGCTGGTGTTAGCCGCTTGTGTGCTGTGCGCAAGCCCTGCGTTTGCTCAGTTTGAGGGCGCAAGCCCTATCACTGCAGACCTCAAGACCGGGTTCGAAACAATCACCGAAGAGCAAGCTGAAGATTGGCTCTCGTTGCTTGCCGGTCCCAAGTTTCAAGGACGCGGCACAGGCCAAACAGGCTATACGAAAGCCGCCTTTTGGGTTGCAGGAAAAGCGGCCGAGTTCGGTTTGGAACCGAAAGGCGAAGGCAACACATACTTCCAGTATCTTCCCATGACCAAGCGATCGGTCGATCCGACGCAAACAACGCTCACTGGTCCCAATGGTCTTGTGATTGAGGCCAAAGGCAACCTCGGTTTTGATCGCACGACGGACGTGCCCCAAGTCGCTGGCAAGGTTGTTTTTCTGACGATGAAAGGTAACGTTCGCCAAATGCCAGAAGGCATTGATCTCCGCGACAAGTTCGTGATCTACACGGCGGACCGAACTGCCCAGCGGCGCGCTTCGTTTGTCATCGGGCGAGCAGGTCCAGTCGCGGCGCTGCAAGTTACCGAAGGTGAGCCTGTGTACGCCTCGCAGTTAGTTCGAGGCGGTCGCCGTGGCAGGGGTGGCTCCAGCATTGGCGGGACGATCTCCCGCGACGCTGCGGTGAAGTTGATTGAGGCCGTCAGCGGAGATACCGATTGGCTTGACGTGGAAAAGGCTGAAGGTACCGAGTCACATGCGGTCGACGCGGAGGTCAGTTTGCAGCTTCGCGTACGCGAGGAATCAGCCGGAGCGCCGAATGTGCTTGCCTGGCTGCCCGGCTCTGACCCTGAGCTTCGCGACGAGTTCATTATCATCGGTGCGCACCTCGATCATCTGGGCATGCGCGGAGATACGGTGTACCCCGGTGCTGATGATAATGGCTCAGGCTCAACCGCAATCTTGAGCATCGCACGGGCCATGACGGAGAACCCCGTCAAACCCAAACGGAGCATCCTGTTCATGTGGTTCACGGGCGAAGAAATCGGCTTGCTTGGCTCGGCTCACTTTGCCAACAATCCTACGCTACCTTTGGAAAATGCTGTTTGCATGTTCAACATGGACATGATTGGCCGCGACGAAGAGACTGAAAACGAAACGGCCGAGGAAAATCGCAAGACGTTGCATCTCATCGGTAGCAAGCGAGGCGACCCCGATTTGCACGAGACGCTGATGGACGCCAACAAGTTTGTGAACTTCGAGTTCGAGTACGATCAAGAAAGCGTCTTCGGCCGCAGTGATCAAGCCAGCTTCTACCGCAAGGGTCTCTCGGTGGCCTTTGTCTTTGGTGGATTCCACCCGGATTACCATCAACCGACGGACAAGCCAGCCAAGATCAACTACAACAAGATCGCGTCGACAGCGAGGTTCTTCTACGTGGCTTTGCACATGGCCGCTGAGCACGGCAAGTATGATCGCGTTGACGTCGAAGAGAAATAGTCGACTTCGACGGATGGCAAATCATAAGCGGCGTTTCAGCTTTCGGGCTGGAACGCCGCTTTCTTTCTTGCTACCGCGCGAGTGGCACATCGCAAAAACGTTATTCGACTTCCAGAACGTCGATCTTGAGTTGTCCCATGACTTGTGCCACGGGGAGTAGGCTCGCCAGTCCGCCGGAGCCCGCCAGACTGACGCTGTTGAGTCGGATGTGGCCAGCGCCCGTTCCGCCGCGTCCCAGCGTCGCGTCCAACGGAACCCATGCCCCATGGATGAAGGCTTCATTCCACATGTGAAAGCCAAATCCGCCCAACGACTCGGTATGCACCAACCCTACGGCAACCCGCGCCGGGATTTGACGGGCACGCAAGACCGCAGCCAGCAAGACCGCATGTTCAGTGCAGTCGCCTTCACGGGTTTGCACGACTTCGGCTGCGGACGCCATGGCCGTATTGAAATTGCGCGAGTGCATGCTGTCGTGAACGAGCCGCTCCAAAGCTTGGGCGACTTTCCAGGAATCAACCTCGTCAAGAGCGACCGACTCTGCCAAGTTGATCACCCGCGCATCGTCTGATTGAATCCAAGCGTTGGGTTGCACATCCGCCGCTGTCGGCGGAGTGTCACCAGCGCGTCGCAGGTTATTCACAAACGGCATCGGTCGAACAGCTTTAACGATGAGATCGGCAGAGTGTTCGTCAATCGGCGTCACGGTCTGCCCCGCTCCTTCAGGAAAGATAGCGCTCGGATTTGCAGCTTCCAGATGCACTCGATAGCGGACCCGTAGGGTCTGGTGAGCATCGGCAATTGAATAGCTCACCGGCACGGATGTGGCCCAGGCCAGATCAAGCGAGGTCTCTGGCTTCGCTAGGGCCTGCTCCTTACTAACAACGTATTGTTCGCTTCCAGTATTCAACGCTTGCGATTTAAGGATGTTCCCTTCGATATCTGACCAAATGACCTGGGTGATCGCGTTCTCGGCGTCCAAGTGCGTCGTCTGTTCAATTCTTAGCAAGCTGGCCTTTCCATCGAGCAATTGTGTCTCTTCTTCAGTTTTGGCATGCAGTTCTTCCCGAGCCAGGGAACCGGTCACAGCATCGTAGTGTGTGACCGTGCGTTTCTCGCCGGCCTTGAGAGGTTGTTGCCGCAAAGAGAGATCAACGGCCAAAAAGCCCCCGCAACCCTCAGGGCATTTTATGGTCGTCGTTTCTCCGGACTCATGCTTGATTTCCAATTGCCCCGCCTGCCACTTGCCATGAATGCGTTGAGGTTTCTTCCCAAACCGAGTTGTGCATTCAAAACTCAGCAATTGGCCGTTGGCTGTAAGCTGTCCTCGATAACTGGCGCTGGGGGCGGCTTGCTGCCCAAAGCGGTCTACGGACATCTGAATCTCGGCCTCTTCCGTCCAACCTGGTGAATTGCCTTCTGGGGCATCATCGTGGTGGACTAGCGACGTCCGCACATGGGCGATTTTGCTCCCGTTGAGCATGCTGACCATCCAGCGATTTTCCGCCTCGGAATTTGTGTCGCTTGCCTGGAGCACGTTCTCGGGCTCAGTCGCGGTGACCGGCGTTGAATCGCCACAGCCCCACAATCCGCTACAGACGGCCAAGAGCAACGTGCTCAGGGCCGTTGGCACAGAAATATTTCTGGTCATGCTCGGGCCTCCCTGCCGCGAATCTTCAAATTGAGGACAAAGAACAACACCCCATTCCGCGATCGCCACGGGAGTGTGGTCCCAATATCTGTTGTCCGGGTTGCTGTGTCCGTAAGTGGTAGCGGCTGGCGCGATCCCGACGGCACGGTGTGCCGGATGCGCAGCTCGCTTTGTCAAGGTTCGCTAGGTCAAGCCAATATATCAATCGCAGCGAAAAGAGAGCGAGACCAGTCCCAGGCACTGCCAGCTGTGGTGATTTGGCAGCAAAGCATCCGCAAGCGGAACGCACCCGTCAAAGTCTCACAAATTTGGCGTGTTTTCCCACCAGATTCGCGATCTGTCGTGGAGCGCACTGTCAGGTCCGGTGCTAGACTTCAGCGTGGTTTGCAAAACGTGCACCCAAGCCTGAGACCCAGGGTAGAGGGGTGTGCCAGCATGCCATGAGGACCTAAGGGGCGAGTTGAATGTCTTGAACTGCGGCGGGTGGAGATGAACTCCCCCTCAATTGATAACCAGGAGCGGAGAGCGAATGAGCTGGTCAAATTACCGGCCCAAGGGTGAGGAATCGGGTATGGGCTTCTTGCAAAAAATTCGCAATGTGTTTCGCGACGGCGCGCCGGGCCCGAACGCGAGCAGCTTCCTCAATTTGAGTGAAGATGACCTGGAAGCGCATTTGCAGATCGATCGCTACGGTGAATTCTTGCTGACCGAAGCTGTGCGCCCATCCTACGATCTCCAAGTGGTCCCCAAGCAAGGGTACCGCCATGATCGCTACAACGATGAAGAATCGCAGACGTCCGTTCCCGTGGTCATGGCCAGCGCCAGCCGCGAAGTGCTGTTTGATGTCTTCCTGGACTTGATTGATCCGCTCGGCCCTGTCGTGGACGTTGTGCTGGAAACCAGCCACGATCATCGCGGACAGGACCACATCGACCTGTATCGTGAGCACATCGACGTTCCGGTGCTCAAAAGCATCCTTTGTGATTTCGAGGATCAGCTCCTCAACGATGGTTGCACTGGTATCGCCGTGCTCAATGCAGGGCGTCCGCTGGAGGTGCAGTTTGACGAGCACAAGCTGCTGATCGTTTACGGCGATGACCTGACGCAATTTGAACGCGTCTTTGCAGAGCACAACATCCCTTGTGATGAGCAGATGAAGTTCATCACCGAAGCCGAGCATGTCCACAGCTCAAGCGATGAGTATCGTTCCGAGTTTGACGTGCTGAAATCCCGCTTGGGAATGGACGGTATCTTCGACGAATCGATGATCTAGCGTTGGCTGGGCGCGGCAAGAGAGACTTGCTTATCCTTCGGCATTCGGTGTCAGGCACTCGCCGCCAGACGTGGCCTGGGATTCCGACGGCGCGCTCGAACAGTTGGAAGGGCCCTTCACGTTCACGCTTACAAAGAGAATAATGCTCTCTTTCCCCGAGCGATCAGAACTTGAACACTGCGCCGCCCGAGGCCCAGCAATCATTCGAGATGAAACGCGTCCACATCATTGGCGGAAAGAATCACGGCAAGACGCTATTGATCGAAGAGTTACTGCGGCACTATCGCGCCAATGGGTTGCGCGTGGCAACGATCAAGCACACGCACCACCACCACGAACTGGACGCTCCAGGTAAGGATTCGCATCGGCATCGTGAAGCTGGAGCCTGCCTGGTCGGCGTGCTTTCGCGAAAGATGTCAGCCGTCTTTGTGCCTGTAGAGGAGGAAAAGGGCGAGCAGGCTACGGACAACTCTTTGCCGGGTGAAGATCGCTACCAGTCGTTTGAACCACTGTTTGCTGACTGTGATCTTGTCCTGGTCGAAGGCGACACCCTCGCGACAGCGGCCAAGGTTGAAGTCTGGCGGGCAGCAATCGGAACGCCCCCAAGATCGGGTAAGGACTCCAACGTTCAAGCAGTCATCACGGACGACACCTGCGATCATGGACCGACGGTTTGGCCTCGAAGTGACATCGCGACCGTCGCCAAGAACATCCTCGCACTCGTCCACGACTAGCGGCCGGTCACATCGTTCATTCGCGCGCAAGTGGCCAAATGCCACCGCTACCTTTCCTCGCCAGGCAACGTTACGTCCGCGATGAAGAGTTGACTGGTACGGTTCTCCGTTCGAGTGCTTGTCCACATCAGCTTCCGTCCATCAGGCGAGAACACAGGCAACACATCAGCCGCGATGTTGTCCGTGATGCGCGTTTTCTCACCGCCGATGAACTTCCCATCTTCGATCTTGTATTTCATCACCCATAGATCGTAATTGGGACGCTTTGTGGGATCGCTGTGATCCGCGCCAGACCAAATCAGGTAGGGCTGCGTTGGGTGCCAGTAAGGTCCCCAGTTCACGCCATTGTTGTCGGTCAGAGCCGTTTCATTCTGTCCGTCAACTCCAATCACGTGAATCTGCAGGTAGTCCTTCTTCTCACGGTCGCTGCGAAACACGATCCAGTTGCCGTCCGGCGAGACAAACGGGCCGCCATCATAGCCTGGTGCGTTGGTGATTTGTCGCAGGTTGGAGCCATCAGAATTCATCAAGAAGATGTCCGGATCGCCGTCGCGCATGCTACAAAACGCAATCGATTTGCCATCAACTGAGTAAGCGCCCTCCGCGTCATAGCCTGGCGCGTTGGTCAGCGGCGTGAGATTCTTGCCGTCCAGGTTCGCCTCATAGATTTCCATGTGCGGATCGAAATCCCATTGATAGCGACGACGGACATTGTTCCGCGCATCTTCTTCCGCTTGCCGAATAGCATCGGCTTCGGTCTTGTCCAACTGTGGGTCCGTGTGGCTGGACGCAAACAGGATCTTCTTGCCGTCCGGTGAAAAGTAGGCGCATGTCGTACGGCCGCGCCCGCGAGACAACAACTGCGGCGTCCCGCCAACCAAGGGTTGCTTGTAGATCTGATAGAACGGATACGTGTCGGAGATCGCTTGATAGACGATCGTCTTCCCATCCGGCGAAAAGTAGCCTTCGCCAGCTTTGGTGAACCCAGAGGTGACTTGGCGAACGTTGTGCAGGTACTTTGATTCCAACGAGGACTGGTCGCCGGTGGCTTGCGCCGCGTTGCTCCCAGTTTGCTTGCCATCTTGAATCAGGTGACCGCCTGTCCCTACCATCCCCAACGTCAACACCAAGCTAACAGGTAGCACTGCCCAACTGGCCAACGAATGTTTGTAATTGTTCATTGTGAATTGCAGAAACGAACGAGATCAAACTGACGAAGTGTCTGGCACGAGCGCTGGCTCATTATAGTCATCGAGAGAACAATTGGTCTCGGCTCGGAATGCCAGTTTCTCTCGTCAATTTGCAGGTTTCTCTGGCGGTGCGCCTATTCGTCAGACGGCCAGCAGGGCAGAATCGCCAGTGTGCGGATTTGGCATCGCCCTTTCGCCCAGATTGCAGGGCACCAAGCCGTTTTGGTTGTGTCTCTTTGTTCGAGCCTCACCGATTCGAAGCTCCATCACCAAGAGGAACCCATGCCATCAACAGCCGCCAGCAAGCAATTGTTGAGCGCAAATCAGCAAGTCCAGCCAGACGCCTGGACCATACTCGATAACCGGCACCTGTTGCACAGTTGCCATGATGCGGCATTGCAGAACCAGGGCATCGTCTGGCAAAGCGGACAGGGAGCCATCCTCACGGACGTCAACGGGCGAGAATACCTCGACGGTCTCTCCGGGTTGTGGAATGTCTTGGTCGGACATGGCTGCCGTGAATTGGCGGACGTCGCTGCTGAGCAGATGGCACAACTCGCCTATACCAGCACGTACGTTGGCAGCAGCAATCAGCCTGCCGTTGAGTTGGCTCACCGACTCGCCCAACTGTGTTACCCACACATCAACCGCTTTTACTTCACAACCTCAGGTGCGGAAGCCAACGAAGCCGCGATCAAGACAGCCCGCTATTTTTGGAAGTTGCAGGGCCAGCCCAACAAAACGCATACCATTGCCCGGCGAGGCGACTATCACGGGACAACCTTTGCCGCACTGTCCGCCACTGGCATGGAGAAATACCTGAAGAACTTTGAGCCGCGGATGCCTGGATTCTCCTGGGTTCCGGCTCCGAGCCACTGGGCAGCAGATACGAAAAATCCAACCGGAACCCATTCCTCGACTGGCATACTCGCTGCCAAAGCTTTGGAAGAGGAAATCTTGCGCATCGGCTCCGCGAACGTGGCGGCGTTTCTGGCTGAACCGATCGTTGGTGTCGGTGGCGTGTTTGTCCCTCCTCCGGAATACTGGCCTGAGGTTCGGCAGATCTGCGATCGACACGATGTGCTGTTAATCACTGATGAAGTGCTGACTGGGTTCGGTCGGACGGGCGATTGGTTCGCCCTGGAATCCTACGACGTTCAACCTGACATCGTGACATTCGCCAAAGGCATAACCAGCGGCTATTTACCGCTGGGAGGGATGGGTGTCAGTGACGCAATTGGCGAGTGCATCACCAACGCGACCGACGATCAATCGTGGCTGCATGCAGCCACCTACTCCGGGCATCCCGTGTGTTGTCGTGTTGCCTTGGAGAATCTCGCGCTCATCGAACGGGATCAACTGCTGGCGCGATCCCTCGAACTCGCAGGCGTGATGAGCGAGGCCTTTGAACCTTTGCGTGCGCATCCGCTCGTTAAAGATGTTCGCGGAATTGGAATGCTCTGGGCGGTTGAGCTAGACAACGCCTTGCGACCGAGCTTGGGTTTCGACCTCCTGGCTGAAGTGCGACGCCGTGGGCTGTTCGCGCGCGCGCGCGGCAATTTGTTGCACCTAGCGCCGTGCCTGACCATCGAAGCTTGTCAGCTCCAGCAAATGATTCAAATTGTCAGCGATGGACTGAATGCCATCTGCTAAATCGGCCACGACATCCCTTGTTTGGCCAATCAGGGCAGTCTGGCCGTTGGTGCATGCCTGCTCCTTTCGCGTACTCATGCGAACTTTGCCGGGCTTTCGCCGATGTCCACGATGCTGCAGGCGCGAATCGGCTCCAGACCGGCGGCTTCCGCAGCGGCGACCGCTTCCGGACCGTCACTGCCGGGGTTGAGAAACAACTCCCGGCAGCCCACCGCGGCAATGTCAGTCATCACCCCAGCCGCAGCAACAGGCGGAAGATAGACAGTCACGCGGTCGACCGGCTGTGTGGGAATTTCACGAATGCTGGAGTATGTGGCCAGACCTTCGATCTGGCTTTGATTGAGATTGATGGGATAGACTTCGTATCCCTGACTGAGATGAGCCCTGACCGACTTGTTGCCAAACTTGGCGCGGTCCGCGCTGGCTCCGATCACGGCCACCGTTGGCTTGGAAGAGTTCATCGTGGCGTCCCTGGTGAACAGCGAAAGTTGAAAGGCGATGAAACGACGTCAGGATTCGCCTGTTCGCGTCATCGTTGCATGAACTGGCGGAAAGTCAAACACGGACGCAAGTCAGGCTCCATTTCCATCCTGGACTGTTGAAAAGTTGTAAGACGATGCCCGTTGACCGCCTCCCCAAGACGGCCGCAGAAGTCCATCCCGTGCGGGAAGTCCTGCTGGTGGGCGAGGCCGATCTAGAACCGTTTGCCAAGCTGCTGGCAAGCGAAGGGCTGCGCCCGGCTGAGTTTTCTCGCCGCGCCCGGCTGCTGATCAGTACGACAGACACCAAGTTCTATGGCGTCCGCTTCCGCGAGTTCTCTGTGAGTGTGGTTGTTGAGAACGATGCGGCAGACGCGAATGGCCTGACGAGTGTGTTCCTGATTCAAGCAATCAACACGGTGCGATTCTTCGCCTGGGTGGAACGCAGGGTTTTTAGCACTCCCTACGCGCACGCGCGGATTGCGATGTCCAGCGCGCCGTCGGCTTTCGCCAACGTGGACAAGCAGGGAACGCCGCTCGTGCGAATGAGAATGGACTCCGTTGACCGCAAACCGTTGCGGCAAGGAGAGGAACATCTCGACTGCCAGGTCTACCTGCCCACCAAACCAGGTCGCGATCCTCAACAGCATGGTACACTGTTCTTTGCAACTTTGACCGGAACGGCCGCCGTCTATGCCCCCAGCCCGGAAGATGAAGTAACGTTTCATTCCCACGGCGAGTTCCCCGTGCTGCAACAACTCATCGACGCCAACTGCCGCCCAGTCGAATGGCTGCTTCGTGACTTCGGTCGCCACAAGAAGACAAAGACCGTTGCGCGGGACTGGAGCTAGGATGTCGTGAGACGAGTAGAAAAAGGTGTAGACAGTAACACATATTCGGTCGCTTGGTAGAGACTAACAATGCCACTTGCCCAACGAACGGAACTCATCAGAGCCCTGCGTGATGTTGTGGGCGCAGATGGCGTCCTCACGGCGCACTCGGAGTTGCTCGTCTATGAGTGTGACGGGTTTACGATCGAGAAGAACTCGCCGGATGTTGCCGTCTTTCCGCGGACGACGGAGGACGTGGCTGCGATTGTGCGGCTGTGCAATCAGCATGACGTTCCGTTTCTGCCCCGTGGCGCCGGCACCAGTTTGGCCGGCGGGTGCCTGCCTGTGGGCGGCGGCGTGATGATTGTGCTCACGCGAATGAAAGAGATCGAGGAGATCAACCTGCGCGATCGGTACGCCGTGGTGCAGCCGGGCGTGGTCAATGTTTGGCTCACCCAGGCGTTGCGAGGGACCGGCTTTCATTACGCGCCCGATCCGTCCAGCCAGGGCGCGTGCACCATCGGCGGTAACTTTGCCACCAATTCCGGCGGGCCGCACACGCTCAAGTACGGCGTGACCGTCAATCACGTCCTGGGCGTGGAAGCGGTAATGGCTGACGGCTCAATTGTTCGCATCGGCGGACCGGCGGAAGACACGCCTGGCTTTGACCTCACCGGAGCGCTGGTCGGCAGTGAAGGGACGCTGGTCATTGCCACCAAGCTATGGGTCCGGCTCACCAAAGACCCGCAAGGCTATCGCACGCTACTGGGTATTTTTGATTCGGTCGATGACGCGACGAACTCGATCAGTGGGATCATCGCTGCCGGGATTGTGCCGGCGGCACTAGAGATGATGGATCACGATATCGTCCTCTCGCTGGAACAGGCCTTCGCCTTCGGGTTTCCTGCTGACGCGCAAGCCGTTTTGTTGATGGAAGTTGATGGGCTGGAAGCCGGCTTGGACGCGCAACGTGATCGCATCTCTGAAATCTGCATCGCCAACGGCGCTCGTGAAGTTCGCCAAGCGGCGGATGAAAAGGAACGGCGACAACTTTGGAAAGCTCGCAAGCAGGCGTTTGGCGCGGTGGGCCGATTGGCCAATAGCTTCTGCACGCAAGATGGCGTTGTGCCACGGACCAAACTGCCGCACATGCTGCGGAAGATTTACGCAATTGGCGAGAAGTACGGACTGCGGATTGTCAACGTGTTTCACGCTGGCGATGGCAACCTGCATCCGATCGTGCTGTTTGACGAACGTGATCGCGAACAAGTCAAACGCGTGCTCAAAGCCAGCGGTGAAATCCTGGAGGAATGCCTGGCCTGCGGCGGCAGCGTGACTGGCGAACACGGCATCGGCGTGGAGAAGCTGCCCTTCATGGCCAAGATGTTCACACCGGAAACGCTGGAGGTGATGGAGCGGTTCCGGACGGCGTTCAATCCGGACAACCGACTGAGCCCCCACAAATTGCTCCCCACTGCGGGCGCTTGCGGCATGGAGCACATGCCGGCCATTGAACAGACCGCGCCGGGAAGAAAAGCGGCGCTGTGAGCATCTGCAGAATTGAGCTTCCCTGTCAGTGACGCATTTTGCCCGTTACGTTCCAGCGGGTCCCGCGGTTATCCTGGAAGTTTGAAAGTTGCTCCTGTGTCCATTTGTTTTTTCGTTTTCCGTGCCGGTCGATAAATCTTCAAAACGCGTGCAGGAGATGTTCGGCGAGATTGCCGGACGATATGACTTCCTCAATCGTCTGCTCTCTCTAGGCGTCGATCAATATTGGCGCTGGCGAACGTCTCGCCGGGTTAAGCCTGGCGGAGAGTCGCCGATTCTCGACCTGTGCGCCGGAACTGGAGACCTGGCTTTTGCTTTCGCCAAACGGGCGGGAGTCAAGACACCGGTGGTCGCTGCGGATTTCTGCTCTGAGATGCTCGTCATCGGCGAGCAGAAGCGAGACAAGCGGCAGCTCGGGCAAGTTCAATTTGTGCAGGCAGACGCCCAGCACCTCCCCTTCCCGGATGACATGTTTCAGGTCGTTTCGGTCGCTTTCGGGCTGCGAAACGTGGCGGACACGGACCGCGGACTTCGCGAGATGACCCGCGTCTGTCGGCCCGGCGGACATGTGGCTGTGTTGGAATTTTCCCACCCTCGCTGGCAACCGTTCAAGGCGGTTTACGGCTGGTACTTCCGCCGCGTGTTGCCAAGGATTGGTCAGTTGCTCTCCCGCAACCGTTCAGAGGCTTATGTCTATCTTCCCAAAAGCGTAGGCGAATTTCCCGAGGGAGAAGCCTTGGCGGAACGCATGCGCTTGGCGGGATTGTGCGATGTGGAAGTTCGCCCACTGACGCTAGGAATTGCCACGCTGTATGTGGGCAACAAGCCGGAGCAATGTTAGCCGTATCGGCTGCTGATCCATCAGGCGTTATGGCCGAGCGAGTTCATGCCGTAGCGGCAGCCAGGCGCCGTCTTTTCGACTGCTCTCCACACATTGTTGGATGAAGTACATCCCTTCGACGCCATCGTTCACGTTCGGGTAGATTGTGTTATTGGTGTCGAACGGTTTGCCTTCGGCGCGGAGAATCATGTCGTCATAGGCACTGCGATAGATGTTCGCGAAAGCTTCAAAGAACGCTTCAGGGTGGCCAGCAGGAGTGCGGCAGGCGGCCGCGCCTTGCTCATTCATGAACGGAGCGTTGGGATCGCGCGTGTACATAGCGTGCGGCTGGCCGTTGCGGCGGAGAAGCATCTTGTTGGGCTCTTCCTGCCGCCAAGCGACAGACGCTTCCGTTCCGTCGATCTCAATCGACAGATCATTCTCGCGACCGTGGCTGATTTGGGAAGCAGTAATGGTCCCCAGCCCGCCGTTTTCAAACCGAATGATGGCCGTTCCGTAATCGTCGAGCGCCCGTTCCGGTACGAACGTCTTCAAATGGCAACTGATGTCTACCGGCATCAGGCCGGTCATGTAGCGAGCGAGATTGAACGCGTGCGTTGCGATATCACCGAAAGCCCCGGCAGCGCCACTGCGTGCGGGGTCCGTTCGCCACGAGGCTTGCTTGTGATCATCCGCTTCCAATCGCGTTCGTAGCCATCCTTGGATATAGCTAACTCGGACGGCTTGTATCTCGCCCAACTCGCCGGCTTGCACCATTTGTCGCACCTGGCGAACCAGAGGATATCCGGTGTAGTTGTGGGTGACTGCGAACACAGCGCCGGACGCATTGACGGCTTTGGCTAGTTCTTCCGCCTGCGGTAGATCAAACGTCAGTGGTTTATCACACACGACGTTGAACCCGGCGTCCAACGCCGCCTTGGCGATTTCAAAATGCGTATGATTGGGAGTGGCGACGGAAACGAAATCGACACGATCTCCAGGAGGTCGCTGAGATTCCGCTTCGATCAACTCTTGGTACGAGCCATACGCGCGTTCCGGCGGGATGTCGTAATCGGGCGCGCTGGCCTTGGCGCGTGCCGGGTCAGAAGAGAGAGCTCCGGCGACAAGCTCCGCCCGATTGTCAAGAATGGCCGCCGTGGCATGCACGCGTCCAATAAATGCCCCCTGACCTCCACCGACCAACGCCATCCGAAGCTTGCGGTTCAGTGATCCATTTGTTGACATCGTGGCACTCCTCTCTTGCGGCGATGGACGATAAGGTAGCAAGCAGGTGGAAATGCCCTCGTCCCGTTACTCAATGACTCCAGTCTTGTGGGCCAAGGGTGAGCGTTCTCTACTCCTGCTCTTCAATGCGATACAGAGCTTCAGTCGTGCGGAGATAAATTTCCTTACCTGTTGCTGCGGGAGATGCCTTGAACGGAGCGGAGAGTTTATTTTGCGCGACTCGCTTGAACTCATCTCCTGGCTTGACGACGGACGTCACGCCATCTTCGTCACAAAAATAAATGTGGCCTCCTGCGAAGATCGGAGAGGCCGCAAAACTACCGCCCAGGCGCTCTGTGTAGATTGTCTCTCCGGTGGCCGCCTGAAAACACGTTAGCACACCCCGGTCTGAAACAACATACAACCGGCCATCCAGATAGAGAGGAGACGGTCGCGTGGGCGCCTGCTTGTTGGAAGACCAAGCGACGTGAGTATCGGTCACGTCTGAATCTCCGCTCGGACGAATGGCCAACAGCGTTGCGCGAGTGTAACCGGTGCTAATAAACAGCAAACCATCGCCGAAGACTGGCCTTGGCACGTTGGAGAAACCTTGTGGGTACAGCACTTTCCACAGTTCGTCTCCTGTCTCCGGGTTGTAAGCAGCCACATGCATGGCACCGGGACTGATCAACTCGCGACGGCCATTCGCACTGATGACAAGCGGCGTGGAATAGGCCTTGTTCATGTCCGGATTTCGTGAAGGCGGCACACTACGATCGGTTTTCCAAACCAGCTCACCCGTTTCTTTGTTGAGCGCTGCGACGTAGCGCACATCTTGACCGTCACAATTGATTACCAATAGATCATCCACAATCATGGGCGAACTGCCGGGCCCTTCTTTGTGATCGAGAGTGAGTTGGTTGTTTCGCCAGAGCACCTCACCCGTTTCTATATTCAGACAGGCTGTGCCCATCGTGCCATAGCAAACCCAAAGCCGATTCCCTTGCAGGACGGGAGTTGGGGATGCGTAGCTATTCGTTGCATTGACCCTGGGGGGTTCTGCCGGCGCAAAAACTTCAAGGTCCTTAATGATGTCCCCACTCGTCCGATCAACGCACACAGCACGGAGAGAATGACCTTGGTTGGTGGCTGTTGTCAGCCAGACACGGTTTCCTCCAATCACGGGCGATGAATAGCCCTGACCTGGAATCTTCGTTTTCCAGGCGACGTTCTGCGTTTCGCTCCAAGTCAGAGGGGCAAGATCTACCTCGGCATGACCTTGGCCTCCGGGACCGCGGAATTGCGGCCATGCGTCTTGGCCATGCACGACAACGGGGTAGCAGGCGATAAAAACGAACTTAGCGGCCGCCAACAGAAGAATTGACTTTGGAAGATGATTTTTCATGTCAAACACGGTGAGGAGGGGCAACTAGCAAGGGATGCGTGCGGATTGGTCGTAGCGTGGATGGCTGCGCGGCTGGGGCTAGACAGTTTGCTTGATGGCGTGCGAATACGCAATTGCCTACCTATCGCGCTTGACAGCCAAGCGAGATCGAATTCTGCGTGCTGCTTGCCGCAAGAGTTCAAGCGGCGGAGGTGATTCTGGGCGATACAAAGCCGCCTCGGCTGCCTGCGTAACCTCCGAATCAAAATACGCTGCGCCTGGGATGACTGGCTTGGGGACCTGATGGGGACTCCCTGCCAACTGCACGAACGTACGAAACTCCGGGTATCGCTGGAGGTAGGCTTGAAATTCTGCATGCTTCACAACAGATTCCGAAGCGGGAATCCAGCCCCCTGCGGCTGCTGTAACCGCCGCTTCTTTTGTGAACCCACCGTAGCCACTCCAGAACTTCATGAACCGCCAAGCGCCTTGGGGGTTCTTCCCCCCGCGAGGCACGACAAAGAAATTACCGTTGACCCAGCCTGCATTTTGGAGTCCTCCCTCCGGCGGCGGCAGCGGAACCACACCCCAACTGATCGGCTCTTCGCCACGCTCGCGAGCTGTGACGGCTGCCTCTCTCATCTCTTCCACGCGCCACTGCCCATCCATCAACATGGCGTACCGGCCTTGCAAGAGTGGGAAGGCAGCGCCGGCCAGCGCTTGATCTCCCTTACGAAACGCAGCGACTTCCTCAGCGCCGTAGTCTTCTGCGTAGCCAGCCATCCACTCCAGTGCGCGGACAACCTCCGGACTATCGACTAACACTTGGCTTGAAGTCTCATCATAAAACTGTCCGCCAAAAACAATCCCCCAAGCCCAAAGTCGCCGCGGGTCAGGGAGATATCCAACATAGTTTCGCCCTGATTGAGATTTCGGCGGCGCAATGGCACGTGCCATCTCGTCAAGCTCTTCCAGAGTCTGCGGTGGCCCGTCAAATCCGGAGTTAGTTAGCATGTCTTGGTTGTAGTACAGCGCGCGAATATCGAGACCGTTGCACAGGCCAAACAATCGCCCTTTGTACGTCCCAAGTTTTTCCGCCGCCGGATACAGCCAAGCTTCTAACTCGGCGATCTCTTCCGCCGGAACGAAATCCTCAAGAGGCAGAATTGCGCCACGGGCGGCCCAATCACCAATCACGGGGTCATCTTGATTGAGCAGATCTGGTGGATCTCCGCCAGCGACCGAAAGAAAGAACTTGAGGTCCAGGTTCTGTCCCGGCATGGCAATCGCGCGGACAAAATGCTCATCCTGGCTGGCATTGAACCTCCTGACGATGTCATCAACGATTTCCCGATGTCTACCGCCCCAGAAGTGCCAAAAGACCACTTCACGGCGGCCTTCTGGAGTTGACGGCGCTTGATCCTCGCTTTCGCCAGCAAAGCCCAAAAACGTCAGCCCGGCCATCAACAGCAGCAGCGCGCACACTCGCAACATACGGAACGCACGGGTGGTGGTTACAGGATGATCACCGACTTCGACCGAGTTTCCCAATGCCATGCTACTCATGGCGAAGCGCCTCCGTAATGCACCCAGTGCTTCGCGGAACGGAACAAAGCCGCAGTGCTTGCCAGCACAATCAAGAATAACACCCAAGCAATGGCTGACGCGTAGCCCATCTCCAAATCTTTGAAGGCGGAAAGAAAGAGATACAGTGAGAGCATCATACTGGATCCCGCCGGCGCGCCTTGCCCTTCACTGACGATGTAGACCTGCGTGAATGCTTGCACGCCACCAATGACTCCCATCACGAGGTTGAAAAAGATCACCGGTGAGAGCATCGGTAAGGTGACATGGCGAAATCGCCGCCACGGACCAGCGCCGTCCAACTCGGCAGCTTCGTAAAGGCTCCGGGGAACTTCGCCCAACGCGGCCAGATAGATGATCATGAAGTTGCCCACACCCCAAACGCTCATCAGCGTCAGCGCGTCCTTAGAACCAAAACCGCCTATTCCGCGAAACCACGCCGGCAGCCAGGCGGCCTCTGACACGCTGTTGAACCAGCCGGGCCCGTCCACACCTGCAACACCTAACACCGCGTTCACAATCCCGGCTTGAGGGTCAAGCAACCACATCCACAGCACGCTCGCCGCCGCCACCGGCACAACCGAAGGCAAGAAGAACAGTGTGCGGTAGATCGCTTGTCCGCGAATGCGCCAAGAAAGCATCACAGCCAGTCCGACGCCAAAGCCAATCGAAAGTGGAACGGAGATCAGCACAAAATATCCCGTATTCCACATCGCTTGTCCGAAACGCCCGCCAGAGACCAACTCGTCAGCCAGGCGTGCATAGTTTTCCAGCCAGACATACTCCGGCGGCGAAAGCATATCGTACCGGCAAAAGCTCCACACCAATGACGCCACGAACGGGTAAACCACCAGCAAGCCAAATCCCAGCAGCCAGGGACTGATGAACCATAGCGGAGTCAAGCGGTGTCGAAGAGATGGCATCAGCGAGAACGAGCCAAGACCGTAGGTGTCATCCATCGGCAACGGGCCGATGGAGACCCGATCATGCCAGCTCCGAGTGTGTTTGGAAAGATGCCCGCCGCTGAGAGCCGACGGGAAACGGTATGCCGGGGGTGGGCTCATACCGTGGGAGCAGGCGAAGACCTAGAGTACCTGTCCACCTGTCCGATTGCTGTTTCGCTCGCCCGTACACGTGAGAGCATGGCCCGCGGAGAACGTCAACAAGAAAAGCGCTCTAGCCAATCGCTGGTGTCAAATCGAACGACGGTCTATCCTAAACGCAGCAGCTTGCTGAATTATCAACGGGTGCCGTGAATCACGATCCGGCGAGAATGACTCTCGCACTTGGCCCCTCGGAAGGAGAAAGCCAAGAGCACGAGACAGACGATGAACGTTGAGAAAAACACAGCCTATGTCGTGACCTGCCCGCGCTGCGATACGCGGAATGCCTACCGAACCAGTGACGCCGGAAAAGAAGTGCGTTGCGAGATGTGCCACGTCCGATTCACCGCGCCACAGCTCCCACAACGGAAAACCCCCGAAGCGCAACGCACCCCGCAAAGGCGGTCCGGATATGGCGTCGCAAAAAAAGGTTCGACAGAGCAACCACGCCTGTTTTCTGTGGACTGCGAACTGTGCGGCACGCGGATGACGTTTCGTGAGGAGCACGAAGGCCGTCGGGCTCGATGTCCCGACTGCTACACCGAATTGACGATTCCCAAGCCGCCGCCGAGAGCCAAGAAGAACGAAACGACAATCGGGTCATACGGGGTTGCCGCCGAAGAGGCCCAACCCCCGACTGAGCTAAAAGGCGATCTGGGATACGCATTCATTCCACGGCCAGGCACTGGTGGTCCATTGTTTTCTGACGATGAAGTTGAAGGATACGCGGAGCAAGAGCCGCAACCTCCCAGTGTCGGAAACCCACCTCGCGCTCGACCGCAAAAAACGCCGCCGGCGCAGTCTGGTGCAGAGCCGGGATTGGAAGCTTGGGCCGCATCGAGATCATCCACGGGTGGAGAGAGTCCTCCAACCAGTGGCCGCTGGAAACACGAGGTTTCACCAGACGCTTATCCGCGCGCCCACAAACCCAAGGTACAGAAACCACGGGAGGAGAAACTCGGCCGCGTCGAAAAGAACTCCCGGCGCGTCGCGGAACGGCGAGCCCGTGGAGAAGGCTACGATGACCTGCGCCACAATCCAATCCCGGATGCTCCAGCGCTCCCAATGCTGAGCGGAATTTATACAACCCCGTTCCACCCAGAAGCGATCTATCGGCTGGTCACGCTAACAGTTCTACTTGCCGTCGACGCAGCCGCCATCGCGTACATGTTTTTTGTCATGTCAATCATTGGACTCTACGGCTATATCATCGCTTTCGGCGCTATGTTAATCACGGCGATCGCTGGTGGTTTTGCCGTCATTTGCGTTCGCGGGATCGTGCTTGACACGGCCAACGGCGCGAAAGAGATCACAGGTTGGCCAGATCTAGATTGGCGCGAATGGGTGTTTGCCTTTGGGCAGTTCATGGCACCCATATTGCTGGCGATGGGCATTGCGCATTTCCCGGCCGCGTTTCTGGAAAACGCTGGGCTCTCGTATCGCATCGTCGGGTTCACGGTTGGCGCGCTTTTCTTTCCCGTGTTCTATCTAGCGAGCATTTACGAAGGTCATTGGTTGCAGATGTTTTCTGTCTTCATCCTGAAGAGCTTTGTGCGCATTCCCCATGTGTGGATAGCCTATTATTTGCATGTTGCGCTGATGCTGGCCGCGGGAGTCATCGTCTTTCGACTTGGTTATGAAATCTATCCAATTACAACCTTGTTTGTGATGTGTCCTCTGTTGGCCGCAGGAAGTTTTATCTGGGCACGGCTTTCTGGACGTTTGCTCTGGGTGGCCGGTCAAGCAGAGGTGGCGGCACGCGACGAGTAATCGGACGTCACTTTTGCTGATCCAATAAGGGGAACCCTAATCCGTTTTCCCAGCAACGCGCAAGCTCGAAAAGGTGCGCTTCTGCGCCTGGCGCGGCGATCAACTGAATTCCCAGTGGCAATCCCTCCTGGGATAAACCAACCGGCGCGGTCAAAACAGGTGTTCCGGCGGCCGTCCAGGGCGAGTTGAAGCTTGGATCGCCTGTAGTTTCCCGTGAAGGCGCCGCAGTGCTTGCCGAGGGCATCACCAGCACGGTTCCGCTAGCCGTGTGTTCTGCAATGTCCGCTTGCCATTGATTCAGTCTGTCGAGCGCTTGTTCATAGGACCCGCGGGTCGTCTTCAGACCAGTCTCTATTAGTTCTGAGATTCGAGGCGCGAACCGATCGGGCTCTCTCGCATATGCTGCGCGATGAACATCCGCCGCTTCAAACGCCATCACGCACAAGTGAGCCGCCGCGACACCATCGAACTCTTCCGCAAGATCACAATCCTGCAAGTCCGCTTGCATCTCCGGGACGTGCAACCGCGCCGGCAATTCGGCAATCGCTCGCTCAAAAACCTCACGAACATCAACTGCAGCGGATGGCATCCACGGGTTGCGAATAACTTTGATTCGCAGCCGATGACTTCGTTCCAGAGAGAGTTCCGTCGCTGTTGCGCTCGCCAGTGCACAATACGTGCGCTGCAGATCATTCAGGCTGCCAGCGATCAAACCCGGCCGATCCAGACTTGGCGCTAGCGGCAGAATACCCTTTGCCGGAACGACATCAGGCGCAAACATGAACCCGAACACTCCGCAATAGGCGGCAGGGCGAATGACGGACCCACCCGTTTGTGTCCCAAGCGTCACATGGCACATCTGTGCGGCCACCGCCGCGGCAGAGCCACTAGATGATCCGCCAGGCGTCCGGTCTGCTCTCCAAGGATTACGCGTGGCGGGGGGATCCAGGAAAGCCCATTGGGTGGTCGCTGTCTTGCCGACGATGACGGCGCCGGCAGCGCGCAGCCGTGCCACGATGGGCGCATCTTGCTCGCAGATGTCCATCGAACGAAGAGGTGACGCCGCCAACGTGGCGTAGCCAGTGACGTCGATGATGTCTTTGACGCCAATTGTCAGACCGTGCAAATCTACAGAGCTGTCCTGCAAGTCTGCGTCAATGGCGTCTGCCTGACGCAATGCTGATTCACGATCAACCGCTACCCAGGCGTTGATGCCGGGATCAAGTTGCTGAATTCGATGCAACAAACCTGAGACGAGTTCCCCGTATTTCAGTTCTCTGCGGCGAACGGCATCGCTCGCTTCAGAGAGTGAAGAAAATGCTGACAGCTGATCCATCAAAAGATTGCTTTGAATAAACGAATGAATTGAGAGCAAAGTGGAAGCTCCGCCACAAGGCTGCCAGAACACCGCGCCTGGCAAATGTGCAAAGCCGCATGCGAGGCCCACTCAAGCTTGTGGGTTACTTGCAGGCGTGTGCACAGCTCGTCTTGAAAACGAACCCTTGGGCGTTTCCAGGCGTCAATCTTCCCGGGGCAGCGGAATCAATCTCCTGCGGTTATTTTGCGAAGCTCCGGGTTCAAGCCACCAGGCTGTTGATTTTGGCAAGAGAATGCGTGAATTCCAAGGATGGGATTCCAAGTCATGGCACAAGATGCCGCCATTCGCGAACGGTGCAGTTTTTGCCGCAGATCATTTGTGGATGGGGTGTTATTGCCCGTAAATTCAGGGTATTTTCGCGCGAGCCGGCAAGAGACTGGCCCACGGCGGCAACTATCATACAGCTATGGCAATTCCGACGGTCGAGGCATCCGCAAACGGACATGCCGCAGCAGCGATTGACTGGCAGGCGGTTCTCGTCAGCCACGAGCGCTGGCTGCGGATGATCGTGGGTGCGCGCGTGGGCGAAGCCCAGGCGGTCGATGAGGTAATGCAAGAAATCGCGCTAGCCGCCGTTCGGCAAAGCGCCCCGTTGCAGGACGCGGCAAAGGTGGCTCCCTGGCTGTACCAACTTGCCGTCCGCCAAGCTTTGCTCTACCGCAGGAAGATGGGGCGAGCACGGAAGTTGACTCATCGATACGCGGAACGTCAAGATTCTGCATCACAAACTGAGGGTGATCCACTTGGTTGGTTGTTGCGGGACGAGCGTCGCGCCATGGTTCGCATGGCGTTGCATCGTCTTCCCCGCCGTGACGCGGAAATCTTGATGTTCAAATACTCTGAAGGGTGGAGTTACGCCAAGATTGCCGAAACGCTGGACGTGAGTTGCAGCGCAGTCGAGGCTCGCTTGCATCGCGCGCGAGGGCGTCTAAGGAAGGAATTGGCCGCGCTCGACGTGGCGTCCACGGAGGCTTGATCACCAATGAATTTAATTCATTAGAGATAACGATGACAAAGTCCTGACCCGGATCAAACCAAGTGAACAAACCGCGGTTGGGCAACAATCCATTTCCGAACGGACGAGATCGTACCATGACCAAAAACTTCTCACCCAAGACGACAGAAGGACAGGCAGGCAATGGTCAAGCAATCCCTGTCAATCTGCAGTATGTGGACGATGCGGAATTGGAGCGTTTGATTGATCGTCTGGTGGACAACGAAGTCCCGCAACCGTTGCGCAGATCGCTGCTTGTCGAGTTGGATCGGCGCCCACAAGGCTGGCGACGCTGTGCTTTGGCCTTCCTGGAAGCACAAGCTTGGCAGTCAGATGTAACGTCAACCGGTGGGACCTGCACACCGGAAGATCAACTCTTCGGTGGGATCTTTGGTGCCGAACTTGCTGGCGGCAGCGACTTTGCTTCCATTCATGCCTCGGACTTATCGCCCAAGGCGGACGTGTACCGCGCGGCGCCGGTTTCCCGATTCCGTGTTGCCAGTTTAGCTGATAAGAGCCGGCACCCCAGTAGCTTGAATGGTCGCGCGCGAATCAAGCACTTTGTGATTTCACCTAACCGGCGCGAAGACGCCAAGCCAACTCCTGTACATCCCTCAACGGATCAGCAAGTGGCGGAGAGCAAAACCGCTGCCTCCAAAGCACCCGGCGATAACGAAACGGCGGCGACCGCGAAACCGTTTTCCCGCATGGCTCCGGTTTGGCAATCCCCTGTGGGTGTTGTCGCGGCGATGGGAGCCTGTTTCCTGCTGGCGTTCATGTTGGGGTTGGCGGTTCGAGAAACAGGGGACGATTCGAGAGTTGACGCGGGACACCAAACATCCAACAGCACGAATTCGGCTGCGAATCCTGCAAACACAAACTTGACGAACAGTGATATTGACAATGCGCAGCAAAACGACGCTTCCATGCAAAGCCTGGCAGCCAATACCAACAATGTCAGCGGGAGTGGCACCTGGGGGACTGTCTCATTGGCGAGTAATGGTGCCAATCCGGAGGCTTCCCCACTGGAACTCCCAGTTGTGGACGGACCGAGCATGAAGGACTGGTTCTCAACAATGCCTCCGCCGGTTCACCCCAAGACGCTGGCTGAGCTGCGGCGCACGGGACACGAAGTGACTACCCAAACGCAATGGATGACCGTTCGATTGGAAGATGGAAGATTTGCGGTCGTTCCCGTAGATGAGGTGCAAGTTCGCTACGTTGGCGGCAACAATGTTCAATAACACGGGCGCAGGGGTTGATGAGTTTCGGCAATTTTCCGCAGCAAGGGATGTTTTGGGCGTTCATTGCCGGATCGAAAGTGAAGCCCGCGTGTTTCAGTAATTTCGCGATGTGGAGCAATTGCTAGCTGCGATGGCAGCAGTGCCAATCCAGCTCACTCACAGTGTGAATCCAGCTCACATCGCCTTCAGGTTCAACATCAATGAAGGACACGGAACTATGCAACGTTACTTCGCACTCACGCTGGCATTGATTGCCTTATCGGTGTTCGCCGTTCCGGGAAGTGCTCAAGAGCTTGACGGCCCGCCGGCTCCGCCGCAAGTTGACGAGCAATCAGAGAGCACGTCTGTTCAGCAGGACGTGGAAGTTGCACAGCAAGAGAAGAGGGTTGAGCAGACTGTTGAGCGAAAACAACTCATCAAGATATTGAAAGACTCATTGGCGGACATGGAGGTGGAAGTTGACTTGCTGACCGAAGAGATCAGCGACGAAAAGGCTCAAGCGGTTGCGCTCTCAGGAGATGACTACTGGATTGGTGTGGTCTGTGAAAAATTCGATGAGAGTCAGCAGCAAGAATTGGGGCTCAAGCGTTCCGGACTTGTTGTCAAGCAGGTTGTGGAAGAATCCCCTGCGGCGAAAGCCGGGTTTGAAGTTCACGATGTATTGGTGTCATTCGACGACAAAGATGTCACGGACGCGGAAGCCCTGTCCAAGGCGATCACTGAAACCAAAGACAAGCAGGTTTACGCCTATGTCGTGCGTGATGGCGAAGACGTCAAATTGGAAGTTCAGCCAGCCAAGCGACAAGTTTTACACGTTGGTGACAACCTACTCCTCCATCACGCGCTGCAATTCCATGACGATGAAGACTTGATCTTACATAAGGTCAAGGAGAAGCCTGGCCAATCTCTCTCGTTCCAGGTTGTGCGTCCCGGTGTGATCGCAAGTGATGTTGTGACTGACGACTTGTTGAAGATTGTCAGCCCTCAAGAAATCGAAGTCATCAAGCTGGAAGGCAAGATTAAAGCCGCCATTCAAGGTGATGGTGACCGTAAGATTTTGCTTCACACGGATGACGGTCAACTGCATGAACGCATCATTCGCAAGATCCACTCGCATGCTGCGGATGGTCAAGACAACGCCAGTGACGCTTCGCGATACGCCACGCGGATTGAACTCACGCACAAAGATGGGGAAGACCCCCGCTACGTGATCGTGATTGATGGCAAAAAGTATGAAATCAAAGGCGATAACTTTGACCAAGTGCCTGAAGCAGTTCGTGAGCACGTGAAGTTCTTCAAAGACGGCAAAATGATGTTTGGAGTAGATGATGCCAAGGGCGACTTGTTACACAGATTCCAATTCCGCCGTGATGATGACGATGACGCGCATGACGATGGCGACAAGCGTGACAAACACGTGATTCGCCGTGCATTTAGCTATCGTGTTGCGGGTCAGGATGATGGCGATGACGAGGAGCGCATCGAACTGCGAATTGAAAAGCAGAACGAAAAGCCGGCCAAGATCGTGGTGAAGAAGGGCGATCAAACCTGGATCGTCGATGAAAATAGTCTACATGATTTGCCTAAGGACGTTCGTGGTAAGATCAGGATTTGGAAGTCGAAAGACGGCAATCTCAGCCTTGATGGTGAGGGCAAGAATGGCTTCCAATTCAGGCAGGGAGACAAGGGCGTCTTCCGTGTCTTTGGTGGTACTGGCGATGGCGATTTCAAATTTAAACCCAAGGGCGAATTTAGGTTCGAGCTCCCGAAGTCTGGCAGTAAACGAATTGAGATCGACAAGGAATTTGACGGCAGGTTCAAACTGGAGGACGGTCAGTTCAACCGCTTGCGACTGGCACCGGGGAGCCGCTACTTGCTCTCTCCGCGATCTGCGAGCAGAGCCAGCGATGGTGATGGCGACCTTGCCGATAAGATTGATGCTTTGAACAAGGAGATCAAAGCCTTACGGAAAGCCATCGAAAAACTGGCTGACGAGATCAACGACTAACGACTCCGTTGCCGTTGGGCTTGACAGCAGATTGACACCATTGCGCGGAGCCTGCCAGCACAATAGAGATCACGCTCCCTGCACGCGTCAATAACGTGCGATTGCACAGGGCAGCCACAAAGCTTGTTTTTGTGGTTGCCCTGTTTGTCATTCTATCCGCGGCAGGCACACTACTGTGACCTTCACTTGATGCACAAGTGAGCCAGCGTTACTTGCGGAGTTCGACGCAGATGCCACCGGCGCGAAATATCTTGTGGACACGGGTGAACCAGATTTCCTGTGCCCACTCAAATCCAAGTGACTTGCAGAGGTCACGGATTTCACGACGGTTATAGGTTCGGCATCGCCAAAGCCGACTGGTCCACGCACCGCCAAAATTGTCCTCAGTGGTCAACAACAGCATGGAACCGCCCGGTTGCATCACTCGGTGCAGTTCGCGAAGCCCTACCTCTGGATCGGGGAGATGTTCCAGAACATATCCGCACGTGACGCAATCAAACGTGTTATCCGCGAATGGAAGTTGCGTGAGATCAGCAACGAGATAGTTCGGCCGGTTGGACTTGATACGGCGGACGGCACGACGAACCATTCCCGGTGAAATGTCAAAGCACGTAATGCTGGCGTTAGCATCGGCGTGCCTGGTTAGATGCTTGGCGATTTGCCCTGCGCCAGAGCCGACATCGAGTATCCGCTTGCGGCGCGAAAGATCAAACCTGCGCGTGCTGAAGATGCGTTCGCCCAAAGGCGCGTGCAGCGAGAGCATGCTACAGGCGAGCAGAAACGCGCCCTGCTTTCCATCGTAAACATCACGGACTGCATCGCGGTATTCTTCGTAGTCAACCTTCTCAATCAGGCGATTCTCAACCAGCCGGTTGAAAACTTTCTTCCTCTGCGGCCCCTTCGCATTTTTGATGAGAACGTTCCGCCGTCGTGCTGGCCCTCGCGGTGTTCGTGGTTTCTTGATTGATTGTTTGGAAGCCATGATGTTGGTCGTGGCGTGACTCTGGACGACGAGCACTCGCAATGATTGGAAACACTTGGCGTTGCCGCCTGGCGAGAAGCCCCAATCTGGTCAGCTGTTGAAACGGCCTCGTGGTGATTCAACTTGAGCCAAATCGCGGAACGATTGCGCCGCGACCTCAAATCTCGTCTCTAGATTCACGCAGCCGTTGATAAATCAGCGATCTGCTATCATACAGCCTTCTGGCAACTGGAAAACACGCCGCTACAACGAAACTCGGCGATTGTAGACAAACCACTCAACCAGCAGTACCACCAACGCCAATCCGGCCAGCCATTTCCACCACTCCTGCTTGACGGTTTCCGTGACTTCTGTCGCCGGCACAGGCTCGTAGAGGAACTCAAGGTTGTCATTAGGCGGAATGTTGCTCTCCTGGGGATTGAACAGGTTGACCGCGAACTTGGCGACTGACTTTCCGTCGGATCGCATATCATAGATGCCAACTTCATCCGTACGCGTGAATAGGAAGGTCTGCTGCGGCGTGCGTGCGACGGTATGCGTCTCTCCTCCTGGGGTGGAAATGGTGACTTCGTTGGACTCGACGCTGTCAATTTTCAACTCGATGGGATCTCCAGGACTCACGCTCGCCAAGGAGAGCGCATCTCTGGGGCTGCCCATGTATTTGACCATGTTCCAGACAAAGACGGGAAAACTCTGCCGCAGCATCCATTCCGTGTTGTATCCATCTTCGTTCACCAAATCGAAACTGAGGATCAAGTCTTCAAACGCTTCGCGTGGCCCAATTGTCAGCAATGCACTGTCCGCCTCGCGGCTGACGTTGGAATCGATCAATTTTCTCCCACCAGAAGGTGGGGCCATGCCAAAGCCCTCCACAATCAACAGGTTGCCCAAGCTGACAGATTGCATGATGGGATGTGACCGATCTGTATCAATGATCTTTGGTTGTGAGAGGTAGAGCGGCGGCGGCCATTCTTCGCCGGCGACCCAACCCCAACTGGCCAACTTGGGCGCGGTGCCAATAAACATCGTGTTACACAATGGCATCTCAGTCTCTTGTTCATCCGTGCTGCCATCAGGCGATGGGCGGTCCGGCGGAACGCAACGGTCAAAGACGATCAAATCGTAAACGCCGGAACGAGATTCGAGCTGATACGTTTCCGATTCCAAATAAGTGGGATCCTCTTCCAAGACGACAGTCTTCAAACTGATCAAATCTTGAAAGCGCCTGGTGCTCAGCGCGAAACGGAGTTCGTTGTTCTGCGTCGCGCTAACCTGCAACACCCGGGCACGATGAGGGTTATCGACCACGACCCAGGCTTTGTCGTCAATCCTCAAATCATCGCCCGCTGCGCTTTCTGGGCGGACTTGCAACTCCAACACTCCGGATTCAAAATCGCGCGCCAGGGGAAACGATATTCCCTGTGAGCGGCTCGGCTGAATGTCGACGCGGACGGCGTCCAGCGGCCGGGGAAGACCCACGAGGTACAATTCAGCAACCACGGATTGTTCATCTGGCCCAAAGTTGTCGACGCTGGCGAATGCTTCAATCTTGGTCGAATCGTTTACGTTCTTATCAACGCTGAAGGCCGTGATGGCGATGTTCCGGGCGGCTCCCTTGCCAATCTTGCGATACTCCGGCTCTAAAGCGCCCAAGGCGAAATCGACAACGTCGAAGTTGCCATCCGAGAGTACGTACAACTTGGCCGGCATCACGCTGGCCTTGATGCGGTCCTGTTCTTCTGAGCCGGTACGCGTGGGATTGGAAAGGCCCGAGCTGACCCGCAGCGCTTCGGTCAGCGAAGTTGGTTTGTCGGTCGGCTGGATTTGTTCCATAGCTCGCAGCAAGTCAGTGGGATTGTCCGTGAACGGCTGCATAACTTGCGCGCCATCAGCAAAAGAGATGAGCATGGCCACGGCGCCTTCAGGCATGCTTTCAATCAAAGCTCTCACTTGCTGTTTGCCGGCTTCCAAACGAGAAACGGTTTCACCATCGAGCGTCACATCGCGCGATTGCATACTTGCCGAGTTGTCCAAGACAAAGATGAACCGCGAGCCCACGAGCTTTGTGCCTTGGAAAGTTGGATTAAGCAAGGCAATGATCGCCAGCAGCAACAATAGCAATTGCAGCCATAGCAGAATGTTGTTGCGCAGCCGCTGCCAAATGGAATTGACGTGCAGGTCTTCAATGGATTTGTGCCACAGGTACGTACTGGGCACTTCAATCGGCGTGCGCTTCAGCTTGAGGAAATACAAGGACAGTACGCCAAGCGGGATCGCGCCGACAATGATCCACTGCCACCAGGTTAGCAGGCTAGAGAACACTTATCGCACTAGCCCCCTCGTCCGCAGGTAACTCGTAACAAGCTCTTCAACCGGTGTCTGATTGTTGGCCAGTAGGTACGTCATCCCGCGTCGACTACAGAACTCTTTGGCGCCACCGACAAACGAGTTCAACGTTTCTTTGTAGCGCTTCATCAAAGGACCGTTGACAGTAACTTCGGCCACATCTCCGTCTTCACAATCGATCAAGCGCAGATCGCCAGAAACGTCCGGTTCAAGCTCTTCCTGTGAGAGAATTTGTACGACGTAGACGTCCATTTGTTGAGCTAGCAGGTAACGAATGGCTTCCTGGTACCCGCCCTTGTCCATCAAGTCTGTCAACAGGACGACAATTCCTTTGCCGGAGTTTCGCAAACAGAAGTTCTTGATTCCTTGCGCGAGTCCTGTCGTTTCTCCGGGTTCGATCTCCTCTAGCTGTTTGAGCAATCGCCAGACGTTGGCCCTTCCCCGCAACGCCGGCAAGCGCTTGGCTAACGGTTGGCCAACGGACTCCACCTTCACACGGTCCGCGCGAATCAGCCCGATGAATCCCAGCGCTGCGGCCAGTTGCTTGGCGTACAGCAACTTAGACGGCGTGCCGAAGTCCATCGACATGCTGGCGTCCAGCAGTGCGTAGAAGTGAAGATCCTCCTCCTCCATGAACAGTTTGAGGAACATGCGGTCCAGCCGGGCGTATGTGTTCCAGTCGATGAAACGAAGGTCATCTCCCGGCACGTAGTTGCGAAAATCCGCAAACTCCACACTCTGCCCTTTGCGCTTGCTGCGGCGCTCGCCTTTCATTCGTCCCCGAAAGATCTTCCGGGTAACCAATTCCAAGCGTTCCAACTGAGCCAAGAGCTGCGGGCTCAACAGAGATTCAGAAACGGTTGCCATTCCGGAAGGTGCGTGTCCGTGGCGCCAACTTTTCGTTCTGCCCGCCCCACGCGGGCAACATCATCAATCTACCCGCACAAAATGGCCGCAGCAACGATTCCCGGCGTGGTCGTTCGCAGTTTAAAGGTTTGCATGCTACGGAGTGATGCCTGCTAGCTCTTTGCCTTTGTCGCCATCGCCGCTACCAGTCGGTGGAGCTATCCCGTCTCCCGTTCCTTGATCCGCAACATCTTGTTGCTTCTCGACGGGTGGCTCAACAATCATTCCACGTTTTGCAAGTTCGCGGAGCACGATAGCCATTCGCGGGAGCGCGGCGGGAGCTCCAGAAAACGTCGCACTATAAGATTGCAGTGTCGCCAAGGCGCGATCCAAGTACTTGGGCTTGTTGAGTTGGTCCGCCAGATAGACGAGGTTGCTGGCGGCGACGGAGTTTCCTCCGGGGCGGACATTGTCCGCGCGCCCTTTGCTCCGAGCGATCAAAGCTTCATGATCTTCCGACGTATAGAAGAACCCGCCACGATTGTCGTCGCCAAACAGCTCGATCTGCTTGTTCGTAAGCGCATCCGCTTCGTCCAGCCAACGCTGTTCACCGGTTGCGCGGTGCAGGGCAATCAAGCCTTCGACGAAGTACGCGTAGTCATCCAGATAAGCATTGAGCTTGGCTTCGCCGGCTGAGTAGGTTCGCAGCAAGCGTCCTTCCGAGGTCTTCACATGGGTCAGCAGAAAGTTGGCAGCGCGCGCGGCGGCGTTCACGTACTCTTGTTTTTCTAAGATCCGCCCCGCATCCGCGAACCCACGAATCATCAACCCGTTCCAAGCGGTCAGGATTTTGGTGTCCGTCAGCGGACGTTCCCGCAAATCCCTCGATGCCATGAGCTTGGCTTGCATGGGACGAATCCGTTCCCAAAGTTCCGGAACTGTCAGTTCCTTACTCTCGGAAATCTCTTTCAATGGCGACGAGAGCCGGAGCACATAGTGTTTGCCTTCAAAATTCGGCTCGGCGTCCAGGCTGTAGATCTGCGAGAACAGTTCCTGGTCCATGCCGGCGAGGATCTCTTCTACGTCATTCTTGGACCAGATGTAGAACGTTCCTTCTTCACCTTCACTGTCAGCGTCTAGCGCGGAATAGAATCCGCCCTGTTCATCGGTCATCTCGCGGAGCACGAAATTGAGTGACTCCTCGACAATGCGGCGGTAGCGGGATTCGTCGGTCAAGGCGAATGTTTCAGCATAAACAGTGGCCAATTGACCGTTGTCATAGAGCATTTTCTCAAAGTGCGGCACGTCCCAATAACGATCGACGCTGTAACGGTGGAACCCACCACCGAGATGATCGTAGATGCCGCCGGCAGCCATGTGGTCCAACGTGGAGAGCAACATGGTCTGCGCTTTGCTCAAACGCTCATTTGATTCATCCGTCGCTTCGCCGTCAGACAGACTGCGGATTTCATCCACCAGGAACAGCAGATTGGAAGGCGAAGGGAACTTGGGCACACGTGGATTGACAGGGTTGTAGTTGAAGCCGCCATGGTCAGGATCAAAGTTGAACGTGAGCGAATCGTAGACGGCTGCGGTGGCTTGGGGGGAAAGTGAATTCACAGCGTCCGCGCCGCTGCCGTCCAATTGTTTTTTGACGATATCAGCAATGATCTTTCCGTTGCTCAACGCGGTTTCATTGTCGTCACTCCAAGCTTTGTTCATCTGCTCAATGACACTCAAGAAGCCCGGGGCTCTCATTCCCGGTTGGGCACGCGGCGGAAAATACGTCCCGCCAGCCAATGGTAATCCGTCTGGAGTGAGGAACATGGATAGCGGCCATCCCCCTCCTGATCGCCCCGTAGTCAGCTGCATGTAAACCTGAAGCGAAGTCATGTAGATCTCGTCGACGTCCGGTCGCTCTTCGCGGTCAACTTTGACACAGACGAAGTGTTCATTGAGATACTTGGCGATCTCTTCATCCATGAACGATTCCTTCTCCATCACGTGGCACCAGTGACAACTGGAATAGCCGATGGAGAGAAAGATCAGCTTGTTCTCTTTCTTGGCTTTGGCGAATGCTTCATCACCCCAAGGATACCAATCGACGGGATTGTGGGCATGCATCAGCAGATAGGGACTTGTTTCTTGAGCCAAGCGGTTCGCTGGATATTGCTTGTGTTGGCCAGATTCCTTGCCTTGCTGGGTGTCTGCCGTGGCCGCTTGCTTCTCTTGGCTGCTGGCTTCTCCGGATGAGCAACCGACGAATGTGACCACCAAGGCAGTGACCAGCAGATGCAGGGTCGTTTTCTGAGCGCGGCAGTTCATAAGGCTTAATTCCAAAAAGTGACCGACGACCTGGCTAGAACGCGGGGTGAAGAACTTTCCCGCAAAATCAAAACAAGCACTCCAGCCGACAAACTCCGCGCCGTCGGGGCTCAGAGAATCAGCATTACCCGCTTAGTATAGAAGACGGCAGCTTCATTGACGAGGAACTTAGCGCCATTGGGTGTTCTCGCCTAAGTGACATCACCAATTCGGCATTTCTGGCGTACTGAGAGCCATTTTGTCCGCTGCGAATATGCTACCGTTGCGTGTGAGCCTTACAGAAGCGATTCATCAAAGGCGGACGTACGTTTCCTGTCGGGGTTCCGGCGAATTCGATTGTTCATCGTTGCGATGAAGAAAGCGTTATGGCGGATCAGGAACAACAACCAGAGTCAACCGAAGAAGATGTTGCGGTGGAAGGTGCGTCGCCTCGTCCCCGCCGACGCAAGCTGATGGTGATTGGCTTTCTGGCGGCGGTTGTCACGTGTGAATGCCTGCTAGCGGCGATGTATCTGCCGTCAGCAAGCGATGTCGCGCCCGTCGATGATATCACGCTTGCCAAACAACAACTGGGTGATGTCGAGGAGACGCCGACCGATGCCATGATTGATGTCGATGCTACTGATCTCGTTGAAGTCGATCTGAGCAATTTTAGTGTCACGAGCTTTCAACCAGAATCTAATACAACTCTGCGCATTCAATGCCAGCTGTACGCGACCGTTCACAAGGACGATGAGAGTGAGTTTGGTGATTTGTACGGAAAGTACGAGAACCGAGTGCGTGATGGCATCTTGCGTATCTTTCGCAGTGCGGAATCGATCGACTTTGCGGACTCTGGGTTGGGCTTGATCAAACGGAGCATATCCGAGAAAGTCAATGAGATTCTTGGCGAACCGCTGGTGCGGGGGATCATCGTGAGCGAGTTTGATTTCTACGAACAGTAGAAACCGCTGGCGTTGGGTCAGGAATCAGGCGCAGCATGGACGCGCGCTGGTGTTCCTCACGTCGACGGAAGGACCCTCATGGCGGATGATGCCCAAGCCCCCGATGATGCCGGGACTCAGCCCAAGGCGAATCCGGATGAGCTAAGCGCTTCAGACATTGAAGATTTGCTGAAGCAGGCGGAAGACGCACTGGCCACGGCGGAAGATCCTGGCACGAGCCCTGCTGCGGATGCTACCAGTGCGTTTGAATTGCCCAACTTGGCGGCTTCAACCGCCAGCACGGAAGTTGCATCGCTCGAGCTGATCCACGATGTTGAGTTGGACTTGCGGATTGAATTGGGCCGCACGCACATGTACCTGGAAGACGTCCTCAAGCTTCGCAAGGGCGCAGTGGTCACGTTGGACAAACTTGCGGGTGATCCCGTTGAGATCTTCGTCAACGGTCGACTCATTGCTCGCGGTGAAGTACTTGTTTTGAACGAAAACTTTTGTGTTCGTGTCGCGGAGCTGGTCGCCGGCGATGGTTCAAAGCCCGGCTAGTCTCTTCACTGCGATTTCCTACGACGGAACTGGCAAGGATGCCAATTCGAGCCCCCTCACTCGGAACGAGCTTTGCGCTGGCCATTGTCCTGGCGGCGATCGGCGCTTTGACCATCCCTCGCGCCGGAGCGGATGACGCAGGTAACCTGTCTTCAAACTCCGTTGAAGCTGACAATGCAGCCGAAACAACAGAACACCAAACCCCGCTGCTTCGCCAACCACTGGGATGGCAACAGACACTAAACTCCAGCAGCGAACAGCGCCAACGCCAGGACTCTCAAGACAGCCAAGCCGTATCGAAAGTTGACAGTGATGTGCCGGTGACGAACGTGGCTGTCGATCTTTCGCCCGCGAATGATTTGCGCGATGCCCTGAGCCGAACGGCGGCCCCACATTCGGCAAACCATGCAACCCAAGTTAGCCGGTCCGAAACGAGTGCCCAGACGGCGCATACTGACCAAACCCAATCGCCACAGGCCATCAACGGCCAAGATGTTGCGAGCGAAACGTCGTTGATGGGAAGCACTTCGTCTCGGGCACAGGCATCGCCGAACGCCACGGAGCCGGGAGCCCATCCGCCCTGGACCAAAACAAACCTTCCATCAGGAGCACCCTCACAAGAGCTCCCGGAGCTGCTAACTCGCGATTGGAGTGACGCTCCCAACCGTTCTCTCCGTGGGCGTTCAGAATTGGCAACCGAGACAGGAATCTCTGATCGTGGAGCATCGTCCTTGGTTGACTCCTTGCTGCCAACCGCCAGTGGCTTGGCCATTGTGATCGGGTTGTTCCTGCTTTGCACTTGGGTTGTTCGTAAGAAACTACCGCGCATGGTGGGGGGACTGCCGGCGGATGTATTCGAGATCTTAGGCAAAACGCCGTTAGACAAAAAACACCGACTGCACCTAGTACGTTGCGGTGGCAAGCTGGCGCTGATTTCGGTCGCCGCTGGCGGCATCGAAACGGTGCTGGAGATCGACAATCCCGATGACGTCACACGAATCACCGGCATGTGTCACGAACTCAAATCTGGGAGTGCGTCGGCCAATTTTCGCGACGTTCTTTCAGAACTCAATAATGAATCCTCTCGCGGTTGGTCCAGGTCGGGCCGATCGAAACGCGGCACAGTGAGTTAGCTTCTCCGCTGCCTTTTTTGCCACCAGGTGCCACACGTTGCAGTGATAGAGATTTCCGTGAGTACGTCAAAGCCAAGTTCAGCAAGCCGCTCAGCCCGCAGGTCGGGTCGGGCTGGCGATACGCTGAAGCGGCAATTGATCCAAGAACGATGGCGGCGGAGTCCCGTTCGCAGAGCGTTTGCAGCATTGACGATGCTGGGCGCAATCATCCTGGCATTGCCGAGTGCTTTTGGACAGCAGCAACCGCTCTCGCTGGAATCAGCGAACGAGACTTCAGACGCGGATGGCAAGTCGGTCGAAGAGGCAGTTCAGTCGCAACAGATTCTTACCGATGCTTTCGGTCAGGAAGGCTTGAGTTCGACATTGCAGATCATGCTGCTGTTGACTGTGGTTAGCCTTGCGCCGGCAGTGTTGATGATGACCACCAGCTTCATTCGCGTGCTGGTTGTGTTGGGGCTATTGCGTCAGGCAATGGGGACACAACAGTTGCCGCCATCGCAGGTGATCACGTCGCTAGCTTTGTTTGTGACACTGGCGATCATGGCGCCGGTCTGGACGCAAGTTTATGATTCTGCCGTGGCGCCCTACTCAGAAGGGACGTTGGGCCCAGACCAAGCCTGGCAAGTCGGCCAGATTCCTATCCGGCATTTCATGGCCGCGCAAATCGAACGAACAGGCAACACCGCCGATGTTCACTTGTTTCTCGACTACCTCAACGAGACGCAGGGAGAATCCGAATCCACAGAGCTCAACTACGTTTACTTCGGCGCGGACAAAGAAGCAGGCGAAACGGATGTTCCGTTGTCCGCGCTGCTCCCGGCTTTCATGCTGAGTGAACTCAAGACGGCCTTCCTGATTGGCTTTCAGATCTACCTGCCGTTTTTGATTTTGGACATGGTCGTTGCCAGCGTGATGATTTCGATGGGCATGCTCATGTTGCCGCCGGTGTTGATCTCGCTGCCATTCAAGTTGTTGTTGTTCGTGCTCGTTGATGGTTGGCGGTTGGTGGTGGAGATGCTGCTCTTGAGTTTTGAGCCCTTTGGATGACGTAGACTCTGACTCTGCGCGCATGCGCGTTCGACGCGCAACCTCTAATTTGTCGATTCATTGAGGCCTTCGGATGGAACCGCAACACGCAGTGGATATCGGCCGCGAAGCTGTCAACCTGGCTTTGATGGTGGCGGCCCCGATTCTGATCACTGGGCTCGTTGTCGGATTGCTCGTTGGTTTGGTGCAAGCGTTGACGCAAGTTCAGGAACAGACAGTCAGTTTCGTTCCCAAGATCGTCTTGATGGTCGTCGTGGCTTCTTTGACACTCCCATGGTTGATCGAAATGATGGTCACCTATACCTCGGATCTGATCTCTGGCATCCCATCCAGCTTGTGATGAGTGCCGACAGAGCGCGATATCAATCTGCCTGAGTTCATTGTGCCTAGGCTTCATTGTGCCTGAATTCCTGCAATCCGTTCTGGAGCTGTTTGATCCGGCCAAGCTCTTGCTCTTTGGCATGCTACTGGCACGAACATCCGGGCTGGTGATGATCGGACCGATGTACGGATCTCGCGACGTGCCAATGCGGCTACGAGCCCTGTTTGCGGTCGCTCTAACGATCTTGATCTTGCCGATACAACTCTCCGTCAACGCGCCCGTCCCAAACACGCTGCTTGACTTCCTGACCTATGCGGGGACAGAAATCGCCGTGGGCTACGTGCTCAGCCTGGGGATCTGGATCATGTTCTCCGCGTTGCAAATCGCGGGGCAGATCATCGGTCAGTCAAGCGGTATGGCGTTGGCCAACGTCTTCAATCCGCAATTGGGTGACAGCATTCCACTGGCAGCACAGTTCCTCTACTTGTTCGGGCTGGCAATTTGGTTGCTCGCGGGAGGGCATCGCATTGCTATGGAGGGTTTTCTAGCGACATTCTCGGCCGTGCCGCCGGGGAGCATGCTGGATTTCGCAATCATTCAAGAGACGCTATCTGCGCTGGTGTCTCACAGCTTAGAATTGGGAATCCGCATCGCGGGGCCGGTCGTGGCGGCACTGTTATTGTCAACGTTGGTGATGGGTTTGATCAGCCGCACGCTTCCACAATTGAACATCATCGCCGTCGGTTTCAGTCTCAACTCCATGGCTGCGTTGGCGATGATTTCGCTAACACTGGGCGTGGTCGGCTACGTTTTTCAAGACGACATCGAACCTGTCGTGATCGACATCGTGCAAAGTGTCTCTGCGGCGGTCTTGCCTGCGACGGGCGCAGCCGGTTCCGCTTAGTGAAACGCCGCAACCCGTGTGCTACTAACCCATGCCAGAGCAGTTCGGCGACAAAACGCACGAAGCGACTCCGCATCGCCGGCAACAAGCCCGTGAGAAAGGGCAGGTCGTCAAGAGCATGGATCTCAGCTCAGCCGGCGTCTTGCTCGGTGGGCTGCTCATCATCTATGGCCTTTCCGCAGGGTTGTTCGATTCACTCGCTCAGTTCATGACGACACAGTTGAGCGAACTTCCTTCGCCAATCTATGGTCAAGAAGAGTTTGCCCAGCAGTCTCAGTCAATCCTGGACAGGCTGACCAGGGATTTGTTGCCGCTGCTGAGTTTGATGTTGGGCGCAGCGATTCTGCTCAACGTGGGCCAGACAGGATTGTTGTTTACACCCAGCCGGATTGCGCCAGACCTCTCGCGAATTAACCCCATCAAGGGCTTCACGCGAGTATTCTCGCTCTCCGGAGTCATGAGGCTCGGCTTCGGTATTTTCAAGATCTTAATCGTGGCCGGAGTAGCCTTTTTGAGTATTTATGCCCGTCGCGGCGAGATGTTGCTAGTTCCGGAATGGTCTCCAGTGGAAGTCGGCATTTTCCTACTGGATATCTTGTTCTGGACGGCCGTCAAGATCGCGGCGGCTTTGATGCTGTTGGCCATCCTCGATTATTGGTACCAACGCTGGAAACACGACCGCGACTTGAAAATGACCACCCAGGAAGTTCGCGACGAAATGAAGAACCTGCAAGGTGACCCGCAGGTTGCGGCACGCCGTAAGCAGGTTCAACGACAACTCGTGCTCAATCGGCTCGGGCAAGACGTTCCCAAGGCGGACGTGGTGGTCACCAACCCCACGCACTTGGCTGTAGCCATTCAATATGAGCCCATGACGATGAACGCACCAATCATCGTCGCCAAGGGGCAAGGCAGCATGGCTGAACGCATCCGCCGGATTGCGCTTGAGCACCAAATTCCCGTGCTCGAGCGGAAACCACTGGCCCAAGCGCTGTACCACAACGTGGAAGTCAATCAGCCGATTCCCGCGGATCACTACGCGTCCGTGGCCGAAATCCTCCGCTATGTTTATGAACTCAAGGGAAAAACCTTGACAAACGCCGCGTAGTTCAGCCGCGCGCTGGCGTTCTTAGGCGCAACTGAGTTGGCTGGTTTCAGGCCAGAGCTAACCGACCGCCGGCTGGACAACATGCCCCCTCAAGCGAAAGAATGCGACTCTGCTTTAGTTCCTTTCTCTGCTTTTCGTGAAGATAATCTATGATCACGAAGATCACCGGCATTCTTGCCACGGTCCGCGATGACGCGCTCTCCTTACGGGTTGGCGAACTCGAGTACGAAATCTTGATCCCGGACTTCACCCGCCGGCACGTCCAGGGAAAACTGGGCGAAACGGTTTCGCTCTTCACGCTGCACTATCTGGAAGGCAACCCCGCCGGCGGGAAACTGATCCCCCGCCTGGTGGGCTTCACCAATGAAGCGGAGCGCGAGTTCTTTGAACTGTTCTGCTCTGTCGATGGCGTAGGTGTCAAGAAAGCGCTCAGGGCGATGGTTCGGCCTGTGCGGGAAGTGGCCATCGCGATTGAAGAGCAAGACGACAAGGGCCTGACAGCGCTTCCCGGCGTTGGACCAGCGGTCGCCGATCGGATCATTGCCAAGCTCCGTCGCAAAATGCCCAAGTTCGCCTTGATTGTGGATAAGAGCAGTCCCCGCGAGGCGGATGTGGCGCTGCCGGTTTTGGACGAAGCATTTGCCGTGCTGAAACAACTCGGCCACAGCGACGCTGAGTCGCGCAAGCTGGTCGACCTAGCTACCAGCGAAAAGAAATCGTTCAAGGATGTCCAGAGCCTGCTGCAGGTGGTCTATAAGAAGAGGTTAGAAGTGGGAGCCTAAAGGCGAGCAGGGGCCTCCTCGGCCTACGGCACTGACACCCGCGCGGAAGTATCTCACCTCCGCTTGCCGAATTGCTAAGGCTGGCAGCCGGTCGAACACGTCAACCGGCCGCCAGTGGATCTTTGACGGGCATTAAACTATCCCATTAACGCTGCTCGCCCAAGTCCGCTTTGCGTTCTTCCAGCAGCATGGCGACAACTTTGTCTGCTTCGGAATTGGCAACGTCCGCGAAACGCAGAATGCCTTTGTGATCGACGAAGTAATAGTCAGGGTAGGAGTTCACCGCAAACTGTTTGATCACTTCGTCGTTCTCATCGAATGCAATTGGGTACTTGATTTCCTCTTCGACGATGTACGTTTTGCCTGCCTCGGCGGCGCTCTTTGTGTGAATGCCGAGAACGACGAGTCCGTCTTTGCCATGTTTTTCGTGCAGCTCTTTGAGATGTGGAATCGCCGCACGGCACGGACCGCACCATTGTCCCCAGAAATCGATGAGGACGACCTTGCCTTTGAAATCATCCCAACTCTGAGCGCCGTCCGTGTTCGCCCAGGATACAATCTTTTCGAGCGACGGCGGGGATGCTCCTTCAAGTGACATGAGTTTCTTTGATCGCTCATTGTCATCGTTACGCGACCACTCGCGCTTGATGTCATCGGCAACTTGCTTTTCATCGGCCGATTGAACTTGCGCAAGCGCATCGTTGGCAAGACCTGCAGCCAAGCAGCAGAGTGCTACTATCGAGAACAACTTTGCTAACCTGTAAGCAATCATTCGAATGTCCTTGTTGAGTTGGAAATCCTGGACCGCGTGAAGATTTACGGAAGGCATTCTAGCGACGTTGAGGGTTGGCGACACCAATTTCGCCACAAAATGATGTGATATTTCACGTCTCCGCATCGAAAAAGTCGCGGTATGCAAACTTCTGGATAATCACCATTGGATAGAGGAGTTTGTGGACGGTGATTGGCAGCGGCACGCTAAGTAGACCGCTCGACGTTGATGATTCAAGTATTCCTCGGCTGAGAACTGAATTCTTGCTGCAACGCGAATGCACACGTACGATGCACGAATCTCGTAGAATCAATGCGACAGCTGACAGGGGACCGCAATGATCGGACTCATACTCGACGCGCTCGTGCTTATGGTGCTTCTCAAAGTCTTCAACGATGACGAAGGCAGCTTTTGGGTAACGTTGCTTCTCGCGCTTGGCGCATCGGTAGTCGCGTACGTTCTTGCACTCACTTTGGTGTCGGTAATCGGAATCGGCGCGATTCTTGTTGCGGGAGTAGCAACGGGGGTTCTGCTCAGCGTGTGTATCTCGGCGGTATATGGCGTTGAGATTAAGCGCTCATTTCTGATCGCCGGGATCTTCGTCGTTGTCCATATTGGGATTGGGATGGCATTCAGTGCTATGCTTAACACCTAGCCGGGGAGCTCTCATACTCGTTTTGAGCATGGCTACGGCATGCGTTCCAAACGGTTCCTGTGCCGTCTGCTCCGCATTCCGGTGAGTGAACATCGATGCTTGTTTCTTTTGTCTCAAGTTGTCACCCGCGCGCAAAGAGTGGAGTAGCCGTTGTGGCGGCATTGGAATCGCCGATCAAGTTGTATTAATGCGGACACTTGTAACCAGTAGTGTGACACGCAGATGAATGCGCAGGCAAAGCCGTTGTTTGTGCCTGATTCGCTTGCAACTCGTCCAGGTGTTGTTGAAAGGTTCTGTCGATACGTCCCATTGTTTGGATGGATCGTTGCTACGAGCCTTGAGTCACGGCGAATTCAGTTGGTTCTTGATTCGTTGATAGCTCAATTGGAAGAACGTGGAGCTAACGACTCGGTGCCATTTACCACGACCGAACGCAACGTAACACTGGAGCAGTTTTTTGCAGATTCCATCAAAGATCACTTTGGATGGCCTCACAATCACTTTGTGTGCGATGACCCTTTGTCGCTATTGTTCTATGGTGATGATGGCGAATGTCTTGAGCTGTGTGGCGAAGTAGAGAGATTCTTGGAATTGCCATCTGGAACCATTACTGCGGAAGAGCTTCATGCATCGACATTTGGTGAGGCAATCGCAAAGCTGTTGCAATATAAACCCCAGTGTTGACTTTCCGTGCAACCAACAATAATGCTTCATCCTACCCCTGTGTTCTTTCTTGTCGATTTCCTTGACCTTCTCAATGTCCCAGCTGACCAGCAACACGGTAACCGCCGCAGATGCTCCTCCCGCGGTGCACGCAGAGCCATGCGACAGGTGTGGCGCACCGGTTGACGCCTTGGACAAGTTCTGTCCCGCCTGCGGAGCGATCAATGTACGTTTGAAGGAGAAGGTCGGCCAACCCGTCAAAGGGCAAGCGGAGCCTCCACCAGTCAAAAGTGAGCCGGCCAAGTTCTTTCGCTGTTCCAACTGCGGCGCGGAGGTGCAAACGGACCCAGATTATCGCAGTTATGTATGCCCGTTTTGTGACTCCACATATGTTGTCGAGTATTCGCCAGAGCTGACCGGTCGGCAACGGACGGAATTCGCTATCGGTTTCGCCGTTACGCCAGAACAGGCGTTGGAGCGGTTTCACACTTGGATCAAAGACAACTCTTGGTTTCGACCTGGCGATCTCTCGATGGCCGAGATCGACCAGAAGCTCAAAGGGGTCTACTTGCCGTTCTGGTCGTTCTCCATGTTGGCGCAGAGCCGTTGGTCAGCATCAATTGGCGAGTATTGGTATCGCACGGAAACGTACACGACGATTCAAAACGGCAAACCGGTTACCAAGACACGCCGCATCCGCGAGACGGAATGGTGGCCGCTCTCAGGCAATCATCATCGCTATTACAGCGGGTACTTGGTCTCCGGCAGCCGCGGTTTGCCGCAACATCAGGCGGACCGCATCAAGCCATTTCACCTGGCAGCGCTCAAACGGTACCAGCCGTACATGATCGCTGGTTGGCTGTGCGAGGAATACTCGGTTGATCGTGAATCTGCGGAAGCTCTGTGCCGGGCGGAGTTCATGCAGTGGGAGCAAAACAACATCAAGAACTTCTTGCCCGGCGATACTCATCGCAGTTTGCAGGTTACCACCGGCTTCAGTGACATCAACGAAGACTTGATTCTGCTACCAGTGTATCTGTTGACGTATCGATACCAGGACGAAGTGTTTCAGTTTCTGCTCAACGGTCAAACGGGAAAAGCAGCTGGCGACAAGCCTGTTTCCTGGCGAAGGATCAGCGCCGCGATCATCGGCGGCGTGGCGTTAATCTTGATTCTGCTGTTGGTGTTTTTCTTGATGTCACGATGAGGGAGGCGAGGAGTTGGGCGGCTGTGGCGAGCGCAGCTTGCCCGGCCAACATGCGTGGCGATGTCACGAGATCGTAGGTGCGTTTACTGAACTCTGGCAAGTACTACGTCGTGAAGAAGCTCAAGATTATCACCGGCTTAGCCGTTGCGAGTTTCCTTCTCGCGCCGTGGATCGTGCCCTTTTTCGTTCCTTGGTCTGGCGTCAACTGCCGGCGCTCGGAAATCAATATCAAGATAGGCCAAGCCAGATATTCACGCAGCCTCTGGTTTGTAACGATTTCCCAACGACTTACCGATACTCGGTTGTCGCTCGCTCTGCAGGGCGAGACCGTTGACGTTGCCGATATCGAGGCGTGGCATCGCGTGAGCACAACTTCACCTGGTGTGAGCCATTCACCCCATTATCGTTTTCATGGCGCTCTGCACCAGTCGCATATGCTGGAGTTGTTTCCGCCGCAACAACAACCCGAAATCGCCAAAGCGACCCTGACTGCTTGGCAGGCATCTGGTGACGATTCGCAAGCAGGCTCGATGCTTCAGGAACTTGACAAGGCATACAAAGACAGGTGAAGCAGTTGGGTAAACCCTCGCGTTAGGTTTGTCGAATCGATGGCAGCGCGGTTGTCGCACTGCGTTGACTTTCCAACTTCGGAATTCGATACTCGGCCGTCTCGCCGAACTGCTGCCGCGAGATCGTTTGCTCGTGAGTCACGGAGCCCCGCATGACCGTTTTTCCGGAGATTGAACGCATCGTCTTTGAAGGGCCCAAGACGGACAGCCCTTTGGCATTCCGGCATTTCAACCCGGAGGAGGTCATTGAAGGCAAGCCGATGCGAGAGCACTTGCGGTTTGCCGTTTGCTATTGGCATACGTTCCGCGGCGGTGGCGCGGACCCGTTCGGTCCTGCGACGGCTCATCGGCCTTGGGAGAAGGATGATTCTGTTGAGAACGCCAAGAATCGGGTTCGAGTGGCCTTTGAGTTCATGAGCAAACTTGGCGTGGAATATTACTGTTTCCACGACCGCGATCTCGCTCCCGAAGGCGCCAACTTGACAGAGACCAATCGCAACCTGGACGAAGTTGTCAAAGTCCTCAAAGAGGAACAGGAGCGGACAGGCATCAAGTTGCTGTGGGGCACGGCCAATTTGTTTAGCAATCCGCGGTTCATACACGGGGCGGCCACCAGTCCCAACGCGGAAGTCTTCGCGTTTGCCGCGGCGCAAGTGAAGAAGATGCTCGAAGTCTCGCTAGAGCTAGGCGCCATCGGCTACGTCTTCTGGGGCGGGCGAGAAGGGTATCAGAACCTGTGGAACACCGATCTCAAGCGCGAGTTCGACCATCTGGGACGCTTCATGCACATGGCTGTTGATTACGCCAAGCGGATCGGCTTCAACGGGCAGTTCCTCATCGAACCTAAACCCAAGGAGCCGACCAAGCACCAGTACGATTCCGACGCCGCCGCCTGCATCAACTTCCTTAGGGCGTATGACCTGATGGACTCGTTCAAGCTCAACATTGAGACCAACCATGCCACCTTGGCCGGTCACACGATGCAGCACGAGTTGGACTACGCCGGCAGCCAGGATTGCCTGGGATCAATCGATGCCAACACTGGAGACCTGCTGCTAGGCTGGGACACGGATCAGTTCCCTACCAACATCTATCTCACCACCGAGATCATGCACACGCTGTTGAAGTACGGTGGGCTGCCTGTGGGAATCAACTTTGACGCCAAGGTCCGGCGGGAGAGCTTTGAGCCGATCGACCTCTTCCACGCTCACGTTGGCGCGATGGACGCCTTCGCTCGAGGTTTGAAGATCGCCGCCACCATCCGAGCAGACGGCCAACTGGAAGATTTCATCCGCGGACGCTACGCCAGCTGGGACACTGGCATTGGCGCTGAGATTGAAGCAGGCAAGCACACGCTGGCAACACTCTCTGACTTCATGCTGCAGAAAGGAGATGCCGAGCCGAATTCTAGCGGCCGGCAAGAATGGCTGGAAAATGTCATCAACCGCTACCTGTAGGCGCGGTGAGGGCGTCATTTCGCGGATCCGCTCACCATATTCTAAGAAACCGAATACACGGCCAGGCTGACGAGCACGATCAGCCAGACGCCCAACATGATGGCGGAAGCCAGTAGCAAGCCTTTCCGTTTGACTGGCGGTTGGGCTGTGAAGTTCGTTCGCCGTGGTCTCTCTTGCGGCTCTTGCTCTTCCTTGGACATTAGTGAGTTGCTACATGCATGTGGAGGACGACGAGCGCGACCGCGCAGTTGCCTGCTACTGAACGCTCAAAGGCCACGGTAGTCTATTCTTCGATGTCGAAGTCCGTCAAACCCGAGTTTGAGCCATCACAGGTGCACGAACGTGAACCAGATACGACTGGAGATCTCCCTTCCAGTGACGTGCTGCGGCTGCGCGGTGTTCGCGTTCACAATCTGAAGAACCTCAATCTGGACATTCCTCGTAACCAGTTTGTGGTCATTACTGGTGTCAGCGGGTCGGGAAAGAGTTCGCTGGCGTTCGATACAATCTTTGCTGAAGGCCAACGGCAGTTCATCGAAACGCTCTCTCCCTACGCCCGGCAGTTCTTGCGACAACTTGAACGGCCAGATATCGATTTGATCGAGGGGTTGGAACCGACCATCGCCATCGATCAACGCCCCGGCCATCTCCAGCCGCGGAGCACGGTGGGCACTGTCACGGAGATCTATGACTATCTACGCATCTTGATGGCTCGGTTGGGCACGCCGCACTGCCCGGAGTGCGGCGAAGAAATCCGCCAGCAATCCCGCGAGCAGATTATTGATCGGGTTACGCAGTTTCCATCAGGCACGAAAGCCATGATCCTGGCGCCGATGGTGCGTGGGCGCCGTGGCCAACACGCGGATGTCATCGAAGCAATTCGCAAAGCCGGATTTGTGCGGGCACGGATTGACGGGCAGGTCTATGACTTGGATCAACTGCCAGAGATTTCGCCACGCAAGAACCATGATATCGATGCGATTGTCGATCGCGTCATTATTCGTGATCAGCCGCAGCCACGCATTGCCGAGTCGATCAACCTGGCTTTGAAGCATGGTGATGGAGCGCTCGCCTTGAACTACTTGCTGCCTGAGGAGGGCACTCAATGGCGTGATACAGTCTTCAGCACGAAATTTGCCTGTCCCCGCTGTACAGATGTCAGCATTGCCGAGATTGAACCGCGGTCGTTCAGCTTCAATAGTCCCTATGGCGCTTGTCCCACATGTACCGGCTTGGGAACTGTCGAAGATCCAGCGCGCGTTTGCCCGGAATGCCATGGAGCGCGGTTGCGTCCCGAGGCGTTGGCCGTGCGTCTGGGCGGCAAGAACATTGATGAGCTTTGCCGGCTTTCCTTGAAGGATTGTCGAGAGTTCTTTGCGGCGCTGGTTGTTGATGAGCGGGACAAGCAGATCGCCAACAAGGTCATTCCAAGCATTGCCCGTCGATTGGAACTGCTTGAGCGTCTGGGCATTGGCTATTTGACGCTCGCCCGCTCCGCCCAAACGCTCTCCGGCGGCGAGGTTCAGCGTGTGCGATTAACGACCGCCATTGGTGTCGGGCTGGTGGGTGTCTGCTACGTGCTCGACGAACCATCCATTGGGCTACATCCGGCCGATAGTCAGCGGCTAATTGATGCCTTACGTGAATTGCAAGGCCAGGGCAACACGTTGGTTGTTGTCGAGCACGACGAGGCCATGATTCGGGAAGCCGACATTGTGTTTGATCTTGGACCCGGAGCTGGCAAACTGGGCGGGGAGATCGTCGCCGCTGGCACTCCGGAAGAATTGGCCGACCAGCCGGGTTCGCTCACCGGAGATTATCTGGCTGGGCGAGCGTCTGTTGATGCGACTAAATCATCGAGCTTGTTCTCGCAAGCACAAGCCGTTGATTCGCAATGTACGATCAAGTTGGCAGGAGCTTCCGGCCACAACTTGAATGAACTGGACGTTGAATTCCCGTTGGGCGCGCTCACGTGCGTGACTGGCGTCTCAGGATCTGGAAAGAGCACGCTGGTCATGCAGACGCTCATCCCAGCGGTCGGCCAAGCGCTGGGCAGCGAAAGCGCCAGCCCGGCGGCATTTCGTGAACTCATTGGGACTGAGCGTCTCCAGCGCGCTATCGAGATTGACCAAACGCCGATTGGCCGGTCACCGCGGAGCAATGCGGCGACATACACCGGCGTGTTCGATGAGATTCGCAAGGTCTTCGCCACGACCAAGGAAGCTAAGCTGCGCGGGTTCAAGTCATCGCGTTTCAGCTTCAACAACAAGTCAGGACGATGTGAGTCATGCAGCGGCGGAGGCCAAACCAAGATCGAGATGAAGTTCTTGCCAGATCTGTATGTCCGCTGCGCTACTTGCGGAGGCCATCGCTTCAACCAACAAACACTAGAAGTCTTGTATCGCGGAAAGTCGATTGCGGCTGTGCTGGAAATGACGGTCGATGAGGCAACGGAGTTCTTCCAAAACTTCACCAAAATCCATCGTGTCCTGGAAACGCTGCAAAGTGTGGGGCTTGGCTATCTGACCCTGGGCCAATCCTCACTCTCGCTTTCCGGAGGTGAAGCTCAGCGAGTGAAACTGGCAGCCGAACTCGCCCGCCGTGGGGAAGGCCATACCCTTTACGTGCTGGATGAACCAACGACCGGCCTGCATTTTGAAGACATCCGCCGCCTGCTCACGGTACTCAATCGCTTGGTCGATGTCGGCAATACGGTCATTGTTATTGAGCACCACCCTGATGTGATCCGCACGGCCGATTGGATCATTGATCTGGGACCAGGCGGCGGGAAAGAAGGCGGCAAACTGATTTATGCTGGGCAGCCTGCTGGGATCCGCAACGTGCCACAGTCTGTGACCGGTAAGTGGCTCTCCTAGTCGGTTGTTAGAAAAACACCGAGTACGAGAGTGATTCGCACGGCTCACCGATCGCAGCGTCTTCCGTACAGCGATTGAGATCTCATCTCGGGACTTACCCAGCTTGTTGAAAAATCAACGGCCAGCTTGATCGACATCTCTCCGTGTGGTTGAAATAGCGACAGACAACGTGAGCCGCATACATTTGCGAACACTCATTCGCCAGGCAATCAATGAACTGGATCGCAATTGCCTTTGAGACGACTTGGTTCTACGTCTTGGCTATTGTGGTCGCTGCTATCTACGGCCTGGGAGGCCTGGTCCATGTCGCCAACATGGTCGGCCTGGGTGAAGTAAAGTGGAGGGATGCCCCGCTTGCGTGGAAGGTGGGCGATGTAATGTGGGGAATCCTCGATATTGCAGCGGTGATCCTGGTGATACTCCGCGCGCACATGGGCCTACTGGCAATTCTGATCGCCGCAGTGAGCCAGATTGTGATCTATGGATTTTTCCCAACCCTGTTTGCTTTGAATGAAACGCAGCGGAAGGCACTGCGCGGGATGGTGATCTTTCATGTGGTTGTCATCGCCATCCTGGGCACATCGCTCTATCTAGCGGTAACGCCAGACGGCCCACACAGCCAGTGAACAGTTCAGGGCGATTGCTTGACGCGCTCTCGCCGCACGCCAAAACCGATCAGCCACGCCGGAATCCGACGGATCAACGGCAGCTTGAGAAACCACGGGAGCTTAAACGGTTTCTCCGGATTGAGTGCCTGACGAATGATGCGGTCTTGCACTATCCTCTGAAAACGTTGGATGACTTTCGTGGGAAACTCGCGTCTTTTCTGCACGAACTTTAGATCTGCTTCAGTGAGCATTCCACGCTTGAGTTTGCCGCTCAGCAGATTTGCCGTGGCGACTGCGTCTTGAATGGCATAGTTGATGCCGACACCACCAACTGGCGACATGACGTGCGCGGCATCGCCAATGAGGAGTAACCCCGGCTTGTGCCATTGCCGCAGCCGGCTGGACTCCACGGAAAGTGGCATGACTTGCTTCCAATCGGTCAGCAGCTTTGCGCGGTCGGCAAGTTCGGGCGCCATTTCAGCAATGCTCGACTGTAAAACTTCAACACCATGCTGTTTCAACTCACGGAAACTCCCCTTGAGGATCACATATCCAAGTTGCCACCATTCATCCCGTTCCAGCAAGACCAACATCTTGCCCGGTCGAATTCGCAGTGAAACATCCAGATCAGCGTCTTGGGGTTCGCGCGGTAGACCCAGCCACAGCACATCCATGGGAGGACCGGTAGCATCCAGCGTCAATCCACTCTCTTTACGCATTCGCGAGTGTCGACCATCGGCGGCAACAGTCAGGCTGGCATTCAGACTGTACTCGGCACCTCCGTAGCGAAAGCGCACACCAGTGACGGTATCTCCCTCCCACAATAACCTACGTGCATCGGCTCCCAGCAGAAGTCGAAAGTTCTCCTGCTTTGCGGCTTCCGCGGTAACAAACTCCAGGAACTTCTCCTGCGGCATGATCGCGATGTACGGAAACCGTGTCCGTAGCCGGGTGAAATCAGCAACTTCGATTTGATCGTTCGCGGTGAACAGCCGCGCATGCTCCAACTTCGCATGCGGAATTTCCAATAACCGCTCCGCGAGTCCGAGCTGGTCCATCACTTCCAGCGTGGAAGGATGAAGTGTATCGCCGCGGAACTCACGATCAAAATCGTGGTGTTTTTCCAGCAGGACGGTGGACACTCCTGCCTTGGCCATCAGCAATCCAAGAATCGCGCCTGCCGGTCCGCCACCAACGATCAGGCATTGCGTCGATTCCGGTAGTGATGGGGTCTCAGTCATTGTGCGTTGGGAAAGATCAAACCAGCAGATGGAGAACATGCGGAACGTTGCCAATTCAACCAACGGAGCGATCCGCGTAAATCGGCACAACCATGATCTTGCCGTCCCCCATGCGCCCGGTGCGTGCGGCGTCAATGATCTTGCGGGACGTGTCTTCCACCCGTGATGAATCGACCCAGACCGTGATTTCCACCTTTGGCAAAAATGAGTATGAGTACTCGCTATCGCCGTATTGATCGAGATAGCTCTTCTGCCGCCCAAAACCTTTTACTTCTCGAACGGTACAGGCTTCCAGCGGTGCCAGCCGCAACGCTTCCAACACGCACTCCGCTTGGAACGGCTGCACAACGGCAATGATCTGTCTGGTTGTGGCGAATTCTGTCACGTGTTCTTGGTGTTTCGCTTAGTTCAATCGTCGCCAAACATCAGCAGGAATGTGAACATCCATCGGGCGATCCTGCACAAACGCAGCCAAGACTTCCAGGCTGTCAACCATTCTCGGTCCGGAACGATTGAAGTACGCGTTTCCATCAACCGCAAAGATGCGGTTGGCTTTCGCGGCGGGCGTCTCATTCCAACCGGGCAAAGACGTCAACACATCAAGCTCGCTCATCGTGCGCGTCAGATCAAAACCGCAGGGCATGATCAACACTACGTCCGGCTGTACCGCGCGAACCTGTTCCCAGGAAGTGTATGGGCTGTGTTCGCCCGCTTTCGCCAAGACCACTTCTCCACCGCAGAGTTCAATCATTTCCGGGATCCAATTTCCGGATACCATGATTGGGTCGAGCCATTCAATGCCAACCACGCGCGGCCGCAATGAACCAAGCTTCTCGCCGAGCTGGCAAACTTGCTTAACCCGACGCTGTAAATCGTTGAGATATCGTTCGCCGGCGGTCGTTGCACCACAGGCTTCTGCCACAACGCCGATATCGCGAAAGATGTCCGCAAACGTCAACGGGTTGAGTGCCACAATCTTTGTATGTGAGAGGGACGGGAAACGCTCAACCGCTGAAACGACATCTTCATAGCGTACCGCACAGACGTCGCATTGGGCCTGAGTGATGATCAAGTCCGGCGACAACTCGGCCAGCTGCCGTTCGTCGATCTCATATAAGGCCGATTGATTGATGGACATCTCACGGACGATGTCGTCGATCGCCCGGCTGGACGAGTTGACGTCGATCTGCGTCCCGGTCACGCGCGGCAGATGTAAGATCGGTTCGGGATAGTCACACTCATGGCTGATGGCCACCAGCCGGTCCGCCAGACCCAGCCCACAAACCATCTCCGTGCCACTGGCGAGGAGCGAAACGATTCGTTGCTGGGTCATGGGCGTCACAGAAGAGGACAGGAGTGGCTGGCATCTAGGGCGACTGATTTTGGGTGTATGTGAGGACGATTCTTCACACCTTGAAGTCGCTACGGACAACGCCCTAGAATTGTCGAGAGTTCTCCCTTCGCTGCAACTAGTAGGCAAATCGCCTCAACACGGATTCTACACCTCGAACGCCCGTTTCATGGCCAAAGACTATTATTCCGTGCTCGGAGTGAACCGCGACGCATCGCAGGCGGACATCGCCAAGGCGTACCGTGATTTGGCTCGCAAGCATCACCCGGACTTGCATCCGGATGACAAGTCCGCCAAGCAAAAGTTCCAGGAGGTGCAAACGGCGTTTGACGTACTGAATGACCCCAAAAAGCGAGAAATGTACGATCGCTACGGGGCCTCGTTTGAACAGATGGGACAAGGCGGACCGCGCCCTGGGGGGCAATGGGGTGGCGCCGGCGGGCAGCCGGTGGATATCGACTTTGGCGAACTCTTTGGGGAACGGTTTGGCGGCGGAGGCGGGCGCGGGCCCGGCCCCGGTGGCTTCGCCGATATCTTCGCCCAGTTCGCCCGTGGCGGCGGACAGCAGCAGCAACCCCGGCCGCAAACCGGCGGCGATATGGAACATGAAACGGGCATCTCCTTTGCCACAGCCGTGTTGGGTGGCGAAGTTCAATTGTCTGTGCAAGACACCAGCGGAAAGAGTGAAGTGATTTCCGTCAAGATTCCCGCTGGCATTGAAGACGGCAAGCGCATTCGCCTCCGTGGCAAAGGCCAAGCTGGCCCCGCCGGACCTGGCGATTTGTACTTGCGTGTGCGTGTATCGCCGCACCCCAACTTTCGCCGCGCCGGCAACAACTTGATTGTCACACTGCCTGTGACTTTAGGGGAAGCGGCCGCCGGAGCGAAAGTTGATGTCCCCTCTCCGTGGGGGACTGTCAGCCTGACCGTACCCCCTGGAACATCATCCGGAGCCAAGCTCCGCGTCCGCGGCCACGGCATCCAGCCCAAAGGGAAACCGGCCGGTGATCTCCTCGCTGAAATCAAGATCGTCATGCCCAAGGATCTGAGCGAAGATGAACGAGTAACTCTCCGAGAGCTCAGCGAACGCCACTCGTTGCAACCCCGGGCAGACTTGACCTGGTAAGCTGCCAAGGCTTCCAACGTATCCCCCGCTTGATGCGGACCAACATCACTGTGCTTGCGATCCTTATTGAACTCCTGCCGTTTGCTCAAAAACAGCCGACACGGCTGTGGGACAAGATGGCACCGACGACTCGCGCGCAACTGCTGATGGCGCTGGTGGGATTTCTGATCTTGATGGCGGGGCTTTACATCATGATTCGCCTGGGCGGGCGTTGGGCGCGTCGAACAGGGGCGCACGAACAAAAAGATCGTGCGAGTTCCACGTCGTCATCCGGGCATTCGATCTCGCACCAACCGCGGCCATTTCTCAAACCATTGAACGATGAAGAAGCACGGCTTGCCGTGCCGCTCCCGAATTCCTATTCAGTGGACTCCAATGAAAGAGCGATTGATTCCCCGCTACATAAAGCAAATGGCGCTGACGACGCGTCGCGGGAGAGTGATTCCAATGAATCGGACGAGTAGAATGGGGAGTAGCGGTTCGGTCCGCTAGGATTTCGATGCTTTCTCAACTCAGCAGATTCTGAGCCTGTGCTCTTGGTTTGATTCGTGACGCAATCTCCTACCCCTCAAGAACAGCCTGATTGCGACTCCGCCGCATGCAGTGCAGGAGAGCGATTTCGCCGTCGTGACCGGTTGCGAACTTCAACGGATTTTCAACGCGTCTATGACGGAAGGCGCCGAGCCGGAGATGACGTGTTGTTGGTTTACGGACTCCCCAATGAGTTACCCCACTCCCGGCTGGGCCTGTCGGTGTCTCGCAAAGTGGGCAACGCGGTTAAGCGCGTCCGCTGGAAACGGTTGATCCGCGAGGCCTTCCGTCGCAATCGCGATGAGATCCCCAGGAAGCTGGACCTGATCGTGATTCCTCGGCGAGGCATCGAGCCGGAGTATGCTGCTGTGCGAAAGTCGCTGATTGCGTTGAGCCAGCGTTTAGTCCGCAGATACCAATCACGCGAGCAACCAGGCGCCACATCTCGCAAAAAGGGAACACAGCGATGAAAGTCCTTGCCTGGGTTCTTCGCCTGCCTGGTCAGTTGCTGATTGTTGTGGTGCGAGTGTATCAGATGACGCTTAGCCCTCTGTTGGGAAGCAACTGTCGTTACACGCCCAGTTGCAGCCAGTATTTCATCCAGGCAGTAAAAAAGTATGGCGCGTTTGGGGGCGCGTGGAGAGGTTTTCGCCGCATTCTCCGGTGTCACCCTTTTCGATCGGGCGGCTATGATCCACCATAGCAATGATGATACCAGGACATGACCACAACCGCCGTGCCTGGGACGCGCGGGCACGTAAGGGCCAGCGCTTTGCGCGGCCGGTAAGCGATCGCGATTTCAATGCTGCTGAAGACGCGGTCGAGACGGAAACCTGGCTCAACGCGGAGTTCCGCGGCAAAGATGTCCTGTGCTTGGCGGCCGGCGGTGGGCGGCAGAGCATCTTGTACGCGGCACGTGGCGCCAAAGTGACCGTCATTGACATCAGTCCAGAGATGTTGGCGATTGACCGCCAAGTGGCTGCTGAACGTCAACTTGCTGTCGTTACCGTGGAAGCCTCGATGGACGACTTGTCGTCAATCTCGGCGGACAGTTTTGACTACGTGATTCAGCCAGTCAGCACGTGCTATGTATCTGACGTGTCAAAGGTCTATCGAGAAGTTGCCCGCGTGATCCGCCGCGGTGGTGTCTATGTCAGCCAGCACAAACAACCTGCCAGCCTGCAAGCAGGCGTTCAACCATCGCCGTCCGGCTATGAATTGCAAGAACGGTACTATCGTGAAGGGCCATTGCCACCGGTCAGCGACAGCCGGCATCGCGAAGAAGGCACTTTGGAGTACTTGCACCGCTGGGATCAATTGCTGGGCGGCATGTGTCGCGCTGGCTTCGTGATTGAAGATCTCGTAGAGCCGTCACACAACAACGCCCGACAACCGCCGGGAACGTTCGCCCATCGCAGCTCTTACGTGGCGCCGTATGTCCGTGTGCGTTCCCGCTATGTGGGAGACGCTCAGAAACCACCGTCCGGTGGCTGTTCCCCAGGCGGAATCGTTGTCCTCGATTGAAATGATCAGCGGGTGATTGCTGAAATCCGGGCGCGTTGCTTGAGAGCAGGAAGGAAAGAGTGCGAAATCTCAATATACGCCTTCTTCAATGACAATGATCCTGCGAATCTAGCGACGACACAACGTTTCTCAAGCAGGCACAACCCAATGAGCGATATCAACTGGATCAACGTCACGCAGCAGATCGGAATCCCGTTCGCCATTATCTGTGCCCTAGGTTTGGGCATCTGGCGAATCATGCGATGGCTGGCGCCGCGGTTTGATAAAGCACTCAAAGCCCATCTGGAACTGGTACATCAAACCAGTGAAGCGTCTCGGGCGACAACGCAAAACGTCAAGGAGATCCGTGGCTTGCTGGAAGCCTCGCACAACAAATACAAAGAGCTGCACCGAGAAGTCGTCGAGCACAGGGCCAAGATGGAGCGAGAGAGTTGATGCCTCTTCCTGTGGCCGAGCGGAACCACCGACCTCAGAGATCGTGCATCAAATGAACTTAGATCGATCAGCTCTTGGAGTGCTGTCGAACAATGTTTCATGATAACCAAGCGCGCCGGCTTGATATCTCAGCCGACTGTTATGTGTGGTTCTCTCGTGCTTTACGCGCGTACTTGTGAGCGTAATACACGGCTGTCGCCGCAATCGCCACCGCATACAGATACACCGGGACCAACATTGACACAGGCTCCATAGTTTCCTCCCAACGGAAACCATAGCTTACAGACGTGCGGCTTGAGGGAATCTGGCTCGAAAACGCAGCCACAAGAACCGCAGCACCAGCGGAGCAACCGCCAGTAGCGCCAAGGCCATGACAAACGGCCAGCTCAACAGTCCGGTCATACCGCTTTCAGCAATCTTGCTGAAATCGACGCTGGCTCCGGCAAACACATACGCGCACGTGATTGGCAACATGCCAAGCCAACTCACCCAACAGAACGTCCAAACTCTCATGGGAGTTACGCCCATTACCAGATTGATGACGAAGAACGGTGTAATGGGGAACAGTCGTAGCGAGCACAGGTAGAATGATCCTTCGCGTTCCAACGCGGAATTGACGCGGGCAAGCCGACCTGTCAAGCGGTTTTGCACCCAAGTCTTTATCAAGTAGCGGCTTGAAGTGAACGCCATCAGGGCTCCCAACGTTGCGGCGAAGCTGACCAGGATCACCGCCGGCACGAATCCAAACACGGCGCCGTAGAGCACTTTCAACGGCGGTCCAATCGGCAACGAAACGCCTGTCGCCACGACATAAAGCAGAAACGCGCCTCCCCAGACCATAAACGGCGCATTACAGGCATACTCCGAGAGCATCCGCTGGCATTCGACAAGTTGATTGAGCGCCAGCCGGTCCCGCAACAAGATCCATCCAACCACAAACCCGGAACCCATCAGCAGGAGAATCGCCAGCTTAAGATACACGCGACCGACCAGAGGCCGCTCGGACATGGTCGCGAGTCTACCGGAGTTCTGCACCAGAGCGTCGTCAGGCATGCGGAAGCGCGCTCCGCAGATCCCGGATCATGTCTTCCGTGGCGGCACGGACAGCATCCTGCCAGCGGGACTCGCCGTACGAGGTCTTATACGGCTCCTTGTTATGGGCAAAGATGATTCCCCGCGAGCTATTCACGACGGCGCCCAAACCACGCTTGTCAAAAGCAGCGGCCACGTCCGCAGCTCCCCCGCCTTGTGCGCCGTAGCCAGGCACCAGGAACCAAGTATGCGGCATCGCTTGCCGCAACTCCGCAAGCTGCTCTGGATATGTGGCGCCTACCACGGCACCGATATCTCCGTATTCGCATTCGCCGCTGGTTGACTTCGCCCGGGCTTCCACAACATCGGCCACCCTTTGATACAGCGTTCCCGCAGACTGCTGGATCAGTTGATCTTGGAAATCTCCGCCGCCTGGGTTGCTGGTCTTCACGAGCACGAAAATGCCTGCTCCATTGGCGTCGCATGCCGCAGCGAAAGGCTCAAGGCTGTCGTCACCTAGGTATGGACTGACCGTTAACGCGTCCGCGCCCCAGGGGGAGTTGCGTCCCAAGTACGCCTCGGCGTAGGCCTGGGCCGTGGAACCGATGTCGTTCCGTTTGCCATCCAGAATGACAAGCAATTCTTCGGCGCCAGTCTTTGATGTGGCATGCGAAATCACACCCGCAAGGGCTGACATGCCATCAGGGCCCAGCGCTTCAAAGAACGCAGACTGGGGCTTGACTACCGGAACCAAAGGGCAGACGACATCAATGATCGCTTTGCAGAATTCCGCGTACGCGGCGGCGCGTTGGCCATGTCCATGATCGCGTCCCGTTTGCATCTCCTTTGGCAGGCTTTCGAATCGTGGATCTAATCCCACGCAGACGCCGTTTCCCTTGGTTTGCACGAGTTTCGCAAGCCGATCAATGAACTTCAACATCGCTTCTTGAGTGCGCCAAATTCAGATTCCACCGCCAGATGCAGACCACTGCGGTAGCACGATAGCGTCCGATCAAAATAGCGTATTACCCCGTTTTACGGTATGGCATGAACCTGAGGCGAGCTGACGTCGTGTGGCTGCTCAATCGTTAAACTCCGGCTGTTCCACGTGATAGCCCCAGGCGGTCAGCGTAAGCCAAGCCTCGGCGCGGACGAGGTATCGCTTGGGGTCAAAGCCCAGCCCCTCCACTTTAACCGGTTGATCCCATTGGCCTTCACCATCAAGCAGACTCTTGAGGATCTCCACATTCTCTTGCGATTTGAAGTAGAGCAAGGCATACGCACCTAGCCATCTGTGGGTTTTGTCCGGTGACGTCACCCACTGCTTTGCCCGCTTCTCCAAGTTGGAGTCGATAGGAAAGTTCACCCGCAGGTGACGATGATTGGGTACGTCCTCCCACCGCGTGTCAGCCAGGAAAGCCTTTGGCGAGAAGTCAAGCCCAGGGACTTTCCTCACGAGCGAGTCGCGAAATCTTCCTGTCGCGAGCACTCCCGACTGACCTGCTGCTGGAACTTCGTTCAAATACTGACGGACAACGCCTGTCATCTCAATGGGATCCTCAAGCCATTCCAGGCTTGAGGAATACATCTTGGGGTGCGATTCACCGAGTGCAATCAAACCGTGGACTCCGGGAGCACGTGCCGAATATCTCAGCACGTTGAGCGAGCCGAACGGAGGTTTTGTTCCCAGGTGTGTCCCATCAACGGTCTTCAAAAAGAAGCGGTCTCGCAGAAAAACAACAATTTGCGTTCCCTGTTCCTGCCATGCGCTGAGTGGACCGCCATTTTCCACATAGAAACTGATTGTCTCGCCTGCGGTTCCCTTGAGGGACTCCTCAACACGCAGCCGAACAAAATGCATGTCCAGAGCCTCTTCCCAATTGTCCTTGGTCTCGCGGCCAAGCTGAACGAGCGTGAGATCGTCGATTTCTCCGCGGACGATCAAGTCGCAATCCGCGGCCATGGTTTCCAGAGAATCCAAGGAGAGAATATTTGCCCAGCGGCGTTGTGTTGGCACTTGCTGCGGCAGAGCATATTGTTCCTTCGCTGCTTCATAGCCGATGATCTTCGTCACGTTCTCCTTCACGCTTGCCGCAGCCGCAGCAGCTTTCCCACCCTGGAGCTCCCAAATCTCCGCCGTCGACCATAAACGAGCGTCAAGCGGAATCGCAACCGATGGCCCCCAACCGGGAACTGCGGCTGCGGTTTGCTCCAGAACTTCAACCACCTGGGCGGGCGGGTCTTGCTGCCTGTGTTTGACGTAATGACGGGCTACATCGAGCACTGCTGCACGCCCGGCGACATCGACCAGTCCGCGCTCATCAAAAGACAGAAGTGTCTCGTTCTTCTCGAAACTGATCACCCGGTGGCAACTCCAGGGGTGACGCGTCAAGTAGCGATGACGATTTCCTCCTTGAAAATACCTGCCAGGACTGCGCTTGAGCATGAAGAGTGATTCTCCGGTTCGCTCCGGCAGTTGCCCTTCGTCATTGCAGATATACGTAACCACTTCAGGACATTCACCCTGGAGGGTCTCGTGAACTTTTAGCTCGACCTGCCAAAAACCTCTTCGCGCAATCGCCTCGATGCCTTGCACCTCACCAAGGACGATGATATCGGCCTGCGCAAGCATCGACTGCAAACTCTCCCGCACTGACCTCACAGGTTGGCCAAATGCGGACGGTGCGCTCAGTAACAACGAGAGTAAACTCAGCAGATAAATGAAGCTCAAGCGCCGCATGTTCTTGTCCCTCCAGGAGCATGTCGCATCGCACAGCGACATTGAAGTTTCGCTCAGTATACACTGATGCGATCGAATCCAGCCAGAAACCCAATTTGGCAACCTGTTGACCTATTACCCGGCTGCGGGGATCTTCGGGAAGGGGATTTCAATCGTGCACGAAGTGCGCTACCAATTGCCAACGGTGCGGATGCAAACGCTACCTATGACTTTTTCCGCACAACTCCCGGAGCGATGTCCAACGAAAGATCTTCGACCAAACCTGCGTTGAGCCGCTCAATGGCAATTGCCCCCATCACCGCGTTGTCCGTGCAGAGAGAAAGTGGGGGGATGAACAGCCGGAATCCATCTTCTGCGGCGGCTGCTTCCAGTCGTTGACGAAAGGGGCCGTTGGCCGCCACGCCGCCACCGACGCACAGCGTGGACATCCCTGTTTGCTTGAGCGCTTGACGGCATTTGCCGACCAGGACATCAACCACAGCCGCTTGGAAGCTGGCCGCGAGGTTGGCAACCGTCTGCGTGTCAAGTTGCGGAGTGGCATCCTCCGCTACCCCGGGCGGAATGATCTTGTAACGCACGGCCGTTTTCAAACCACTGAAAGAAAAATCCAATCCCGCGTCACGCAACTTCGGCCGCGGCAATTGAAATGATTTCGCATCACCGGACTCGGCCGCTTGCTGAATGGCGGGTCCGCCGGGATAGGGAAGCCCCAGCAAGCTAGCGACCTTGTCAAATGCCTCACCGGCGGCATCGTCAATCGTCGCACCCAAAAGTTCAAACTCCAACGGCGTTGTGCAACGGAACAGGCAGGTGTGCCCTCCCGAGACCACCATCGCGATGCACGGAAAGACATCTTCCCCGGAGGCCAACTTGCAGGCGTACACATGCGCCTGTAGATGATTGACAGCCACGAGCGGAACATCGAGCGCCACACATAAGCTCTTGGCCGCCGCCAGCCCAACGAGCAACGATCCGGCCAGCCCCGGCGTGTTGGCGACCGCCACAGCGTCCAATTCGTCCAGCTTGGTGTTCGCGCGCTCCAACGCTTGATGGATGACGGGCAGAATCCGCTCGACGTGCGCCCGGGCCGCAATCTCCGGCACCACGCCGCCAAAAACCTGATGCAACTTGTCCTGTGATGCCACGACCGACCCTAGCACATCCAGCCGGTCCGTAATCACGGCCGCCGCAGTCTCATCGCACGTGGTTTCTAAGGTGAGGATTTTCATGGGACAGCTGGATTAATACGCCACAAATCACCGGGACAACGCCCGCTTCATTCATGCCTAATGCTGCGCATTCGGTCAAGCATCGCTTTATAGCGGTCCGGCACGTCTTCGTATTCATTCGGATCAAAATGACGCTGGCGAAACAACTCAGTGATTGTCGCCACACCGTTTTGAATGAGATTGTGAACAGGCGAGATTTTCTCCCAATCTTCACTGAGCCAAAACTCAAGTGTGCTGCAAAAGGAAAAAACACCTGTCTCATCCCCTTTTGACGCAGGACTTGTCAGGTAGGCAATCGCAGCTTGCACATAGTAGCAAAATGCCTGCGGCCCCATGAACATCAGGTCTTCAGTAAAAAACTCAAGTCCTTCCTGGAACATCTCCTCAGCTTGCTTCAAGTCTTTGCCCAAGAAGTTCTTTGCAGCTGCGCGTTCGTCAAGTGAATCGAACACGTTGATGTCTTCGTATGATGGGACTGGAAAGTCTCTGCTCACATCTCCCTCCTGCACATTGCCAAGTGGCGACGCATTTCGCCATGAGAACGCACGTATCAAACAAACCGCAGTATCGCGTATTTCTTCTTCCCTCGCCGCAGCACAAGCGATGTCTCGCTGATCAGATCATCCACCGTCAAATTTCGGCCGATGTCTTCCACTCGAGCGTTGTTCAGGTAGGTGCCCTTTTCCTGCACAGCGCGACGGGCGTCTCCTTTGCTGCTAGCCAGGCCAGATTCATGGAAAGCGTCCAAGATGCCTAGTCCGTCGCCGGAAAGACGGTCTCGCGGCAGTTCCTTGCTGGGGACATCTTCGAAAATCTCGCCCAGCTCTGCATCGCTGAGTTGATCGATCTCCTGGCCGAAAAAGATTTGAGTCGCCCTTTGCGCACGTTGCAGCCCTGAATCGCCATGTACGAGCTTTGTGAGTTCTTCCGCCAGGCGGCGCTGACTTTCTCGCTTATGCGGTTCCTCCGCGCGAGATTTGTCGAGCGACTCAACGTCGTCTTGATTCAAGTCTGTGAACACGCGCAGGCAATTGCTCACGTCGTCATCGCCAACGTTGATCCAATATTGGTAGAAGCGGTAAGGGCTGGTCCGCTCTGGCGAGAGCCAGATGGCGCCGGCTTCTGTCTTGCCCATCTTGGTGCCGTCACTCTTGGTCAGTAACGGACAGGTCAACCCGTAGAGTTGCACGCTCAGCATGCGCCGGGCGAGATCGATTCCGGCGGTGATGTTGCCCCACTGATCGCTGCCGCCGATCTGCAATTCGCAGCCGTGATGTTTGCTGAGATGGACGAAGTCATACGCTTGGAGCAGCATGTAGCTGAACTCGGTGTAGCTCATGCCGGCGTCGGTCTTCTCTAGTCGGCCTTTCACGGAATCTTTGGCCAACATAACGTTGACGGGGAAGTTCTTGCCGACATCACGCAGGAAGTCCAAGTAAGAAAAGTTTTGCATCCAGTCAAAGTTGTTGACGAGGACGGCCGAAGTTTGACCGCACTCGAAATCAAGCACGCCGCGCATTTGCACTTCGATGGATTCCACGTTGGCGATCAACTGCTCGCGCGTGAGCAGGTTGCGTTCTTTGCTCTTGCCGGAAGGATCGCCAATCATGCCGGTGGCCCCGCCGACAATGGCAATGGGCTTATGCCCTGCACGTTGAAAGCGGCGCAGCATGGAAAGCGGCAGCAAGTGCCCAACGTGCAGGCTGTCCGCGGTGGGATCAAATCCGGCATAGACTGTCCGGCTCTGCGCCATCAGCCATGCTTGTAAGTTGGCGTCGTCAGTCGTCTGGTGGATCAACCCTCGCCAGGAGAGTTCGGCAAAGATGTCTTGCATGATGAGTTGATAAGAGAGTGCTTGAGAGCTGCAGCGGCATTGCGTCGTAAGCACCTACCGCCACATGTCGTCATCCTTAAACGGATGGGCCGGACCGAAGGCTTTCGGCTTGGGCACTGCTTTGAGTGCATGTTCCGCCAAGCGGAGGTCTTCTTGCGTAGTGATTTTGAGATTGACTGGCGATCCTGGCAGCACATGAACGTCCACGCCAATCCGTTCCAGCAGTTGGGCTTCGTCCGTGGCCGCAAATCCGTCTCGTTTGGCGAAGGCATCCAGCAGCAATTGCCGGGCAAACACTTGCGGTGTTTGAGCTTCCCATAATCCTTCGCGATCGACAGTCTCAG
>JALCBR010000133.1 GCA_028066245.1 Pirellulales bacterium | reverse complement strand
CCAAACCTCCGGCTTGACCCTTTGACAGGCCCAACAACCGCGCAGCCGTCAATAAGAAGCACAAGTTGTATTTTTCACAAGGCATTGTGTGGGATAAGCAGCATCCGGTTTTAACCAGAAAGGACTACCTCGGCGCGTTCGAGCTGGCGTTTTATGGATGGAAAGAAGGCGCTGCCCACAAATACTTCGGTCCGAACAATGCCACGGACCTCTGGCACGTGAAGAAAGTCAGCCAAGCGAAGATGATTCATCTCACAGAGAAACCAGTCGAACTGGCCGTGCGTGCGATCCAATACTCGTCGAAACCTGGTGAGAACGTGCTGGACCTCTTTGGCGGCAGTGGGAGCACGCTGATCGCCGCCGAGCAGACTGGTCGAAATGCGTTCTTGATGGAACTCGACTGTGCCTACGCGGACGTCATCGTCCAACGCTACGAAACATTCACTGGCAAGAAAGCGAAGCGTGCAAGACGCACCACCAAGAAAGCGTTGGCCAAGAAGACAACCGCACGAAGCAACGCCTAACGCGCTATCTAGACAGCATTCTTATGACCGACGGGCCCGTTATGTCGAAGTCCACGAAAATCGCCGTCATCTCACGCGTCAATGACGTGTTGCGGCTGATTCTGGCCGGCGCGGAGTTCTCGGACATTCGTCAGTTTGCGTCCCAGAACGGCTGGAACGTGAGCCAGCGCCAGATCCGTCGTTACATTGAGCGGGCCCACAGGCAGTTCTCCAAAACGACGCACCGTGACCGCGAGCAACTGTTGGGCCGGCACCTGATGCAGCGCCGCGCCATCTACGCCCGCGCGATCCGCGCCGACGACCTGAAGACCGCGTTGCAGGTCCTCCGCGATGAAGCTGCTTTGCAGGGGTTGTATCCCTCCAACTCCGACGACGAGACAAGTGCGACGCGGTTTGCTGAGGCGCGCAAACCCGCGCTGAGCCGGTGCGAGCGGATCGCACGCTGGCTCGCCGCGGAGGCCGCTGGCGACCGTCAGGGGATGCGCCTCGTCAATCAGGACACGCCTCGCTGCTTCTACACATTGGCGGATACGGACATCCCGCTGCAGATTCTGTGCGGCATCGCCATGACCTATGTGATCGGACAACTCGAATCCGTCGCGATCCTCTTCAACGCTCGACTCCGCGCGCTGGAAGATCGAGACAACCACGGCATTTGGAAACACCATGAAGATGCCGCCGCCTACAGCTTTCGCGTGGGACATGAAGCCTGGCACACATTCTGCGCGGAGTCCGGAATCGATGGAGATTACCTCGTCTCGCGAAACTACCTGGGATCATTCCTAGGGGAGATCGAGGCGCGGATTTGCAGCCAGGCTCCCGACCTCGAAACGCTTCGCGCTCAAAGCGAGGAACCGGGTATTCCTCATTCAGAGGAATTTCTGAACGCCGATTCCCTCACGGACAGTTGGCGACGGCTGTATCGGCAGTCGTTGAGCGATTGAATCCCATGCCGATAACAAAGGAGCCCAATAAATGCCACACAGACGCAACAGGAACGTCAGCATCGCCAAACGGCGGCAGCGCGTGGCCGATCTCTACATCCAAGGTTGGACCCAAATGGCGATCGCGGCCGAGTTGGGGATCGCGCAGGCCACCGTGAGCATGGATCTGAAACGCGTTCAACAGGCGTGGCGCGAGTCCTCGATCAGGGATTTTGACCTGGCGCGGGAAGTGGAATTGCAGAAGCTCATCCGAATTGAGCGCGAGGCCTGGGCCGCTTGGGAACGCTCGCAGAAACCGGCGCAGGAAGCGCGCGTCAAAGAAGGCAATGCAACCAAGACCGTTAAGACCCGCTCGGGCGACGCGCGATTCCTGGAGATCGTGCTGCGCTGCATCGTGGGACGTCGGGAACTCTTGGCGCTGGACCTGATGGAGAATGCCGCGCACGGCATGGCACGTCTCAACACCATGGACGTCCGCACCATGCGCGAAGAGTTGCTTCACCAGGACGAGTTCCTGGATTACTGCCGCACGAACGCCATCGACGTCGAATCACATCCGATCAACGAAGACGGTCTACCCAAGTTCGGACTCAACGGCCAAGACTCCGAGTAACAGCGGCTTCTTTCTTGCGATAAACATCGCCCACTTCGCGAACTCGGACCCGACACTGGCGAAGTGGGTCCGAACTCGCTTGCCTTGGGCCCAGGATCGAGGTAACTGGTGGCTCCCCTTCGGAGCCCCGAGATGCCGCACCTGAATAGTCCAACGAGCTTGTCCGTTCCGACCAAGATTCTCGTTCGCCGGGAAATGGCGATCGTATTGGCCGACCTGACGCGCAAAGCCGAGCGTTCCCCCAACACGCGGTTGAACCTGATCGTCTTCCGCTTGGCGGCGTGTTGTGGCTTGAGGGTGAGTGAAATTGCGGTGCTACGGATTGCTGATGTTCGCGTGGACGTGGCTCGACCGCACCTGGCCATCCGCTCCGGCGCTGCCAAAGGAGGCCGAGCACGTGCCGTTCCCTTATGGTGGGATGCGGGAACCCTCCGAGACATCGAACAGTGGAAGGCGGAGCGTCTCGCCCAACGCGCCCGCGCGGAGCCAGACTTCTTCGTCGGGTCTCTACGACCAGGACGCGTCGGGACGCAGCTCTCACGTCACACGCTGCGTAAGCGGTTCCGGACGGCGTGCAAGGTTCTTGGACCGGCGCGTTTGGAAACGCTCACCATCCACCACGGACGCCACACGTTCTTGAGCCACGCACTAGCTGGTGGGCGCACCTTGGCCGAAGTCCGCGACGCCGCCGGACATGCCAACATCTCCGTCACCAGCGGCTATCTGCATGCCGCCGTAGACGACGAAGCGCCCGTGGGGAATCTATTCCGGTTTTCGTGAACGGTGCTAGGTCGCGACGTTTCGCACGTGTCACGTCGCCCGGAGAGTTGGTTGGAGGCTCCGGCCAACGAGAAAACGCCCCGACGTGGCCAACGTGGGGCGTAGTGGGCGAAACCAGGAGCTAGGCCTTGGCGAACTTCCCGCGTTCCGTCTTCTTGAACCGAGCGTCCTTCCCCTTGGCGTTGATTTCCCGCAGGATGGCGCTGTAGAGCGTCGCGTGTGGCATCGCGCCGCCGGGGCTCGTCCAGAGCTTCTTCGCCGCCATCTGCTCGATCATCTCCTTAGTGGTCATGGGCTCCTTGGAATCGGCGAGAACCTGCTCCGCCGCGTCCAAAGCGCTTAGCTTCTTCTTGGACACAGGCTTCTTTGTAGAAGCCTTGGTGATCGTCTTCTTCGGCGCCGCCTTCTTCAGAGCAGATTTCTTGGTCGTGCGCTTCTTCGTAGCCATGTGTCTTCTCCTACGTTGGTGGAATGTGCCCCGTTGCGTGTGACACATGAGCCATTCGTGCGGAAGAACATCAAGCGCTGTTTGCAGGATTGCCAAGAATGTTCGGCAGGGCCCGTATGAGAGAAAGCACGTCGCCCATGGCCGAGAAACGCCACCAGGCCGCGACGTTGGCCACGTGCCGCGTTGCGGCGCTACAATTGGCAAGGCGTCCCACGGACTAAAGAGCGCACCACGTGCGAACGTCGCCCCAAAGGAACGGAGGAAGAGGATGCCCAAGCGCCCCTGCTCTCAACCTGGCTGTCCCGAACTCGTGGACAAGGGCTGGTGCTGCAAGCATCAACCGAAGATGCTATCGCCCAGCAAGCGAGGCTATGACCGTGATTGGCTGCGAGTGCGAAGTGCTTTTGCGCGCGATAATCCGCGAATCTGCAATTGGCCGGGGTGTGGCGTAACGCTCGCCGATATGCTGATGCACGTTGATCACATTGAGCCGTTCAAAGGGCTCGACGACCCGAAGCGGTTGGACGTGTCGAATCTGCAGTGGTTGTGCAAGCCGCATCATGATGTGAAGACGCGAGAGGACAAGCAGCTCGTGACGTCAAGTTGACAGGACGATCTCAACGACGGCGGCTTGTCCAACTTCAGCCAGTTCGAAACTGCGGAACTCGCGTCGGCCCCGTTAGACGGTCTCATCGCCGCCCCTCTCGCAAACGCCGGGGGCGTTCTTTACATTGGCAAACGGAGATAGCCAGATGATCGCGATGGCACGAATGGGAAGGGAACGATTCCGATGGATGAGCAAGTGTTTGCGCAGAGGATGCATGATGCCATCGAGCATGCCCATCGATTCGCCAAGCAGTTTTTGATCGAGGACCTTCCAGCGTGCTTCAAATGTCGTGTGCGTCTCAACGCCTCATTCGATGGCAACCCGCTTCACGCTGACGAACGCGTCTATCCCAACGACAGCGACAGCCAGTTTAAGGAAAAAGCTGCAATGCTTTCGGTAGACGATGCGGTTGAGTTGCTGTGGAGGGAAGGGGCTGTTCCTGAATGGATCAATGTCAGCGTGGTTGGAAGATCGTCGTCGCATACGATCGTGGAGCTGCTGTCGTGCGGAAGATTCACCTCGAATGATTCGCTCCTTTATCACGAACTCGAAGGGCGGCCTCCTTTTCATGTGCTTGGACCTACGTTGCCGTTCGACCACCAGGAAGGCGAACGCTTCAGCGTATTTGATCGAGCCACATGTTGGTCCCAAGAAGAATTGGAAGCGCTTTCGGACTCACGTCATCTGGTCTGGTCGATGGAACTAGGTGGTCACCATTTTGATGACCGACTCCTCGTATCAATCGGGAGTTTCCCAGCGCTAGAGATACTCGACATCAGGTGTTCGAAGCTTCAAGGACCGGGGCTCGAATGTGTTTCGTCAATGCCTGCGATTCGCATCATCCGAATCTCGATTGAGCCCTCTGGCGAATTCGATCTTTCCTCATTACCCCGCGTCGATTCGCTCGAAGAAATCACCATCGAAGGAATGTCCTCTTGTCCAATTGGTCTCGATTGCCTTGCGAGAGCAATCCCATCTCTTCATACGCTTCGACTTCGTTTCGAAGCAACCGACAGACCGCTTGAGCTTCCAAAGCTACCCGAACTCGACACATTGGAGTTATCGATCGGTCGGCTCAAGCATAAATTGGACCTCCACCGGGCGAAGAACGTTACGACGCTCTTACTCCGCGGTGGATTCGGAGACGAGGAGGTTGCTCAATGTATCAGTTGCTTTCCATCGATTAGAAGCGTCCATCTACGCGGCACTAATGCTGCGGTACAAACGGTGAACGAACTTGGACGGAGCGAGAGTTTGGAGTTTGCTGATCTTGTTGAGACGAATATCGACGGTCAGTTAGTGAAACGCCTTATGGAGATGCGACCAGACCTTCGCACTTGGCCGCGTCGCTTATGACAAAGCCGTAACATCGCCGTTGCCGATTCGGAGCATTCGAGGCTCGCTCGCGCGCATCTCGGCTTACGCCCAGGAGGTAAGCATGACGTCGTTGTCGCCGAAGCGAATCATGCCAAACACCGTAGAATGTGTCGGACCGTGAAGCCGACGCAGTTTAAGAATGCCGCGTGCGGGTTGAAATCCGTCTCTATGCGTGCCAAGCCCAAGCGACGTCTCGATGACTAACAAACCTCCCAACTCGAACAACGTGTATTCCACGATTTCTTACCCAGTAGACCTGAAACTGGCTAAGAGACTCCTCAAAGAGGAGTTCCCGGATGCCAAAGTCTGGATATACACTTCTGGCTACAACGGTGCAAAGACTTTACATGTCGATTCCGAGACCGCGGATTTCGAGGGCTATCCAGAATTCGACGATGGACCAGACTACCTATTCAATGGAACGCTTTGCCGGAGACTATGTCGAGGTAGTTGTAAGGGTCACTTCCATGTTCCAACGTTTCGTGATGCTGGCTTGCAATTGAGCATCGAAGCGTATGGCTCAGACAACGAACTCATCTGCCGTCTGCCCGGAAACGCGGATGCGTCGGAGTGAAACACCGGCGCATTGACGAGTTTCCCAACCTGCTAAAGTTGCATCGACTTCACGCACACAAACTGTCCGTGTCTACCGTGGTAGACATATTCCTCATCTTCCTCGGGTTGATGGTTCTTACGCAGGGGGGCTACCTTAAAAGCCACAGCCTTTGATCGCGTGTACCGCGTGTCCATCGCGCATAGAAATGTCACGGTTTTGTATAGGGGGGCCTCCCTTGTTTTGACCCGTGCCTACTGCGAATAATTCATCGTAAGCCTAGAGGTACTCGCGAGTTCTGATTTCTGCGCAGCGGAACGCGTCGGCGGAAGTGTTGCATTCTGCTACGCAGAAACGGGCCATTTTTGGCCCATCTTGACCCTGTTTGGAGGCAGTTCATGGGTCTACGCGGACCAAGTCGAACCCCAACCGACGTCTTGCGCCTACGCGGAAGCCGGCAAGCGGAGCGCCGTATGAACGAACCCAGGCCACCCGAGAAGATTCCCAAGCCGCCATCGTGGTTGGAGAAGGATGCCAAGTCCTGCTGGAAGAGGATCTTGCCCAGGCTCCAGGAGATGCGTGTGCTGCGGCAGATCGATGAGAACGCGCTGGCGCGCTACTGCACAACGTGGGTCCGCTGGCGCAGGGCGTGTGCGTTCCTAGAGAAACGTGGCGAGACGTACATGCTCAAGGACGAGAAGGGGAATCCCAAATGTGTGATGCCGTTTCCGGAGGTGGCGATCGCCAACAAGCTCGGGACGGAACTTCTGCGGTTGGAACAGCAGTTTGGAATGACGCCGGCAAGCAGACCGAACCTGGAAGTGACGCCGCCTCCAGTGGACTCCAGCAACCCGTACTCGCTTGTTGCACCGGACGATCCGTATGCGCTGACAGGATCGACGATTAAGAAGCGCCAGCGGTATTGAGTCGCGATTGGATTTGCATGAAAAAGAAATCGATGCCGATGTGCCCAAAGTTTTCAATCAAAGGCTGAGGATTACGCGTCGAGATAACAGACGACAAGGGGTTGACTGCGCAAGATTCAATGGAACTCACGACGGCGGGTTTTGGGCTTTATCGAGTTAGGAATTGATTCCAAGCGTTCAACAACGACGTGGATGACTTCGTTGGCGCGCTGAAGCTTGCCGCGGGCGATGAGCAACGGTGCTTTAAGTGCCGTGCGGCGAAACCGAGCCCATACCTCTGGAAAAACGACTAAGTTGGCGCTGGCCGTTTCATCCTCCAGTGTCATGAACGTGACACCACTGGCCGTCCCGGGGCGTTGGTACGATAGAACAATGCCGGCGACCGAGATGGGAACGGCGTTTTCCATATCCTGGAGTTCGATTGCTGGCTTGACATTCACCGTTTCGAGATAGTCACGCCAGAATTCCAATGGATGCCCTTGGAGCGAGAGGGTCATTGTCGCGTAATCGGCGAACACTTGTTCAACGCGGGAGAGAGCTGGCAAGTTCGGAGGAGCCTTGTCCATTTCCGTCAGATGATCGAAGAGCGGCAGCGCCTGACCATCGTAAGATATCGCCTGCCAAAGCGCTTCTCGGCGATCCAAGCCCAGCGAACCAAACACGCCGGCGTTCGCCAGCCGACGCAGGACCGCCTGGGGAAACTTGGTTCGATCCGCGAAGTTAGAAAAGGATTGGAACCTCCCCGCTTTCCGCGTTTCTTCAATCAGCGTCGCGTGGGGTTGCGAGCAACTCAAGACCACGCGAAATCCGAGCCGAATCGCACGAGACTTCTCCCCGGGCACACTGGCAAGTGTATGATCCCAGGCACTGTGATTGATGTCACAGGGAAGTACAGTGACTCCGTGTTCCTGTGCGTCGCGGAGAAGTTGTGCCGGCGCATAGAAGCCCATCGGCTGCGAGTTCATCAATGAGACACAGAACACGTCCGGGTAGTAGTACTTGAGCCACGCGGAAATGTAGGCCAAACGTGCGAACGACGCGGCGTGAGATTCGGGAAAACCATATTCTCCAAATCCACAGATCTGCTTGTAAACGCGCTCTGCGAAACCCTCTGGCAGGCCTTTCTCGCGCATGCCATCAACCAGCTTCGTGCGGAACTGTTCCATGTCACCGGTGCGCCGCCACGCTCCCATCGCCCGCCGTAACTGGTCAGCCTCGCCGGGCGTAAATCCAGCAGCAACCACGGCCAACGCCATGGCCTGCTCTTGGAAAATGGGGACGCCCAGCGTGCGCTGGAGGACGTCTTCAATTTCCTTGCTGGGATAGTTCCACTTCTCCTTTTCCTCCCCTTTCTCCTGATTGGCCCGCCTTTGGAGATAAGGGTGCACCATGCCGCCTTGAATAGGGCCAGGGCGAACAATCGCCACCTCGATGACGAGATCATAGAACGTGCGCGGCTTTAACCTGGGCAACATGCTCATCTGTGCGCGGCTCTCGATTTGGAACACGCCTATCGTGTCCGCGCGGCAGATCATGTCATAGACCTGAGGGTCCTCTGCAGGCACGTTCTGCAACGTGAGGGATTTGCCATTGTGTTGTTCCAGCAGGTCGAAAGCCTTGTGGATGGCCGTCAGCATTCCCAACGCCAGACAATCCACTTTGAGAATTCCCAAAGCGTCGAGATCATCCTTGTCCCACTGCACCACCGTTCGGTCGGACATCGAGGCGTTCTCGATCGGCACGACTTCACACAACACATCATTTGTGATCACCATACCACCGGTATGCTGGGACAGATGCCGCGGAAAACCGAGCAACTGTGGGACGAGGCCAAGCAACCGTTGACCGAGAAGTGACTCAGGCTGCAAACCAACTTCCCGGCAGCGTTCGGTAAGCATCGCTCGGGTGGAATCTTCATCAACCGCGTGGCGATCAACAGTTTTGGCTAGGGCATCGATCGTATCGGCAGAGATCCCCAGCGCCTTGCCGACATCACGGACGGCTGAGCGAGGGCGATAGGTGATCACCGTTGCCGTCATGCCCGCTCGTTCTCGTTGGTACTTCCGGTAGATGTATTG
>JALCBR010000132.1 GCA_028066245.1 Pirellulales bacterium | reverse complement strand
GAGTGACTGGTCGTGGGTTGGCGAGAAGTAAACAATGTTTACGCCGCCAGCTTCAAGCAGTTCCAAATTGTCTGGGTAATAGAAAAAGAAGGCTTCATCCCTCGCTACGGCAAGTGTGCTGCCAGGTGATGCGAATGGGAGTGTTTTCAACTGGATTTGACAACTATCAGGTTGGATGCGGGTGATGAGTCGTTCGTCTAGTAAAAGACTGTCGATATCACAGGCTTGACTGATCTCATCAGCAAGACCGTTGCAAGTTTTATCGGCATCTGAACGATCGACCGGAGTGCTTAGCCCCAAGTGACGCGATGGGAGCTTTGGGAGATTTTCTCGTTTGATATACCCAGCCAGCGAAATGTTGACGGCTGCGGTCAACGATTCATCGAGCAATTGGGCATGTCGATCCGAGCCACATTGATTGGCGATCACATGTGTGACTTGACATGACTCTTCAAATTCCGCATATCCCTTTACCATTGCCGCAAACGACCGGCTGGTCCCGTGTGCGTTTGCCACAAGTAGCACAGGGACGTTCAGCAGGCTCGCGATCTCGCCAGTGCTTCCTGAAAGAGAAGTTGGTGAAGCACCGTCAAACAGCCCCATGACTCCTTCGACAATTGCCACGTCGGCATCTGCCGATTTGTTTGCGAACAGTTGCCTGACATATTCGGGGCTGGTCATCCATGCGTCGAGGTTGTAGCTGGTTCGCCCCGCAGCGACTTGGTGCCAAATCGGATCGAGATAGTCCGGTCCGACTTTGAAGGGTTGTACTTTCAAGCCACGACGCGTCAACGCCCGCATTAGACCAAGGGCTACTGATGTTTTTCCAACGCCGCTGCTGGTTCCGGCGACGAGAATCGCAACGGTCATTTTTCGACTCCGGGTTTCCAGAGCAACTCAGCATCGGACAGGCGGTTCGAGACCCATCGAGAATAGGCGTAGAGATAATCGCTAAGCCGATTTATGTAGACGAGAATCCAATCCTCCGTCGGCATCTCTTCGCGCCGACGAACAATTATCCGTTCCCAACGTCGGCACGTGGTTCGAGCGACGTGCGCATAGGCGTTCAACATACAGCCGCCGGGTATGGTAAAGCTGCTGACGGCATCAAACTCTGTGCGGTAGGTGTCGATTCGCTCTTCCAGAAACAAAACACGTTCGTCCTTCGAACTATCGTAGTCTTCGGGTGTTGCTTTGTTGTCCTCGTCGATGATTGGGCGAGCAAGAATACGCCCTATATCAAACATGATGTTTTGGATCGCCTCGAATGTCTTTTCAGTTTCCTCGGCGATTTCCGGGTGACTGTCGGTGTGCTGGTAGATAGCCCATGAGCGGATAACTCCCAAATGCGAATTCACCTCGTCCATCATGCCATAGCTTTCGACTTGAAGAGATCCTTTGGAGATCTCGACGCCACGCGACAGGCGTGTCATGCCCTTGTCGCCTGACTTGGTGTAAATCCGATTGAGCCGCACGGTCATGATAGAACTCCCTTGTTTTCGCCGATGACGTGTTCGATAAGTCCGTGCATGTCTTCAAACCGGTTGACGTATTCGATTGCAGGCCGATCGATCAGCACCATTTGAATGCCAAGTGTTTCGACAGCCTTTAACTTGGAAGGAAGTGAGCCGGCTGTCCCTCCCTCTTTTGACACAACAATGTCAATCGAGTAGTTGTCGTATAGAGCCGTTTCAAATTTAGCCGAGAACGGCCCCTGCATTGCGAGAATGTTCTGTTTCTTGATTCCGTGATCGAGCGCTAAGCGCATGTTGCTCGTTCGCGGAATGAAACGCACAAACAATTCACACTTTGCGGAAGACAACAGGATGTCGGCAAATTGCGGGAGGGTTTTGACGCCTGTTGTCAGCAGGATGCGGCCTCCCAAGCGAGCTGCGGCATACGCTGCGTCCGCGTAGTTGGCAACACGAAGAACGTTAGAGGCATCTTGCGCTACTTCCGGTCTTTCGTAACGACAGTAGGGGATTTTGCACAGCTTTGCTGCAGACATGGCATTCCGCGAGACAACGTCAGCGAACGGGGCGCTGGCATCAATAATCTGCCGAATGTTTCGTTTGTGGATCAGTTCGCACATCTGCGGCGTATCGAGTCGGCCCGTCGTTGAGCGAATGCCGACTTCATGAACCCGATCCGCCGCTTCTTGAGTAACGCTCGATACCAACACGGACAAACCTCGCCGTGTCAAACGTACCGCGAGGTCGCGTGAATCACTTGTTCCGCCAAACAATAGGATCATTGGACACCCTCCCGTATAGGGCCAGTTGTTTGTGTGTGGGCCGATGCGGCACCGCTGGCCCCATACCCTCCTAGGATCCCGAAACGGGTGGCTAAACTGCAAGTCAGGAACGTGAGCGTGGCTACAACGACGATTCGATTCGCGCGCAGAATGTCAGCGGCACAGATTTCCCGAATCGAGTCACCAATTGTGGGCTTTTCGATCTGGTCACCGAAATACGAGGCGGGCCCTCCAAGCTGGATTCTCAACGCACCGGCCACAGCAGCTTCCGGTATGCCAGCATTAGGGCTGGCGTGATTTCGATGGTCACGGGCAAGAACGCGCCAGGACGATCGCATTGAACGGCCCGTCAGTCCTGCTGCTAAAACAAGGAAAGGAGCGCTGAGCCGGCTGGGCAAATAGTTCGCAACGTCGTCAAGTCTGGCAGCTGACCAGCCAAACTGTTCATAGCGCTCATTTCGATAGCCGAACATGGAATCGAGAGTATTGATGGCACGGTAGGCCACTGCCCCAAGTGGCCCGAACAGCACAACATAGAATAAGGGAGCGGCGATGCCATCGACGAAACTCTCGGACGCACTTTCGATTGCCGCACGCGCGACGCCTGCTTCATCCAGTGAATCCGTGTCTCGACCCACGATCATCGCAACTCGTTCGCGAGCTTCGGCGAGCGACACCGTTGTCAGTGCCCTGTGCACGTCACGGGTATGTTTCAGTAGATCACGGAGCGCGACGCAGAACCAGATACAGTAAATGTTGGCTAGGTCGCCCAGCAACGGGTGCATAGATGCTGCGACACGAAGGAGAAGATGCGCTGATCCCACCACGATTCCAAGAGTTAGAACAACCGTCAGGGCCCCTGCTGCCCACTGCCATGGAATCAGAAATCGTACACATCGTTCCGCAAGGCTCGCTGTACTGCCAATTGCTCGGACCGGGTGGGGCAGCCACCGCGGATCGCCAATGAGCGCATCAAGCACAAACGCAAGAACGATTTGCACTTCAAGTGCCATCACAACCCCAGCAACCCATAGATAGTTTTCAAATCAACATGTGCAGCGACGACGTCGGCCAGTGCGTCGTAGGCAGCTTCGAGATCATACGAAACTCCCTGACCAACAACCTGTGGAAGCCCTTTTCGTCTTCTTAGACGATCGAGGAACCAATGTCGAAAACCATCCTGTTCAAAAACACCGTGCAGATAAGTCCCCCACACGTGACCTGTAGCATTACAGACAGCGAGAGGTTCGCCGTCGTTTTCCAGCATCAGCGAAACATCACCAACAACCGTCGCGCCATGATGGATTTCGTAGCCTGTTACGCGTTGCGATGATGGCTTGTGCTCAGTGTCGATTTGCCGAAGCGTCTTCTGGGGGGCCATCTCGGTGGTAACATCAAGCAGTCCGAATCCCGACAACTGCCGATCTCCGTCGGATTCGATCCCAGATGGGTCGCTGATCATTCTTCCAAGCATCTGAAAACCGCCGCAAATGCCAATCATTTCGGTTTTGGTATTCTTCGCAACTGACTCAAACGCGGGCTCAAAACCTTTCCGCTTCAGATACTGGAGGTCGTGAAGCGTATTGCGGCTGCCCGGTAAAATCACGGCATCAGGATATCCCAGACTTTCAGGATCACGGACCGTCCGCAGGCTGACATTTGGTTCCAGCTTGAGCGGGTCACAATCAGTAACGTTGGCAATATGCGGCAAATCGATCAACGCGATGTCAAGCTGGTCTCCGCCCGCGACAGTGTGTGAGATCTCCTGTTTGAACGTCACCGAATCCTCATCGGGAATCGCAAGGTCGTCGATGTTGGGAACCGTACCGAGGACAGGCTTGCCGGTGTGCCGCAGCATGTAGGTGTAGGCATCGTTCAGCAAGCTGGCATCGCCGCGGAAACGATTCACAATGTATCCTGCAACGAGACGGCGCTCCCACGCTTCAAGAACAGCCATTGTGCCCACAAACGAAGCAAATACGCCGCCGCGATCAATATCCCCAACAAGGAGGACAGAAGCCCCCGCATGGCGAGCCATATTCATGTTGACGATATCGTGCCGTTTCAAGTTCACCTCACCAGGGCTCCCAGCCCCCTCAAGGATTATCAGATCAAAGTCACTAGCCAATGAATCATAGGCTCGCTGCGCATGCTCGAAGGCTTGCGGCTTGAAACGGTAGAACTCCTTCACTCGCATGTTGCCGACGGGATGGCCATTGACGATGACCTGTGACCCGGTTTGCGAATTCGGCTTGAGGAGGACAGGATTCATCCGAACATCGGGCTCCAGCCCTGCTGCCTGTGCTTGAACGACCTGAGCACGAGAAATCTCGTGGCCATCCCGAGTCACGAATGAGTTCAACGACATGTTTTGCGACTTGAATGGCGCAACCCGTATGCCGTCACGCGCCAGAATGCGGCAGAACGCAGCGGCGATAATGCTCTTTCCGGCATTCGAGCTAACTCCCTGAATCATCAGCGCGGGAGCGCGCTTTGATGGGGAACTGAACCCCTTTGACCTTCCGTTGTGACGATTTCCAAACGCGCGGGCCAGAGCGTTCGCGAGCTTTGAGTTCTCCTCGTCCGTGCGTACCGCCAACCGAAAATAGCGATCATCAAGACCGATGAAGTCTGCACACGGACGTATGGCAATCCGTTCACTCTGTAACAAGTTCTCTGCCAGTGACTGAGCGGTTAACTTGCCAGCATCAGTGCGGCAGAGCATAAAGTTGGCATGTGACGGAAAGACCTTGAGAGCAGGCAGCGAACTCAACATCTCTGCAAACTGTACTCGCCACTCCCCAATCAATTTGCGGGTTCGAGCCGCGTATTCGTCATCGCCGACGCAATGTTTTCCGACCTGCTGAGCGATTGCGTTCACGTTCCATTCAGGTAAGACGGCTGTGAGGCGAGATGTCGTTTCTTTGCACGCAATGGCATACCCCAGCCGTAATCCCGGCAATGCGTAGAACTTTGTCATCGAACGAAGCGTGATAACATTGTCTGCTTTCAAGCTTGCGGCCGATGTCCGATCGGTAGAGAACTGAGTGAATGACTCATCGACAACGAACACCGTTTCCCGATGGCGGCCGGCCAGTTCAGCCAGGTTGTCAAGATCGAGAGGGACTCCTGTTGGATTGTTGGGATGCCCCAATACGACGATCGCAGCTTGGTCACATGCGCTGTTTAGAGCGTGCCAGTCAACGTAGAAGCTATTCGGCAAGCGTGCCAGCCGCTGCACTTCGGCGTTCAAGGACTCGGCCGCCCTCTGGTAGCCGCTGTAGCATGGATCGGAAAGCACCCAACGCCGAGAGGGAAATGCGCGAGCGATCGCCGTAAGCAGTTCGCTGCTGCCGTTGCCGGCGACGACCTGAGTCAGGGGAACACCGTGACGGAGAGCAATTGCTTCACGAAACTCCGTCGCGGCAGGGTCAGGGTAGTGAACAATCAGATCAACAGCTCGGCTGAGAACGGTTGAAACGGCTGCCGGAGGGCCAAGGGGATTGATTGAAGCGCTAAAGTCAAGGATGTCATCCGGCTTGGCACCCACTCGATTTGCGAGTTCACGAAGATTGCCACCGTGTTTCACGCTGTACCTCCTGCGTGATTCGCGCCGACAATGCTCAGCAGAAAACAAGCTTCCGTGAGTTCGCAACACGCCCCGGCTGTATCTCCCGTCGCTCCGCCGATTCGACGATGGCACCAGATGGCAACGAGCGCGACGGTAAAACCAGATGCAGCGACTGCAATTAGCCCTCGGTAACCCAGCAGCAGCCATGCGGTCAGGCTTAAGACCATGAGTGAAAACAATGACAGGTTCCACGAGCGAACCCAAAAACTCTTACCAAGTCCATCCTTCCGTGCATACTGATTTAGCCGCATTGACCACACGAAGGTGCATCGTCCAGCAAGGACGGAAACCGCCACAGCGAGAAGTCCACTCAGAGCGGGTTGGGCAAGCAGTTCCGAAAGCGCCGACACTTTGAGCAACAACAGAAGTAGGATTGCAGCAACGCCCATCGTACCAATTCGGCTGTCTTTCATGATTTCTAGCACGGCATCGCGAGGGCGACTGCTGAGAAAGCCGTCTGCTGTGTCGGCCAACCCATCGAGGTGGAGTGCACCTGACATTGCGACCATCAAGCCAGCGATGACAACCGCGGCCGGAAGTTGTGGCAGTATCAGCGTGATTGCATAGCCGATGAGTGCCACCAGTGACCCGAGAACGAGTCCAACCAACGGAAAATACTTGACGCAGCAGGCGTAGTTTTGTTCAGCATCAAGCCAACGAATAGGAACAGGCATGATGGTCAGAAACGCAAACGCAGAAAGCAATGACTTCACTTGAGGACCTCCTCAAGGGTCGCCACTTCTTTCAGCAGTGCCGCGGCCGCATCGAGCATCGGCAGCATGAGGGCGGCCCCCGTTCCCTCTCCCAGTCGCATCTCAAGATCGAGATACGCTTGGATTTTCAGATGATTCAACATCTGCTGATGAAGGGGTTCTGCGCTGAGATGCGATGCAATCAGCCAGTCGGCAACGTGCGGACAAAGTGAATGAGCGATCAAGACTGCCGAAGTGCTGATGAGCCCGTCGATGATGATCGGTTTCCCAAAAGCGGCTGTCCCCAGAATCGCGCCCACGAGTCCTCCGATCTCGAAACCCCCGACAGTTCTCAGAACGTCAATGCCATCGTTCGGATCGGGCCCATTGATTTCAATTGCCCGTCGAATCACGGATGCTTTGTGTTTGACGGCCTCACTGCTTAGCCCTGTTCCCGATCCAGTCGCTCCCATCGGATCGACACCAAGTAAGACACAGCCGATCGCTGTCGCCGCCGTAGTATTTGCGATTCCCATCTCCCCAAGACCGACAACATCCGCGTCAACTGAAGCAGCGACCTCAATCCCTGCTTCGATCGACTGGACGGCCTGTTGTCGTGTCATGGCCGGGCCAACCGCCATGTTGTCCGTCCCATCTGCAATGCGACGATCGAGAAAGCCATCGCGAGCAGTCCATGACTTTGCTCCGATGACGCCCATATCGACCACAACAACACTGCTATTTGCCGTTGTGGCAAGAGCGTTGATTGATGCCCTGCCGCTGAGAATTGTTTCGACCATCGCTCGAGTGACCGCCTGTGGGTACTGGCTGACACCTTCGACGGCCACGCCATGATCAGCGGCCATTACGAGATTGACTCGGCGTTTCAAACACGGATCGAGCGTCCTGTCGATGTCCGCGGTTCCGCAAATCGCAGCCAATGTTTCCGCAAGTTCCAATAATCGCCCCAAGGCTCGCCTGGGCATTGCCAGCGAATTCAGCCGCTGCGTGGCAAGCGAACGAACTGTGACGGAAACCGGTCGGACTCTCGAAATTGTTTCCTGTAGAGACGTCATGATGCATTGGCTCCCGAACTCTTAATGGAAACGGGAATACCACTTACCATCAGCACCACTTCGTCAGCTTCGCGAGCAAATACCTGATTGCAACGCCCGGCGAGATCACGGAAGTGACGCGCAAGTGTGTTTTCGGGAACAATTCCAGAGCCGACTTCATTCGTGACAAGAACCACCTCGTGGGCGTGACGACGTGCCGCGTCCAATACAGCTGAGGACATCCCAATCAACTCGTCTTCACCAAGGAACGCATTCTTTTGCTTGGCCTCGTACTGCAAATTATTGACCCAGAGAGTCAGGCAATCGATAAGTACGGCAGCGTCGCCGGCCGTTTCCAGCGCCTCAGCGACCTCAGTCGTTGCTTCAATCGTTGACCAGTTGCGTTCGGCACGGTCCGATTGATGTCGCTTGATGCGGTCCTTGATTTCATTGTCAATGACAGGGCAGGTTGCGATGTAGACGCGTTGAACATGGGCCTGCTCGGCACGCCGTTGTGCGCAGGCGCTCTTGCCGCTGCGACAGCCGCCAGTCACCAAGGTGATTCGTCCCATGCTCTACCTCTTTCCCGTCGGAGTGACGTTCAGAGAGGTAAGCACGGCGTTACCGCCCTGCATTTCGATCGTGGTGACCGAGGCAGGCGAAACCTTGAACGAGAAAGATTGGCTGATGGGAAGCCCAAGTAGGCGGCAAACTAAATGACGAATGACACCGCCATGGGTCACGATTAGCAGGGACTCGGAATCGTCGTCCGCAATGTGCCGAGCCACATGATCGATTCGTTGGTGAAAACTGGCAATCGCCTCTCCACCGGGAAAAGAAAAACCTTCACCTTCACGATTCCACCGTTCAATCTCGTGAGGAACGTTCTGCTGTAGCTCTTCGTACGTTTGTCCTTCCCAGTGGCCGAAGTCAATTTCACGCAGATCCGATAGCGCACATCGCTCGCCGGCGACATTCCCGAGACCTGCGAGCGTCTGCTTGGCTCGGAGCATCGGGCTGTACCAGATGCGATCAAATCTCTGCTTGGCCAGATGAAGAGTAAGTTGCTCAGCATCTTGCTTTCCCGATTTGGAAAGCGGTGAATCTGTACTGCCGATGTATCGACGTTGTTCATTTTCCAGCGTGCTTGCATGACGCAAGAGTGTCACACGTTTCTTTCCCGAAGTGACGGTCGGAACAACCTGCCAAGACGGTTTCTCATCCGGCTGCCTGGTTCGGGCCGGCTGTTTTTCCCATTGTTCACGGAAGATCAGCGGAGAAAGGTCCATCCGAGCAAGCCATCC
>JALCBR010000131.1 GCA_028066245.1 Pirellulales bacterium | reverse complement strand
TGAAGCGTTTGCTCCACCCCCCTGGAGGATGGAAAAATTTGACCAATGTCAATTTTGACCGTACGCGTGAGAGCAGGCCGCGCGGGGAACGCCGCGACAACTCCATCACACGCCCGAGAAGCGATGAGGCCTGCGACGAAAAAACACCACAGGGGAGATTTTCTCGAGCGCTTTGTTGATTCCCGTCCTGCTCGTAGTCGGGTGCCGTCCAACACCTCAGCGATATCCGAGTTCGTCAATGTTGGCGACAGAACGTCATCAAGAAAACGCTCTAGAGGTGTGAACAGACCGTTACGGAAATCTATTCACTCATTTTATGAGTCCCAGTTCCTCGGCGTTCTCTGTCATGGCGTCGATCATGAACTGAATGTGCTCATCCAGCGGCACGCCTAAGTCTTCCGCGCCACGGACAATGTCATCTCGACTGACCGCCGCGGCGAAGCTCTTCTGCTTCATCTTCTTCTTCACACTCGAAGGCTTCATGCCGCGAATGCCATCGGGCCTGACCAGCGCACAGGCGGTGATGAAACCCGCCAGTTCATCGCAGGCGTACAGCGTTTTATCCATTGAAGAAACGCGAGGGCATTCTTCGATATAGTCCGCGTGCGATTTGATGGCATAGATCACGTCTTCAGGATACCCGCGCTCGGCAAGAATCTTGGAGCCCTGTAAGGGGTGGTCCGGCGGGTCCGGCCAGCGTTCGTAATCGAAATCGTGCAGCAGGCCAACAATCCCCCACTTTTCCTCGTCTTCATCAAACTTCCGTGCATAAGCGCGCATACAGGTTTCAACCGAGAGCATATGCTTTCGCAACCCATCGCTGGCCGTGTATTCGCAAACAAGGTCAAAAGCGTCCTGGCGGTTCATCGAGAAGAATTTGAGCGCGGAAATCGTGGCATTGGAAACCAATTGTGGAGCCAGTTTACTCACTCAGCTTGGGCAATGCATGAGCTGTGGGGAGAAAATTGGTATGCCGTCGCACATGGTTCGCCACTGGAGGTCGACGGAGCCATATCCCCGCTCTATCATCGAGCGCCCGCTCTTGGCAGATCAGTAGCGCGCCGCATTCAACAGCCAGCCACGTGAATTCCCAAGGATGGGAATTCAACTGTAACACCGCCAAAACAGCCATTCGCGTCGCACTCGGCTCATGCTGGAAACGCTGCTGACATAGAACAACGAACAGAAATAGCACCTTTGTTGAATTCCCATTCATGTCGAATCGACTGGCAAACAGCACCAGCCCTTACTTACTGCAACACGCGGAAAATCCAGTGGATTGGTATCCTTGGGGCGAGGATGCGTTCGCAGCAGCGAGAACTGATGACAAGCCGATCTTTCTCTCCATTGGCTATTCCGCCTGTCACTGGTGCCATGTGATGGCGCACGAGAGTTTTGAGAGTGAAGCCATTGCTGAACAACTTCGCGCTGACTTCATCAGCATGAAAGTCGACCGCGAGGAACGCCCTGAGATCGATTCGATCTACATGACCGCGCTGCAGATCTTTATGCAGATGATCGGCTCCCACCAAGGAGGCGGTTGGCCGTTATCTATGTTCCTCACGCCGGAGGGCAAACCATTCTATGGCGGAACCTATTGGCCGCCGGAGAGTCGCATGGGGCGTACTGGATTTGCAGACGTGCTCAAGGCGATCGCCAGTTATTGGCGAGACCGTCGTGAAGAGACGCTCAGCCAAGCAGAGAAGATCACTGGGTATCTTCGTGCACATTCGGAGAGTGGTCAACAGGAAAGCCCGGAAGGTGACCGTGGCGACTTGCTGTCTGGCGAGATCGGCGGTCCGTCGAGACTGAGCGAGGCCGAAGGCGTCGAACTGTTGCGAAACGCATGTGCCAATTTGGAACGGGCATTTGATCCACAATTTGGCGGATTTGGCGGCGCTCCTAAATTTCCGCATCCCATTGATCTGCGCCTACTGCTGCGCTGCGCGCGGCGTTTCAAGCAACCTCGTTTGCTGGATCTGGTCACGCATACGCTGGATCGTATGGCTGCCGGCGGAATCTATGATCAATTGGGCGGCGGATTCCATCGTTATTCCGTCGATGAGCGTTGGCTGGTACCGCATTTCGAAAAGATGCTCTATGACAACGGAATGCTCGCCGCCACGTATTTGGAAGCCTATCAAGTCACTGGCAACGAGCGCTACGCACACATTGTTCGCGCGACACTGGATTACATCTTGCGCGAGATGACCGATCCCGGGGGCGGCTTCTACAGCGCTCAAGACGCCGATTCCGAAGGCGTCGAAGGTAAGTTTTTTGTTTGGACCCCGGCGGAACTCAATGCCGTGCTGGGAGAGGATGTCGCCGCGCGCTTCGCTTATGTCTACGATGTTTCCCAGATCGGCAATTTCGAAGGTAAAAACATCCTGCACTTGCCGCGGACGTGGGAACAGTGCGCGACGTTACTCAAGTGTGATGTTGACGAGTTGCAGTCCGAGATGGCGGTCGCCCGAGAAAAGCTGCTGGCCGCGCGCGGCGAGCGGATTTGGCCAGGACTTGATGACAAGGTCTTGATTAACTGGAACGCCTTGGCAATCGAAGCTTTCGCACTGGCAGGAAGTGCCTTGGGAGAAGAAAGATATATGGCTGCTGCTAAGAACGCAGCTGACTTTATCTTGAGGAATATGCGCGATAGTCATGGACGCTTGCTGCACTCTTGGAGGCAAGGCCAAGCTCGCTACGCGGCTTGTCTGGATGATTATGCGTGCTTGATCAACGCTCTCCAACGACTCTACGAAGCGACCCTCGATGAACGCTACATCGATGATGCGCTCGCTCTGGCAGAGACGACAGTCACTCATTTTGCGGACAAATCCGCCGGTGATTTCTTCTATACCGCAGATGATCACGAGCAACTGATCACGCGACAGAAAGACGCCCACGACAACCCCACGCCAAGCGGCAATGGCATGTTGGCGACGGCATTGTTGCGTGTGGGACAAATGACGGGTCGCACTAATCTGATTGCGGCCGCCCAGGACATCCTTTCGTCATTTCGTGATTCCCTGCAGCGGATGCCGATGGCGACGGGTCAGCTCTTGACGGCGCTAGATTGGGCACTCGGACCAACGAAGGAAATCGTGATCACAGCCAAAGACCAGCCCACAGTCCGCCGACATCTTGCGGATTTGCAAACCAGGTTCTTGCCCAATTGCCTGATCGCTGCGCAATGGCAACGGGATTCCTATCATTCAGATGGATTGTCAGGTCTGTTCTCGGACAAGCCACCGTCTGAAGAACCCACCGTCTATGTCTGCCAAAACTTTGCCTGCCAGACTCCAGTCTCCGGCAATGACGATATCTCTAAACTGTGGAATGAACTGGCACCCGATGGCTCAGGAAGTCGCGGATAACTGACCTCCTGAAAAAATGTTGGAAAAATTTCCGTCAGCGATGTCGTGTTGAGATCGTGGTCTTCGTTAAAGCAGTATCAAGGTCTTCTCAGCAACCAAGCGAGCAGCAACGTTGCCATGAGTCCGTTCGCCTGACGGCCTGAACCAAGGTTCGCTACCGCTGGCAGATTTTCTGAGGCTGTCGATCCCAACTTCCCGTTCCACTGACAGAAAAAGCGAGAGCGCGATGCGAGTTCTTGACCTCAAGAGGTCGTCCATCTTTCCTATCACAGTAGTCCTGTTCGCATTTGGCTTGATGGTCTTGGCTTCGCGGCCACAAGACACGGCCGCTCAATCAGCAACCACATGCGCAGCTCAAACCAATGCGGCCGTCGAAGAGCCGTTGGCGGGATTGGCCTGGATGACGGGAGACTGGCACGGCGAATCCGGCCCGGTTAGCTATGAGGAAACGTGGACCTCTCCAGCGGACGGCAACATGACGGGCATGTTTCGCATGCTCAATGGAGGCAAGTTTTCCTTGTCCGAACATCTCTCGATTGGAGCCGAGAAAGGAGAGATTGTACTGCGTCTGATTCATTTCGATCGCGAGTTGAAGCCTCACGAGACTGAACCGGTCACACTGATCGCCAAGGAATCAGCGAAGGAAAAGTCATTTTCGCTACGGCGGAAGGAACAGAGTCTCCCATGACGATTACCTATGAACTCAAGTCCCAGGGCAAGGAATTGCAAGCAACCGTTGAATCGATGCACAACGGTCAGTCAGAGACATTCATCTTGCCGTTCAAGCGCGGAAAGCGAAGGTGATGAAGACCGCCGGTAGTCCGCGTTGCGTTTTCCCCGCAGAATGATGCTTAACCTCGCAGCCCGGCCTCTTGCATCAACTTGTCCGTCGCAGCGTAGGCTTCAGCCACCCACTCGACGATCTTCTCCGGCTCGGGCGAATACTCAAGTTCGATCGAAACCGTGCCATCGATGTCCAAGCTCTTGATGGCTTGGAGATACGGCGCGAAGTCGACGACGCCGCGGCCTGGCGGAAGGTCGCCGTGCACTTTGCCATCGCAGTCGGAAATGTGCACGTGTGTAGCCAAACCTTTCAATTTGATCAGCTCATCAGCAGGAACGCCAGCAAGCACCAAGTGCGAAACATCGATGTTCGCCTTGACCGCAGGGTGATCGACGTCGTGAAGAAACCGCACCATGCTATCGACGCTGTTGACCAGAGAAAGCTGAAAGGGCTCCAACTCCAGAGCAATCTCAACGCCCAACTCTTCGGCACGCTGTCCAAGTTGCCGTAGCGAATCGACACCGAAATCCCACTGCTCCGTCGGTGGAATCACTTCCCGGTTCCAGATGTACTCGCCCAACACCAGGAGCACGTTGCGGGCTTCATACAGATGAGCAAGCTCCAGAAACGCCTCGACACGATCAACATGAAACGTCCGTACGGATCGATTGAAATCGCTCAGTCCCAGAGCAACACAACAGATCGAGATGATTGGTAAATCCAGCCGGTCGCACTCATTTTTAACCAGCTTTTGTTCGCGGATATCCGCCTCCAAAGGGTCGATGAAAATGTCGACCGTGTCGAACCCAATCTCCTTGGTCTTTTGGAGCCCAAACTCTGTTGGTTGATTGGATTGCACCCAAGCTGAATTAATCAGACCGAGCTTCATGAAATCGGCTGTCTAAAGATGGAATTGTAACCTGACGGTCACCAAGTCATGTCGAACAACAAGATAGCTAGTCGACATCGAGATCATCAAATGATTAGTCAGCGGATTGTGATGGCTCAACGCGCGATTCCCAATCAAGACATTGGCTATCACCGGTTGTTGCTGCGCTACCGCATGCTGCGCTGGATGGAACGGACTACTTCCATGACTCCACTCGGCTGGCGAATCAGGTCCATGAAATGCCTGTCGGCTTGCATCGCTACCTGGCCATTAACGTCCAAGATCACAAACCCAGGTAGCTGAGATCGTTGGAAGCCGTACTCTGATCGCAGTTGATATTCTGCTTCGCTGTAAGTCCAACGGTCGAGTTTATCGTGGCTAACCTGGTCGAATTCGGTCTGATATTCACGTTCGATATAGCCCTTGAACTCTGACAGAGTCTCATCGTCCATATGTTGCCTGGGGGGAAACAAGTGGGAGAGGCGCGTCTTGAGGAGTACTAATCGATCTCTGGCGAAACGTTTGAAATAGGATGAAGAGAATAATGGTGCCATCAAGCTGTAGTCGTAGCCATTGAATTTGGAACTGTCCATGTAGTGCAGCACGAACTTCCCTTTTTGCCGGGCTGTGTTGAGTGCGACCGTGATGTCATCCGTAGAATCGATGTTCATCAACCAATCGACTTCAATCCGGTGCTGGTCTGGCTGGAGGACCATGTCGACTAACTCGACGAATCTCCAGGCCGTTGCATTGATCGGCACACGCCCCAGATCACTGCCATCGGACGTGAACAACTGGTACACGGGGAATTTTGTGATGCCAAAGCGCTTACAAAGCGCCTGATGGTCTTGCTCGATGGTTGACGGTTCTGACGTGTCCGATGGCTGGAAAATTCTGCAGCAAATGAGGTGATTCGCTGCGAACTGCTCGAATTCCATCGTCTCGAATACTTTGTTTCGCATCCGAATTTCAGCTAGGCAGAGATCAGATGCCGGACCACAAAAACTTACTAGGATCGGCTTGTTTTGCTGTTGGGCCAACGATTGAGCGTCTCTCCAACTCGTAATCCACTGAATTTTCTGTTGGCCGTCGATCGATCCGCGGCCGGACGAGCCAGCAGGTGCAAATCGATCGCTGCTTAAACCGCCCATCGGATCAGCACCGTCGACTAAACGTAATGAGCCTCCCTGTTGAGCGATGGCTTGACGCTAGTCTCCCACTGGACTGAAGCCGCAGGCAAGTGTTGTTACGGCGAGGGCAACCAAACTCCAAAGAACTAGACGAGGCACGGGAGCGTGCGGCCGATTTCGCAAAATTTCAGTGACTCGCCTTTTGAACACTCCACGTCCACCGAATGAACTTTGGAGTACAACCGGTGATCGATGCGCGTTGGTCAAGAACTCGACTATCCGAAAAAGCGCTTTGCCATACGCATGAGAAATCTTAGGAAACGTCCGAAGAACCTGCTCATCACAGCACAGTTCTTCGGCTTGCTGTAGACGATGTCGAACCCACCACGCCAGCGGACAAGAACACCGCGAATCTCCTGCGTGCTCAATTTTCCCATCAAACGATTGGGGAGCAGAATGACAGCTCCTCGACTCAGCGGCCAAACCAAGGGACCCACCGGACGATCAGTCACTCGCAAATCTGGGCATCGTCTCAAGCCGATCTGGGTGGCAATCGTCGCCGCAAAACCTTGCAGTTGAATAGTGGCTGGGGCGGCCTCGACAATCGATCGACGAAAAGTGAGAACCCGTTTGACGAACACACCCAACCAAAGCAGCGAACCAACTAGCCACAACGTGGAGACCAAGGACATCATCGACATGGGGGCCAGCGTTGCACTCACCCGAGGCGCAATTAGCTTGCTCGCCTTGTTGGACTGAGTCGACGTGCCTGAGACGGGACCTGGAGAGACCGCGTCGTTCACAGCAGACACCCTCTCCTCGGAGGTGGTGTGCAAAGCCGCAGTCGTAGGTATGAAAAACGTGGGCGACAGTTTTGGGAAGACAGGGACAGGAACGTGAAAGAGCGGCGGTGTGATGAATTTGAGCAGCACGATCAACCAGAGCAGGTGAGCGAACTGAGGGTGTTTCCAGATACGGGTAAACAAGAGAGCCAGAATGGCGAATCCCGTTGCCAGGATTACGTTTGCACAGCCAATTTGTAGCAAGGTTGGCATCAATGGTTACTCGTCAGAACTATCGAGCGACGGCAATTGATCCAGCAGTCGTCGGACTTCTTCGAGTTCACTCCGGCTAATCCGGCGATCGTTGACCAGATGGGTCACGAGCGAAACGAATGAGCAGTATCCATATTTGCGGGCAATCGAGTGGACTTGCTCTCCACAAATCTCGGTCCTTGTTTTTGCGGCGCTGAACAGGTGAACATGAAGACTTCGGTCACGCCGAACCAACTTCTTGGCTTCCAGCCTGGTTAGCATCGAACGAACCGTTGCCACCTCAGTTTCCGAACAATTTCGATAGATTTGCTTCGCAATTGCTCGTGCCGGTAGCGGTGCTCCTTGCCACAAAACGTGGAGGACAGCTAACTCTGCGTCAGTAACTGTGAGTGGCTTCTTGCCCATGACAAACTTGTTTTCCTCGTGGGTCGTTGTATGCTACGGGCTTATCTGAAGCAAAACAGTTTGGATCTGAAGCAATCACGTATGGAAGTGCTGCTCGGCCTGCTGGTTTCATCAGTTGGAGTGATCCGTGTGCTTTCGGCAGTTCGCAGGTGTACGGATCCGGATTTCATAACACCTGGCAAAAAACGCTTAAGTGGAACTAAATCGCCATGCCGTATTTCGCAATCGCTGTTCAGTCAGGTAGGCAATCAAGAGACAGGCGAGCCATGCAAGTTGCTGCTCATGTTGTTGTGGTGCTGCTTGGTATCTTACTCGCTGTGTGCTCGAGTGTCACCTTGGCGCAAGATGTTCGGAGTGTTACTGCTTGAGTGGTGGACGAAGAGGGTAACCCTGTTGCCCAAGCTACGGTTTGTGAAAACTGGTCTCTCGCCAACGGCAACCCCAGTCCCCGCCGAAATTCGGTGACTACGGATGAGGATGGCTATTTCACTTGGGCGGTCCGGGGTATGCAAGGAAGGTCGGCGAGTCGTCTATCGTTGGTGGTCTTCTCGGCTGATCGCCAATTGGCGTTCGCTGGTAATTGGGCCAGCCCACAGGATATCGATGGCCAGACATTGAGCTTGGCGCCCTCGGTGCACGTACGAGGAAAATTTACCTGTCGTGAGCTTGGTCGAGACAAGACTGAAGCCAACGTCTATATCTACGATGGCGACCGCTCTTCATTGTTGGCCACATCCTTCGGCAACGGTGGTGACATTGATCTCCGTATGCCTGTGGGTGCCTATACGTTTTATATTTACGGTTCGGACCTCTATCGTTTGAACCATCGCTTCGAGATCGAACCAGGAGCGACAGAAATCAATCTGGGGGAAGTCGATATCCTCGGCAGCTTCAGCGCCAAGTATCGCGGGCAACCGATTCCAGAATGGACGGTAACTGATGCGCGCGGGATCGACCCTCAGAAGACGGCTTTGGCTGACTTTCGTGGCAAGTGGCTACTGGTCGAGTTTTGGGCTCATTGGTGTGGCCCCTGTGTCGGGCGCAGCTTGCCACAGTTGATGGAATTTTACGATCAACATGCTGACAGACGCAGTGAGTACCAAATCTTGGCTTTTCACAACGATGACGCCAAGAACTTTGAGGAGTACGACCAGAAGATCGCTCCAGTGGTCCGAGGGCGATGGAAGGGTCGAGAGTTGCCTTTTCCAGTTCTGCTAGATGCTACCGACCAGACGTTTACGATGTTCACGATCTCGGCTCTGCCGACGGTGGTGTTAATCGATCCCGAAGGTCAGCTCTATGGGGAAGGTGGGGCGCAATTGTTGGAGCGGGCCCTCGCTGGCGAGCTGACTCCTCATATCGCGCGGCCGTTCCGAGACCTGACACAGCGCAGCGAGGAAGAATTGAACGACGCCCTGTGGCATCGTTTGCCTGCACTTGTGGAATGATGGGTGAAGTTGTAGGCAAGGCTGCAAGCATCTGCGCTCAACTGAACGCTACGCCACGAGGCGTCTTTCAAAAACATTTACCGCAGCTACAGGAGCTGATGCGACGGCCTGGCTCCCAGCGAAGGTCGTAGCGGACAAACTGGTGTGCCACAAAACTCGGCCACCGTGAGTGCGCTAGCTTTGCAACTCACACCGAGTCATCAACAAAGTGCAAAAGCGCATACACTGCCAACGTTTCAATGTGATCTTATCCCGTTTCAGGAAAAACTAACTCTCCAGGAGAACTGAAGTAACCACCGGCTGAAGCCGGAGGGTTCGCCGGCAGTCGGCTAAA
>JALCBR010000130.1 GCA_028066245.1 Pirellulales bacterium | reverse complement strand
AAATCTGATCAGCGACATTACCAGCGCAGGGATCAATAACATACATCCTAAAAAGTCAACAAACGCGTTCGATGCGACCTTGAAGCGTAAGCGAGTCAAGATTTGCATTCGCCGTTTCTCTCAAGGATTAGCTGCTTGGCATGGGTGACCCCATACTTCGGGCATGCGCGGCCGGAATCATGCCGCGCCTTTGCGAATTGGCGGCGACGGCGACTTTTGCTGGTTGGCGTCTAACTCTTCCAGCGATTTGGGCTCTGGGATTTCGGAAGGTGTCCGTGGCGGAGATTTTGGCGGCTGTAGCCGAGATCTCATTGGTTGCACTGGCGGCGGAGTCTGGGACAAGCAACGCGTCTCTGGATGCTGTGAATCACCAGAGAGCCTGGTCAGCGGCATGTTAGCGCCCGGCAGAGCCTTGGCGTACCCACGCAGCTCTGCATGATTTTCCACGGCATCAAGCAATGCAGCCAGAATTCGCTTTCCTTTTCCCCAATCGAGGATCTGTCCGGAGATCTTGGTCGCGGCTTTGAGTTGCATGACGGGATCTGCGGGAACGGTGGTTTCCTCAGCATCATCGGTGTCGGCAACTGCGCCGTCGACCGCACCATCAATCGCGCTGTTAGTCGTTTTGTCTAACTCGGACTTCTGCATGATCGTCACAACGATCTTGCCGCGATTGGTGATCAACGTCGCCGGCAAGAACGCCATGATGATGCAACTATTGGAAAGTTGATCCACATTCTCGATATCATACCCGCCGCTGGCTAATGCGCACAAAGTGGCGAGAAGTAATCGTCCTGGCGCGACCACGGCTTGGTATTCGGCCTGCGACGCTGTCTTCACCCCGATTCCATCAAGGATTGGCAGAATGGCCACGCTCAGCTTTTCCAAGGAGACGCCTGGCGAAGCCACGGTGTCATACAACTTCAGCAGTTGTTCCCCGGAGACGCGATTGGGGCGACCCTGACCGGCCAAGGTGATCTGATCACGTACGAAGGGATACCGAATCAACCGCTCGTAGCGCGATTCGATCGTCCAGTCGCCGGTCAGCAAGTCACCGTCCTTGCTAGTTGACGCATCTTTCGTTTTGTCGGCGTTGGACAACTTCGTCCCGCATTCCACGCAGAATTTTCCGCTGCCATCGACGCCGCATTCCGGACAATACATTCTGTTCCCTTACACGCATACTGTCGGGTGAGCGCGGATCGTCGCAAGAAGGCTGTGCAAAGGCAAGATGAGTTGCAGACATGGCCGCTGCCAAATTGCTAGCTAGCCACCATCGGATTCTTCATGTTGCTGGCTGGGAACAACAAGGCTTTCAATGATTGGGGCAGATCTTCGCCGATGATGCCGTGATGGCTTCCGCAGCGCTGGATCGGCTCCTGCACCGCTCGACGGTCATCAACATCCAAGTTGAATCTTACCGCCTCAAGGAAAAGCGCAAAGCGGCACACTCCGCTTTGCGAGCTTTTTCGGTCTCGTTTCTTCCAGATCGCGCAGGTGATGCGGCCAGGAACGCGAATCTCTTGCCACAAGAAATCGTTAGGCGTAACTGCCAATTGGACAGCCTTGACCGCACACGACGCAGATCAAGACGGCATGCCGAGGTTAGAATAGGTGCGGCTGCGGTTTGGGCGGCGACAGTTCCCGTTTCATCGCGACATTCTGGCCACATATGCATCCAGCGGTAGTCATGAACCCGAGCCAGGGGTTCGATTATGCAAGTGACGGAGCACGAATCCGAGCAATGTCATTCAAGCAGGAACGCTGTCCGTGGGTGCGGCAGGCTGAGAAGCCGGGACGCGAGCGGTTCAGGAGGATACCGCCGGCCGTCGAAACATTTGTTGAAGCTCCGTTGGATTTTACGATCCACGAGCAGCTAGAAGGCGAATGGGAGATCGTCGCGGGCAACTCCAATGGCCGCTCCATCGTACTGACGTCGATCAGGTGTCAGTTGTTCGGTAGCCCGAACAACTGACATTCCAGGGCGATTCATTGTTCCTACAGACGGCTTGGGAACTCAAGCGGATTGAGCAATCGGCGGAGGGATTCGCTGACCGCGGCATCCTGGGAGAAAAATCGATGACCGCTTAGCCGTTCCTCCATGAGGGATGCACTTCAATCGCGGGTTCAGCGCGGTATTCGTTCGTTTGGATCATTGCTTCCAATCTTCGAGGATTCCCGGCAGATTCAGCCGGTGTCTTTTGGCACAGGCAACCGCATCGTCATAGCCGGCTGCAGCATGACGCATGACTCCACTCGCCGGATCGTTCCAAAGCACTCGTTGGATTCTCGCTGCCGCTCGGTCCGTCCCATCGCAACAGATAACCATGCCTGCATGCTGCGAATATCCCATCCCCACACCCCCACCATGGTGTAGGGACACCCATGTCGCACCCGATGCGCAATTCAACAGCGCATTAAGCAACGGCCAATCACTTACTGCATCGGAACCATCTCTCATCGATTCCGTTTCCCGATTGGGGCTGGCAACAGAACCACTATCAAGATGATCACGTCCGATTACGACAGGCGCACTCAATTCCCCAGATTTGACCATTTCGTTGAACGCCAATCCCAAACGGTCGCGTTGCCCTAACCCCACCCAACAGATCCGGGCTGGCAGTCCTTGAAAATCAATGCGTTCGCGAGCCAAGTCTAGCCAGTTGTGTAAGTGTTTGTCGTCAGGAATGAGCTTTTTGACTCTTTGGTCGGTCTTATAGATATCTTCGGGATCGCCCGAAAGCGCTACCCAACGAAATGGCCCGATTCCACGGCAAAACAGTGGGCGAATATAAGCTGGCACGAAGCCAGGAAAGTCGAAGGCACTGGCTAGGCCCTCGTCTTTGGCCACCTGACGAATGTTGTTGCCGTAGTCGAACGTTGGAATTCCCAAGTTGTTGAAGGTCACCATCGCCTCGACATGGTTGCGGATGCTTGCACGCGCCGCCCTCTCGACTTCTTTGGGATTGGAGTCCTGCATCTCTCGCCACTTTGCGATTTCCCATCCTTGTGGCAAGTAGCCGTGAACGGGATCGTGTGCCGACGTTTGGTCTGTCACTAGGTCTGGGCGAACCCCTCGCTCGACCAACTCTGGAAGCACGTCAGCCGCGTTGGCAATTAGTCCAATGGATCGTGCCTCACCAACTTGAGTCCACGCATCAATGCGTCTTAGTGCCTCATCCAAGGAATGGGTTTTCTCATCTAAATACCGCGTTCTCAAACGGAAGTCGGCACGGTGCTCATCGCATTCAATGGCCAGACAGCAAGCACCTGCCATGACTGCGGCCAGAGGCTGAGCTCCACCCATGCCGCCCAATCCAGCCGTCAGCAACCATCGTCCGCGCAAATCACCGGAATAATGCTGTCGCCCAGCTTCAACGAACGTCTCGTACGTTCCTTGAACAATTCCTTGCGTTCCGATGTAAACCCACGATCCGGCCGTCATTTGGCCGTACATCATCAGCCCTTTGCGATCGAGTTCATTGAAGTGCCCCCAATTTGCCCATTTCGGGACGAGATTCGAGTTAGCAATCAGCACGCGAGGCGCGTCATGATGCGTTTGGAAAACCCCAACGGGCTTACCCGACTGCACGAGCAGAGTTTCGGTGGCCTCCAGAGACTTGAGACTTTCAATGATCTGATCGAAATCACTCCAGGTTCGGGCAGCGCGACCGATCCCACCGTAGACGACCAACGCGTGGGGGTCTTCTGCCACATCAGGATGCAGATTGTTCATCAGCATCCGCAGCGGCGCTTCGGTAAGCCAAGACTTGGCACTCAGCTTGTTTCCAATCGGTGCGCGAATTTCGCGCTCATTCCACCGAGGATCGTCAACTGCCATTGTCAAGTTTCTCTTTCAAAGAAGGCACCAACTCCACCAGCGCGTTCAAGATTTGCGACAGGTGTTTCCGCAGACGTGATGCTTTAACGTCATCATACTTCCAAGGAGCTTTTTCCGAGACGAGGTAGGTCGATTGAGCCAATTCCATCTGGATCGCGTGTTGGTTTACCCCCGGCCGGCCGTAGTGACGCGTCGTCCAACCTCCGCGAAACCGTGCATTAACCACGGTACGGTATCCCTCAACCGCTTCACAAATCTCTCGCACGCATCGTTCAATCGAACGGTCACATGCCCTTGATTCGTTGGAACCGATGTTAAAATCTGGGAGAGTTCCCTCAAAAAGGAACGGAATCCTTGATCGGATCGAATGACAGTCAAACAAGATAACGATTCCGTGCCGGCGATAAACGCGACCGATTTCGCCAGCGAGTGCATCGTGGAAGGGCGCATGATACAGAGTTTTGCGACGCAAGATCTCTGCTTCACTGGGTGGCTGCTCCCAGATTGAATTGCCATCAAAGTCCGTCAGCGGAACTAAGTCGGTCGTGTTTTGGTGCGGATACATACTGCGACCAGAGGGGTCGCGGTTGGCATCGATGACGTACCGGTGGAATGTCGCTCTCACCGTCGTGACTTCACTCAGTAGGCCTTCGTAGAGGCGATGGATATGCCAATCTGTATCAGTCAATTCACGTCCGCGGGCGTTCAGATTCGCGGCAATATCTGATGGCAAACCGGTTCCTGTGTGTGGGATTCCAAGCACAATTGCGCTATCGCCTTGCTGAACTTCAACTGGGTTCATAGTTGACTAACCCAAAAATCAGACAGCTCGGCTGTCTGAAGCAAGCTGCCTTCAGAAACAAATTGATTGGCTTGAGCCAAATCCGGCGCCAAATAGCGGTCAGCATGAAGTGATGGCACTCTCTCTCGTATTGCAGCGAGAACGTTCCGCAATCTTGGGCTCGTTTTCAAAGGGGCTCGGAACTCGATTCCTTGCGCAGCACAAAGCAATTCGATGCCAAGAATGTGATCCAAGTTCGCATTCATCCTCTCCAGTCGCCGCGCAGCATGGGCTGCCATCGAGACATGATCCTCTTGATTCGCGCTCGTTGGCGTACTGTCCGTCGAGCACGGATTAGCGAGATGCTTATTCTCGCTCATGAGCGCTGCCGTTGTCACTTCAGCGATCATGAAGCCGGAATTCATGCCGGGTTTAGAAGTCAGGAAAGACGGCAAGTCAAAAGAGAGGGACGGATCGACCATCAGAGCAACACGCCGTTGGGAAATTGCCCCAATTTCCGCAACTGCGATGGCAATCTGATCGGCAGCTAAACCGACAGGCTCTGCATGGAAATTGCCACCAGAAACGATTGTGCCAAGATCAAACAGGACAAGTGGGTTGTCCGTCACAGCGTTTGCCTCGATCTCAAGTGTTCCCGCAGCGTACGTGAGCAGGTCCAGTACAGCACCCACAACTTGAGGCTGACAGCGAATGCAATACGGATCCTGAACCCGCGTATCTTCCAGGCGATGGCTTTCTCGAATCTCCGAACCCTCAATTAAGTCACGCATTGTCTGCGCCACTCTAATTTGCCCCCAGTGGCCCCGAAGCACATGGATCTGATCAACTAAGGGCTCGGTGGATCCCATGATTGCGTCTGTCGCCAAGGCGGCTGTGACGATGGAACTCGCTGCTGATCGCAACGCCGAAAACAGACCGGCGAGCGCACAGGCGGTTGAGAATTGAGTACCGTTGATTAACGCCAATCCTTCCTTGGGGCCAAGCTCAATTGGCTGTAGCCCAGCTCGCGCCAGGGCTTCACTACCAGCCATTCTCTCGTTCTCGTAGCTGGCTTCGCCTGCGCCAATCATCACGGCCGTCATGTGCGCAAGCGGCGCCAGGTCACCAGAGGCGCCAACTGACCCTTGCGTCGGCACCACCGGCAGAACCCCCTTCTCGAGCATCCTTTCCAAAAGGTCGATGATACTCCACCGTACGCCAGAAGCACCTCGTCCAAGCGAGAGCATCTTTAGTGTCATCATGAGCCGCGTTGTATCGGCATCAAGTGGCTCGCCGACACCCGCGCAATGACTCATGATCAGATTGTATTGCAATGCCTTGGTGTCCTCAGCTGCAATCCGAACCGATGAGAGCTTCCCAAATCCTGTATTGACGCCGTAGATGGCTTGGCTGCTACTCGCGGCCTGTGCTGTCAGTTTAGCCGTAGCCTCAACTTGCTCTCGAGCGGCAGGATCGATCCTTGTCGGAACATGATTTCGCCAGATAGCTTCCAGCTGTGTGAGCTTCGTCGAGGCAGGAGTTAGTGTGAACATCATGACTACGAACCAAGTCGCGCCTAGATTTTTACAAAGCAGATGATTCACCGGCGAATATCCGCTCACTTAGAGGGTTGAAGCCGATCCGGTAGACTAGTTCCGCGGGATGTTCCACGTCCCAGACCGCAAGGTCGGCTCGCATCCCTGTTTGGATTTGGCCAATGTCGTGCAAGCCCAGTGCCTTGGTGGCATTTCTTGTCACACCGGCAAGCACTTCTTGAGGTGTCAACTGGAACAGGATGCATGCGAAATTCATGCAGAGCAGGATTGACGTCAATGGTGATGAACCTGGGTTGCAATCTGTTGCAACTGCCATCGGAACTCCGTGCTCACGAAAACAGTCGATCGGAGGTACTTGTTTTTCCTGCAACGTATAAAATGCTCCGGGCAGAAGGACAGCGGCCGAACCTGCGTTGCGCATCGCCGTCACATCATCGTCTCTGCAATACTCCAGGTGATCAACCGAAAGCGCAGCGAACTCCGAGGCAAGTTGTGTCCCACCCTGGTGCGTAAGTTGCTCGGCATGTAGTTTGACTGGCAAATTTAATGACGCAGCCGTTTCAAAGACGCGCCGGATCTGTTCTGCGTTGAACGCAATGCCTTCACAGAACCCGTCGACCGCATCGACTAACTTCTCAGCATGAGCTTCCTTGAGCGTTGGAATACAAACATCATCAATGTATGCATCGGCATTGTGGCGATAGTCCGGTGGAATCGCATGAGCACCAAGAAAGCTCGTTCTTATTTGTACGTGCCTGCGCTCTCCAATAAGGCGAGCTGCACGAAGCATGTTAAGTTCCGTATCCCGATCTAACCCATACCCTGATTTGATTTCAAGGGTCGTGACACCTTCTGACAGCAAGGCGTCAATTCGAGGCAATGCAGCCTGAACAAGTGCATCAACGTCAGCGGCCCGTGTGGCGGCAACGGTGGAGAGGATGCCTCCGCCTGCCCGGGCGATGTCTTCGTAGCTGGCCCCGTTCAGCCTCATTTCAAACTCGCGAGCCCGGTTGCCGGCATGAATGATGTGCGTGTGACAGTCGACGAGTCCCGGAGTTATCAGCTTGCCCTGGAGATCTCGTTCGGCCAACCCGTTGAATTGATCTGTTGGAAGATCATGCTCGGCGCCGACCCATTCAATCACTGCGCCCCTGATTGCAACCGCTCCTCGATCAATCAATTCATCGCTGCCGCCTAGAGTCGCAATTCGAGCATTACGTAGTAACATTCTGGCCTCTACGACATTTCTCATGCACACAATCATGTTATGTTTGCACCCGACGTCAATCTCCGTCGCTAGGAAAAGCCATGACGCTAATTTGGGCAAAGCAGGCGCTAACTCCGGAAGGCTGGCTTGAGCAGGTCCAGGTTGAACTTGACATAGGTGGCCGCATCGCGGCCGTCAGCCCCGGCAAACCTGCAGTCGGCTACCAGGTTGGAATCTTGTTGCCGGCCGCGTCCAACGTGCATAGCCACGCTTTCCAACGGGCCATGGCCGGCTTGACAGAACGGCGAGGCTCCAAGGCGAAAGACTCGTTCTGGACCTGGCGGGAACTCATGTTTCGGTTCCTCGACCAACTGACGCCGAGCCATGTTGAAGCGATCGCTGCGTTCGTTCAGATGGAAATGTTGGAGGCAGGCTACGCCAACAATACCGAGTTTCATTACCTGCATCACCAGCCCAGCGGCCAGCCATACGACTGGGTCGGCGAAATGGCCGCGAGAGTTGTTGGAGCCGCACAACAAAGTGGAATTGGTCTCACATTGTTGCCTGTCTTTTATCAGTATGGCGGCTGCGACAGGCGGCCATTGAGTCCTGGTCAGGTTCGTTTTGGCAACGATTTGAGCAATTTTTCTGAGCTGTATGAACAATCAAAACACGCCCTTCGCGTCCTGCCACAAGATTCGAGGATAGGATTAGCAATGCATTCACTGCGGGCCATCGACCCGAAAGACATCGATCCGCTGATTGTCTTGGCGGATGGCGATCCAATTCAAATGCACATGGCAGAGCAGATCGCCGAGGTCGAGGAAGTCCAAAATGCTTTAGGCCAGAGGCCGGTTGAGTGGATGTTGAACAACATCGAGCTTAGCTCGCAATGGTGCCTGGTGCACTGCACACAGATACTCGACGAGGAAACCGTTAGGTTGGCTCAAACGGGTGCTGTCGTTGGCTTGTGCCCAATCACAGAGAGCAACTTGGGGGATGGTCCTTTCAACGGAGAGCGGTACCTTGAAGCTGGTGGTCAGATCGGAATCGGCTCTGATTCAAACATTCGGATTTCATTGACTGAAGAAATTCGAATGCTCGAATACAGTCAACGACTTCGTGACAGAAGGCGTGCAGTCCTGGCATCTTCGGATAAGTCAACGGGGCGGAGGCTTTACGATGCAATAGTCGAAGGGGGCGCACTAGCATCAGGTCGCGACAGCGGGAAGATCGAAGTGGGCAAACTGGCCGACTTGGTCGCGCTCGATGATACCACTATTCATCTTGAGGATCGAAAGGGAGATGCCCTACTGGATAGTTTCATCTTTTCCGGCGGCGATCACCTCGTCTCGGACGTCTGGTCAGCTGGGCGACATTTAGTGAGACAAGGAATGCACTCTAGTCGCGACCTCATCACCAGCGGTTACAGGCGAGTTATTGGAGAACTGAAAACAGCTTTGTAAGTTGAGCTGGTGACCTGGCGCCCACGGTGCCTCCTAACCCAAACGCTTGACCTGGGTTGAAGAGTTCCTTGTCACGTTCAGTGCGCCTCGTGATATGACAGAACTATGATCGGTGGGTGATAATGGCCGGTCATTCCTCACGGCAACAACCAGCAAATCCTTCGCGGATCGATGGCCGCTGGCTGCGGCGTTACTGGTACAGTTGGCTCGTGGAACGTACCAACGTCTGGCTCCACTGCTACCACGGCATCCCCGGAAGAGGAGCTTCGTGGCGCTTCACAATCCTCGCCTCCGAGTAGTGGCTAACTCCTAGGTGGGTAACCAATGAGCAAGGGATCTACCAAACATGTGAGGTGACGGGATGATGTAGTACTATCAATTTGTACAAACGTCCGTACCTCGCAATTGTGAACTTGACCGGCAGAAAAGCTGTACGGCTAATTATCCATCTGGACCTGGACCCGATACTTATGAATTTCTTTTGCGCAATGTCCTGATCTGCCTACCCGTTATCCCAGTGATGGGCGACGTCGCCTTGGTCAGCGGTAGCGTTTGCGCGAACGCGGTCCTCACCGTTGCCGTCATGCCCGCTCGTTCTCGTTGGTACTTCCGGTAGATGTATTG
>JALCBR010000129.1 GCA_028066245.1 Pirellulales bacterium | reverse complement strand
ATCATAATCCGCGTGTCCGGGGTTCGAATCCCTGCGCCGCTACTGAGTAGTGTACAGAGACTAGCGGAATAGCAGTCCGCTGGTCTCCGCTTCGCGGTGGCAACAGCCCCGCGGAAAGCGGTGGCGCTGAGCCGGAGAGAGACCGGCTTCTTCAATATCGATCACACGGCATGGGGTCGCACCTTCACCGCCTTGGAGGACACGCTCGGCAAACTCCTCGAACGGTAACATTGACAAAGCCAGGCATCGTGGAATTACTGGGCAGCGGCCGTTGCTAACGGAACAGCATCGGACAGGTGTTCTAGCCGCCTCTATGCTGAGCGTCAGCGTGGTTACAACAAGTGTAGTTGTCGTTCCTGCTGGGCGCTGCGTGCTATGATGTCCCTAGCCGGCGTCCTTACGCTCATAGAACTCAGGGTCTAATGTTTGATCTCGCCTAATTCGCGCAGGAACTCCAGCGTGAAGATCCCGGTGTCATGGCCATCCGAGAATTGGATGCCGTATGCATAGCTGCCAACGGGGCGCATGTCGGCGATGGACAATGGTTGCGTCTCTGCCATCGAGATTACTGGAAGGGATAAACTGTCGTTGCCGACGGTGTTCTGTGATTCGCTCGATTGAGGCTGGCTGCGTTCTTCACGACATGTTGCGCACGGACATGCTTTGCGCAGCTCGCCAGCGGTGTATGCCCTTTGTTGGCCATCACTCCAGGCGATGGTCAACTGGTTGCCGTCTTTGAGAATGAGGTTTGTTGGATGGGGAGTCATGATGATTGGGAGGCAGCCGTGCGATTTGCTACTGTCCGATCGGACTTCCCGGCGGGGTTGAAATACTGGCTGGGGGCGTGGCAGTATCGTGCGGCCTGGCGAAGAATCGCTCGATTTCACGGACAGTTGTCACTGCAAAGCGCTTGTCAAGTTCGGTACCGTTAGTCCCGCTGCCAGTCACAATACCACCAGCCAGAATGCTGGCTAACGATTGCACGCGTTTTAGCCCTGCTTCGGCTTCGGCACGAACCTCCGGCGGCACGCGCGTCGCGGACGCGAGACTCATCAACTGCCGGACCAGTGCGTCACGGACAACGCGATTCACGGCCTGTTCTGCTCCGTTAGACGGCGCGTTGACCCAAATGGTGTCGATCAACGTTTCGATCACTTTGTGCAGATCAGGCGGGGACGTCCCTGACTGCGAGCTTTGGCCCTGCGCGACCAGTCGCGTGGCGCGCTGCGGCTGCAAGACATTCCCCAACGTCATATTCGCGGCCACTCGGGCGGCAGCCAGCGGATCAAACATCAACCCACGCTGCCCAGGAAACCGCTCCTGATCATTAAGCAGTGAATACGGAGCAGGCGGAATGTTTTTGGTTACTTCTGGATCAATGAGCAGTTCGGCCGGGTCGAGCGTGGCTAAGAGCGCGTCTAACGCAGCCTGTTGGCGGCCGGCAGGAATGGGCGTGATCGGCGTTTGGCCATCGCCATGCACGGCGTATGTGTACTCCGCCCCTCCTAGCATTTTGGCGGTAGCATCGACTTGGTAGCGATGGTGGAGATACACCGGCACCAAGGTAAGTTCTAATTCCGAAAGGGCCTGTCCTTCAGGGAGGTTCTTTACGCTGAAGCGGTCCAGCGCGATGCGGCGAACGCGCATTTCATGTCGCAGTGCGGCAACAGGATCCGTTCCGTCGTCCCAGAGATTGGCCAGCGGATGAGCTGCCCCGGCGGGCCGGGCATCGCCATCGCTGATGTACAGTAATCCCTGTTTCAAGCCAGATTGAACGAGCTTCTCCAGTTCAGCGTCCTCATTCGCACCAGGCGCGAACTGCGAATACGCGTACTGCACTGAAAACTTGTCCCAGGCGCCAATTCCCACTCCATAGGCGTCAGAGAGGTCAAAGTCGCCCGAGGCGGTGATTTTTACTCGCGGAGCGGGGTAGTCCATCACGGACGCGCGGTCCGCATACGTACTGGCAGCAAAGTTGTGCGCGAAACCCAACGTATGGCCGACTTCATGGGCCGAAAGTTGCCGGATCCGAGCCAGCGCCACATCAACCGGTTGCAACTGCGAATCAAGTTCTGCGAGATACGATTCCTCTGGAATGGCGCCCAGCCCACAACATCGACACGGTGCGGATGCACGAAAGTGCCCAGTCGCAGTCAACGGGTTCAGTAGGTGTGACGACTGCCCCATGGCGTTGGAGTTTGCCAGACCTTGCAAACCTTCAAACAGCGTCCGATCCTGGCGGACGCGCAACGAACCGAGCGTGACGTGTCCCTTGATGATCTCGCCTGTGCGCGGGTCAGTCACGGATCCACCATAGCTCCAACCGCGGGTTGAGCGATGCACCCACTGGATGACGTTATAGCGGACATCCATGGGGTCCGCGTCGCCGGGCAGCACCCGCACTTGAAACGCATTCTGAAATCCGGCCGCTTCAAACGCTTCGTTCCACCAACTGGCGCCGTCAATGAGAGCCTGACGGATTGGCTCAGGAGCGCCGGGATCGACATAGTAGATGATCGGTTCGATGGCCTCGGAAACGGCCGCGTTCGGGTTTTTCTTCTTCAAGCGATGTCGCGAGATCCAGCGCTTTTCTAACGGCTGGTCAATTGGCGTTGCGTAATCAGCAAAAGAAATTCCAAACGATGAGTTCCGTGGATCAAACTTGCGCGGCGTGTAATCGCCATCCGGCAGCTTGATAAACGAGTGGTGCTGCCGCAGCGTCACAGCTTGCGGAGTTGGAGAAGTTTGCCGTACATGCCGGCCGGGATCACGTGACGAAAAAGTGAGTGTCGCCTCAAACTCCGTGTTGTCGGGGAAGGCCTTGCACCGTGGTAGATACATGGCACTTCGCGATTGATCGAGCGAGAAATTCCCCTGGTCGGCTTGTCGCAGTGTGCCAATGACGTCGTGGGCGTCACGCATGAGGAATTCTGTGGCATCGACCAGCACGGCGCCATCCGTTTCCGCTTCGACCGTTGTTCCCCAGAGAATTGATTCCGCAAACGATTGGCGGACGGCGCGGCGCTCCAACGGATCATTGGAAAGTGCTCGGAATCGCAGGTTTCTTTGCTTGAGCAGAATTTTGGGGCCGACTCTCTCAAACTGGACGACGTGTTCTCCGCCCAGTTGGCCACGATCCAGCCCCACCGGGTTTGATCCAAGTCCCGTCGCAAGCGATTCGACGTAGAGAAACTCTTCGTTCAATCGCGGGATCTCCAACCAGATCTTCCCTTTCCGCGGATCCCAATAGAAGGAAAAGTAGCCAGCGGTCCGCTCTAACCCCTTGGTTGCTTTGGCGATGCTCGGAATCGAACCGTCGTCTTCGTCTTTCTCCTGGATAGCCTGTACCGTGGCCTGCTCGACGTCCTTGTCGCTCTTATCCTGAGCATCAGTTGCTGATTGTGAGAGCAACATTGCCTGCGCCGGTTGTTGAAGCCCTGTGGCCAAGGCTACACCCATGCACAAAGCGAAAAATGAAACCAAGAATGCTGAGGGTTTTCGTGTCATGTTAATGCCTGGTGTCGCATCGTGACGCGGGGCGCGTCGACGTCGCGAAGGGGTAAATGCGATCACAACGAACATTGATCAAGCCAGCGACGGTAGCCGGAACTCGATGCCAGATAGACTACTACTTTACACGGGCGAGATAACGCGTGCCACAAGATGAATTGCACCGAAAACGCCGTTATGGCTTGTCCGTTTCTGCGGACGGAGCGTACGGGCCCACGCGGGGGAGCGTCTCGCCCTCCGTCACTGTAATGCGCTTATTGACCGGCAAATCATGAAAATCACTGACTTCACCAGAGGGCCAGCGAATATTCATGTGATCGATTTTTTCAACCGGGCCGAGCCCAATGACAAGCTCCGTGGGCTCCATACCCATGAAGCCGTTCGCGGGAAACATGTCACGGAAGATCTTTTGATCTCCACACTCAATCATCACTCGAGCTCCAATTCCGAGCGCATTTGTTTTTGTGCCGCGCAACTCGATGGTCACGCGCGCATTATCATCGTCAAATCGATTGAGGAACAGTCTTAACGGTCCACCACCGATGGAGCTAACCAACAAATCGGGACGGCCATCGCGGTCAAAATCAGCAGCCATCGCACCGCGAGAATCGGAATTGATATCCGCCGCCGAAAGTGCAGAGGCTTCAACGAATGTCTCACCACCGTGGTTTAGATACATCCGGTTCCTTTCGAACGCGGAGAGGTTCTCTCCCTTCTCCGGCATCAGGAACGGGTTATCTACCCAAAATTCACCATCCTCTTCGGCGACGTCTCCAATCGCTGGGATTTTTGCGTTGCGATTCATCGGCTGTGTCACGACAGCTCTCCACAAGCACGTTCATCCGTCAGGTTTTATTGGGCTAAAGCTCACAAACCCAGCGTTGGCGTAGATATCCAGGAACCCATCCCCGTTAAAATCAGCGAAGGTCGGCGCGAACGCCCACCCCACGGCGTTAATCCCCATATCCACACTGTGCTCACTGAAGCTTGATTGTCCCGGCTTGCGCGAGTACAAGCGGTTGCCCGCACAAGCGCCCTCAAGCTGCCGATAGACTCCGTCAGGGTAATCTTCTGGAGACACGTGGGCGATGATCCGTCGCCCCATCTTCGAGTACATGTTGCCAACGTACAATTCGGACGTTCCATCATTGTTGATGTCGCCGGCGGCAACGCCCATGCTTGTCGCGAACCCAGCCGTCCCAGCCGCGTCACTGACGTCCTCAAATGTTCCGTCACCCCGGTTGCGAAGCAGGACGTTGTCACCGAAGTCGTTGACGACGTAGACATCCGGGTAAAGGTCATCGTTCAGATGGAACCAGCTGGCGGCGAAAGTGGCACCTTTACCGCCATCGGCGTTTGCGTTCTGAGCCAAGTGAAACCCACCCTTGCCGTCGTTAGTCCACAATTGGTTCTCTGAGCCAAAAAGGTTATCGCCGATCCACGGTATGGTGGCGCCTATCGCCTCTCGCCTCTCACGGTCGGTGTCCGGCAATTGATAGAGAATGTACAGATCGGAATATCCGTCATTGTTGTAGTCGGCAACGGTCACGCCCATTGGCTCGCGCAAGAAGACAAGCCCTGCATTATGGGTAACGTCGCGAAAACCCTTGCCCTTTTCGTTGCGATACAACGTTGTTCCAAGGACCAGGTCTGGATAGTTGTCATTATTGTAGTCGATCCAGGCGGTTGAAAATTGCAGTTGTACAACCGTGGTCTTCCATTCGGAGATTCCCATCGACTCAGTCACGTCCTCGAACTTCTTCCCATCAATGTTTCGCAACAACACGGGAATGCCGAGTCCCCGGGCGGAATTCATTGTGGCGACCGCAATATCCAGGTATCCATCACGATCAAAGTCTTCAACGGCTGCGGAGATCTTCTGTTGGGAATTGTGCTCGACCGGGATCAACCAGTTGTCGTCAAGCCGCGCGGAACCGAGATTCAGGCCGTAGCCTGCGGTCACTTCTTTCATAAGCGGATGCGGCGCTGTTGACACTTTGACATAGATGGTGTCCCAGGAGATCACTACGGCGTCCGTGTCCAACTGAGCACGACTGGTGTATTCCAAGACAACGTCATGTTCGGATTCGTGCGCAATCTTGCCGCCATCGACCGTTGTTCCATGGAAACTGTGTAAGAAACGGATCTGCCAACGACCAGTATCGTCCGTCATCCGCTCGATGGGGTGAATCTCCAAGACACGCTGGCTGGCGGAATCGACCTCGGCGAACGGCTCTAATTCCCGCAACAGCCAATCCACAAAACCTGCGGTGTCTGAACTCTGCTGGGATCCCGCGCCTCGCTCCAGTGTGCGCTCGCTGACGCTGCTCACTTGGCGAATGGTTGGCGATTCATCTTTGAGGAGCTGAGCTGTGAAATCAGCTTGGAAACATGACGCCAATTCCTCCCGATCTCCGGCCTTCATGGCCGGGATGAAACGCCGCTTACCGAACCGAGTTTCGATTTGGAAAGTTGCCGATTCGGCGTGCCAGATGAGGATCTGCTTTTCGCGGTCCAGCACAATTTGCGGATTATAAAACCACCACACCGCCAGCGCCACGCCACCTAACAGCAGGACGACCACCAAGGCAAAGCTCAAGCGGGCCATGATTGTCTCTGACTTACTCCGCACAGTGTTCTAAGATTTGAGTTCGAGCGACTGGCTTGATCGCTGATGCTATTTGCCCAACATTCCGTCAAGTATAGCAGACTCCACGCCGCGAGAACTCTCGCCAAGGTGCCTCCGTCGCGCTTTTCGCAGATGGCCTTTCAAACTAAGTCGACGTGGTTTGGCTGCTTCTGTACTTTCTCATCAAAATCTTTTTGTGAGCTGTTGAATCGTGACGAATGCGATTTCATGTACTTCGTGGACGCATTTTCCTTGCCGGTCGATCAGCGCGTACTGTCGACCGATACGCTTGGATACGGAGAACATTCCTGGTTTGTTCGTCGCTCCCGGTCGCAAGTACCCCATACGGGAACCTTGCTGTTGGGCCGGTCACAATCGCATCAGAGAGTATCTTGTGTTGAACGAAGCTCATCCGGACCTTTGATGGATTGGTACACATCCCGAAAACTCCATGTGGCCAGCCGACCTGTGCACAACTACATTGGGAGTCTGTGGACCAACTGCTCATTCTGCGGTCCGAAAGATCGTCGCAACGTCACTTTTGGCCGCTTTTCTAATTTACCCATCGCGTCCGGCTGGAGAATCCCCATGTCACGTCGATCCCCCCTTGCTCGAATTCAAATCGCGCGGCCATTCCTGACGGCTCTCACTTTGCCGTGCGTGCTTGGATTCCTGGCCGTGGGAACTTATTCAATGGGTCTAGCAATGGCTGGCGAGAATCAATCGGCTGGGCAACCACCACAGCGCCGCCAGAACCGCGAGCGGCAACGAACGGATCGCTCCACTCGGCTGGGCGCAGGTTATGACCGACCTGGCAACTTTCCGCACCAAAGCCGGTCTATGATTCTGGCGAAGAACGGAATCGTGGCAACAAGCCATCCGTTGGCTTCGCAAGCGGGGCTGGACATCCTCAAACGGGGTGGCAACGCCATTGACGCGGCAATTGCCGCCAACGCTATGCAAGGTGTGGTCGAACCGATGAGTTGCGGCATCGGGGGCGATCTGTTTTGCATCTATTGGGACGCCAAATCACAAAAACTCTACGGACTCAACGCCAGTGGACGCAGCCCCTTTGACCTCAACCGCGAGATCTTCGCCAAGGAGAACATGGAGGAGGTTCCACTGTTCGGTCCATTGTCATGGTCCGTACCGGGTTGCGTCTCCGGCTGGGGCGCCCTGCGAGAGCGTTTTGGGACGATGAGCTTTGAGGAAATCCTTTCGCCAGCGATTCATACGGCCGAAGAGGGCTTCCCCGTCACCGAGGTTATCTCAACGTTTTGGGCGGCCAAGGAGACATTTCTATCGCAACATGAGGACTCCGCAGCGACCTTCCTGCTTGATGGTCGCGCCCCCAAGCTCGGCGAAGTCTTCCACAACCCAAACTTGGCAACGACCTATCGCCGCATTGCTGAGGGCGGAGCGGCCGAGTTTTATCAGGGCAGCATCGCTGACGAAATCGTCGCCTTCAGTAGAGCAAACGGCGGATACTTCACTAAACGAGATTTCACCGAACATACGGCCGACTGGGTCGAGCCGGTCTCCACCAACTACCGCGGCTATGATCTGTGGGAACTTCCGCCCAACGGGCAGGGCATCGCGGCGATACAAATTCTCAATATTCTGGAAGGCTATGATCTCAAAGCCATGGGGCGCAACACTCCGGAGTTCTGGCACACCTACACGGAAGCCAAGAAACTAGCCTATGCGGACCGGGCGAAGTTCTACTCCGATCCTGAGTTCAATGATCTGCCCATCACCGAGTTGATCTCGAAGGAATATGCGGCTCAAAGACGAAAGCTGATCGATCCGAACAAGGCCCTGGTCAACGTGCCTGCCGGTGATCCCAAGTTGCAAGATGGCGATACAATCTACTTGACCGTCGTCGACAAGGACCGCAATTGCTGTTCGCTCATTCAAAGCAATTTTCATGGGTTTGGCTCGCAGATGGTGCCGGGACGGCTGGGCTTTGCCTTGCAGAATCGCGGAAACCTATTCTCGCTTGACGAAGAGCATCTCAACTCGTTGGAGCCGCACAAGCGGCCTTTCCACACCATTATCCCCGCCATGGTTACAAAAGACGGCAAGCCGGTCTTCTGTTACGGCGTGATGGGAGGCGACATGCAGCCGCAAGGGCATTCTCAGGTGTTGATCAACATTGTCGACTTCGGCCTCAATGTGCAGCAGGCAGGCGATGCCGCGCGGGTTCGTCACAAAGGGAGTGCCCAACCTACCGGCGCAGCAGAGCAGGAAGGTGGCGGCCTGCTGACCGTTGAACGCGGCGTGCCCCGGGCGGTCCGCCGCGCTTTGAGCGAGAAAGGGCATCGCGTCGAGGTTGGCTCAGGAGGATTTGGCGGCTACCAAGGCATCTGGATTGACTGGGAAAATGGCGTGCTACAAGGCGCCACGGAACCCCGTACTGACGGATGTGCCGTAGGCTATTGAAACAAACAGTGCGAAACTCGCATGGTCTGTCATTTCTCCGAGTTGTTGTCCCGGATTCATCGAGTTGCCGATGGCAAATGTAGATCGCCAACGCGGCTGTTTCCTGGGATTGGCAATCGGTGATGCACTGGGGGCGGCGGTTGAATTCGAGCCCCCGGGGACCTTTGAGCCTGTGACGGATTTTCGTGCTGGCGGGCCACATCGTTTGCAGCCGGGAGAATGGACTGACGATACCTCGATGGCGCTTGCGCTGGCGGACAGCATCGGACAGGTCGGTTGGAATCTCAATGATCAGGCGCAGCGATACGTCAACTGGTATCGGAACGCCGATACGCAAGTAATGGTCGTGTCTTCGATATCGGGATCACAACCAAACATGCTCTCCACCAATTTGAGTCCAGGGGGGAGGCTCGGCGGTCCGGGGCGTCGAAGGAGTCGTCCGCCGGCAACGGATCCATCATGAGGTTGGCTCCCGTACCAATAGCTGGCTACAGCTTCTATCCCGATCAGCTCGGGCATTTGTCAGACCTTGCGGCAGATTCAAGTCTTCCCACACACGCAACGGAAGCTTGCTTGAGTGCGTGTCGTTACTTTGCGATTTTGTTGGCGGCCTTGATCGCGGGTGAAGATCGACAGACAGTCTTGGCAGAGGACTGGGAGCCACGACAGCGCCTGCAGTTCCACCACAAACTTCACTCGGAGGTTGATCGAGTTACTAGCGGAACTTTCCGACATCACCAACCTCCCAAGATCAAAGGAAGTGGCTATGTGATCGCGAGTCTTGAGGCCGCACTTGGGCGTTTCATGATGCACCAGACTTCTCCACTGCAGTTCTCAAAGCGGTCAACCTGGGGGATGACGCAGACACGACCGGCGCCGTCTGTGGCCAGCTTGCCGGTGCATATT
>JALCBR010000128.1 GCA_028066245.1 Pirellulales bacterium | reverse complement strand
CTCTTGGCGGCATGTTAACCCCACAAGATGCCCTACCCAAGCCCGGGACAGCGAAGGAACAAACCGTCGATTCCATTCAAGATGCCACAACGAATACGATCGCCCAGAAGGACAAATCCAACTCTTATCTGCGCGTGGAACGAGACAAAGACGGCGTGCCGGTTGCCGTCCAAACGGCCACAGGGCGGTTTGTTTCCGCCAGCGGAGAGGGAAACGTGGTGGTCGATCTGGTTTCTGTGATTCACATCGCGGACGAGGCCTATTACCGCGTGCTCAATAAACAATTCCAGCAATATGACGTCGTGCTTTATGAACTGGTCGCTCCCAAGGGAACTCGCATTCCCAAGGGCGGCCGCGAACAAACAGACAACCCCCTGGCGATGATCCAGGAAATGGCCAGCACCGTCTTCGGGCTGGTAGCACAAACGGACCACATTGACTACACGCAAGAAAACTTGCTGCACGCTGATATGTCGTTTGATGAGATGGCCGAAGCCATGGCGGAGCTCGGTGACGATGGCATCACACTCATGCTGGGCATCGCCGCGGATCTACTCCGTCAGGCAAATCTCCAAGCACGGAGGACGGCCAACGCTCCGCCGACATCGGTCGATGAAGACTTCGATCCATTTTCTCTGTTGCTCGACTCCGAAGGCCCACTCAAGCTGAAGCGGATGCTGGCCGAGCAGTTTGCGGCCATGGACGATCCCGCCACCGAGTTGGGGCAAACGCTGAACACAATTCTCATCAAGGATCGCAACGCCGCAGCCATGCGTGTCTTTCAGCAACAATTGACTGCGGGAAAAAAACGGATTGCCATCTTCTACGGTGCCGGGCATATGGCCGATTTTGAGCAGCGGCTCGTCCGTGATTTCGGCCTTCGCCGTGAGAAAATGATTTGGGATACCGCCTGGAGCCTGGAAGACGGGAGCGGCGAAGACCCGCTCCTGCAGATCTTGAAGCTGCTGAAAGAGATCGACCGGTAGCCTGGGCGGCCTTGCCGAATCGACGAGACTTCGTCACGATTTTGAAGATCACGTCATGACGTTGCTGCTCTTCTCCACAAACTTGGCCTGCTAGATGACCGATTCTCTTGCCGTGCGGATTGTCTTGGTCGCTGCGGCAGGGGGATGTGGCGCACTGGCCCGTTGGGGATTGGCTGCGGGAACACAAAGCTTGTTGGGCGACCGCTGGCCCTGGGGAACGCTGTTGGTCAATGTGCTCGGCTGCTTCGCTTTCGGTGTGATCTTGGCGATCTGCCACCGTCGCGGAGAGGATGGCGAGTTCATGAAACTGCTACTGCTGACAGGCTTTGCCGGAGCGCTGACAACGTACAGCACGTTCGCCTTTGAAAGTTACGATCTGGCGACGACACGTTCCGTGTTTTCTGCCGCTTGGCACATTGCGCTGCACTTGGCACTGGGAATTTTGGCGATGGCCGCGGGAATTGCCGTTGCCGGAGGGCTGGATGCCAAAGGTGTTTAGCAGCCGTTGACTCGTCAGTGAACTGCGTGAATCTCATCGAAGGCATCGCTGATGAGCCTGAGGTCACCCCTGTGTTGATCACCGTTGGCGGAACCCATGGTGCACGCGAGAGGTCGGCGAGGAAGAACCACTTCTAATTCCGGCTGAAGTCCGGTGGAAATTTACGAGCCGATTGTTCACATGTCTGTTGCGGGTGGTGCAGGTTTTCCAACAACAGTTGGGCCCGTTTGTCGACGGAAGTCTCTTCCAGGAGTTGTTGTTTGAACGCCAATCCAAACTCCAGCGAGTAGGCCAGAATGTCCGTCAATGCGGACAACGGCAACGAAGACTCAAAGAGTTTCAACAGATCGTGCGGTTGTTCACAGGCGGTCGTCTGTGACAGAGCTTTCTCAAAAGCGTCAGACAACCGCCTGCGCAGCTCCTCCTGTCGCGACGCACTGACCTGAGATGAGTCTGGGCAAAGTTGCACGTGAGCTTGGCGAAAGCTCGTGCTCGCATCGAGCTCGGACACGACCTTAACCCTTCGCATGCCGGCAAGCAGCAGGTTGTACCGACCGTCATCCAGCAAACGCCAGGAAACAATCCTTCCCAAACAAGCACCCGCACAAATAGTTGGTCGCTCGCTGCCATCGGTTTCCCACCCCGGCGCCAGCAAACACATCGTGAGGAGTTTGTCGCCGTCCAACGCGTCCTGCATCATTTCCCGATAGCGCTCTTCAAAGATGTGCAGTGGCTGAATGACATGCGGAAACAGCACCAAGTTGGGCAAAGGGAATAGCCGTGCTTGACCCGAAAAATCGGAATCAGAAAACTCGATGGCTGAGGGATCAAACATGTGGCCGGAACGCCAAGCAGGTTCAAATACGGGTGAGTTTGGGGCAGTTCGCAAGGGAAATCTAAGCACTTGCTGGCCAAATCACATTCGACCGACTGAGGATGACCTTACTCGTCATCCTCTCCGGCAAGTTCCTCTGCGGTGAGTTCGACTGGGTTAGCCGCTGGGGGGGTCAAGTGGATCTCGGGAATCTTGTCCGCGTCAATTTCGATCGCAGGAAACGTATCGTCCGTGTCGATGACCTCGCGAAAGCAATCCTCCAATTGCCCGAAGAATCGCTCCAAGTCCAGGCCTTCGTGATGAGGGCGAAACGATTCTAGGTAAGACCGTCCGCCGTAATACAGTTTCTTGGCGCCGCGGATGTTTCCGTTGCCAAAGTGGTGTAAACCAACAGCGGTTTGAATCAAGCCTTGATAGAATTTGCGAGAGGGGCCCTGGTAGTCCGCCCACAACTCCTCCCAAACCTCGTGTGCTTCGTAGAAATCGCAGATGTTGAAGTACGCGATACCCTTGAGATACAGCGGGTGGTAGTCAATAGCGGACATGAAACATGAGCTTTCGAGGTGGAACTTACGGCCGTGGATCACGTCCGACAATTCAAGGTTCAAGGCGTGTCTTGCGGAACAGTGTGGCGCGAGTCACTACAACGTCTTCAAATATTCGAGCACGGCCCGCTTCTGTTCGGGCGTCAATTGTTCCGGAAAGTCATGACCGCTCGCTGACTTACCGAACAAGCCAGTGTCAAAGTAAGTGCGCTTGACGCGCGCGTCAGTCACATTGGCAGGAAGCGTCTCGAACTCTGTAACTTCCAGGCCGACACGTTCCGTATCATAGCCGTCTTCGGTTCGCTTCCAGACTGCGGGGCGCTGTTGTATATTCATCACGTGCCACAACGTTGGCACAGCACCATTGTGGAAATAGGGCGCCGAAGCCCAGACTCCGTCCAGCGGCGGGGCGAGATACCCTTCCGGTTCTGTCACAACGGGTGAACGCCCGTAATCCGCAAACCAGCTTTCCGCGAATGCTTGACGATGCTGCGGCGTCAACGAATCGTACCGCGCACGGTCCGTTCCAATCTCTTCAATCGGCACGTGGCGGTTGGGGTAAGTCTCCTTCTCACCATAGGTCCCGTGACATTCCGCGCACACCTGGTTGAAGTGCCGCTCGCCCTGGGCGGCGAGTTCGGAATCAATCTCAAACGGATACGAAGGCGGCTCAAGCGACTTGATGTAGGCCATGACGAACTCAAAGTCGCGGTTCCAACTACGCAGCTTCGCGCCGGAATTTTCCGGTCCCATGGCAAACTGAATCAGTGAACGGTGATTCTCTGTGGACACAAATCCGTCCGCGTACATCCATTTTTTCTTCTTCACGTTCCACCACGGCGGAGCATCCACGTCATGGTGCAGCAGAAGATCCGGGAGCGGGCGGGTCATGTCCAGGTCTCCGTGAATATCTCGACGCGCGCCAAGCAGCACGCCAAAGATCACGGCGTTCGTCGTCCCGTTGGAATTGCCCATCGGCAACACGCCACCTGCCAGGTCCTTGAGCGAAAAATCGCCTGTTGAGAACCGAGAGGCGCGAACGTCGTCCCACAGCGTCTGCATCGCGAAGTGCGAGTTCGGCAAGCCTGGAATGATCTGCCCGGCAACCTTGCCCCCGTGGCAAGAGAAGCAGTTGACCACCCACTCGTTATCCGCATTGCGGAGGTATTGCAGTGGCATGCCGTGCTGGGATTTACCGCCTGGCGTTCCGTCAGGCCGCGCTGTTAGGCCGTACCGACGCAACGTCATTTCACGGCGTTCTTCCGCCGTCGCACGCTCAGCCTCCGTCCGGGCCGGTTCCTCCCAAACTTTCCACAAATTGGAAAACAGCTCATCTGTGAATTCAGAGTTCACATACGGTCTGGTCAACAGCAACTCAAAACCAACTTGAGCGGCCTTATCTTCCAAAACTTCCTCTGAACCGGACGCCGAGGCAGAGCCGTGGGGCTGCGCGATGCCTTGAGCCTTGGCCTTGTCTTGAGCGTTTACGCCACTGAGGGTGAACACAATCGCCGGGACAATGACGCCTGCGCTCAAGAAGATTCCTCTGGCGATCTTGTTTCGTGGGGGATTCATCTCGTGAACTCTTCGTCTTGGCACTCCGGAGCGCAGCTGAGAACATCCGGTATCATAGCCCCCGGAAAGGACTGACCTTCATTGTATTCTCAAGCGCTCCAAGGCAAAGAACCCCACGCGTTTTCCATTCCCGCAAGCGGACTTTCGCTCGGAATGGTTTCAGGTCGCATGGGTGCAAATATCGTTCAGTGCACTAGTTGTGATCTTGTCGTCGTCGGTGAACCACTTATGAAAATTCGTGACAGCCAAAGAACCAGATTCAACGACACGTGGACTATGGGATCCCGCCACGGCAACTTGCGAGCCTCTCCCGTTCAGGCGAGGATGTGAGGCTGCTCTCCTCTGATGTTTCCCCGCATTTCTCGGCGATGTTCCACTACGATCGCGGTTTGTTCCTGACGGCTCCTGGCGTGGCCGTCGATATCCCACGGCGGCAGCCATGCGGGTTTATCTCGCACGCCCATCGTGATCATATGGGGCGACACGAGTTCGCACTTGCCACGCCGGAGACTTTGCAGCTCTACCGTTATATCTTTCCCGGCCGCCGACCAGCTCAAGAAATGCCTTACGGCAAGACCATCGAATGGAACGGTGCAAGATTGACGGCGCATCCCGCAGGGCATTGCCTTGGCTCGGCCATGCTGCTGGCTGAGATTGACGGGACACGGCTGCTCTACACCGGAGACTACAAGCTCGGACCGTCGGCAACGTGCGAGTGCGCTGAACTCCCCAATGCTGACATCTTGATCATGGAATGCACGTTCGGGAATCCACGTCGCCCACGCGTTCCCCGCGAGGCGGCGATCGATCAACTGCTGGATCGTGTGCGTGCCACGCTGCAACGCGGCGCGACGCCGGTGATCTATGCTTATCCGCTTGGTAAATCGCAAGAGGTCACGCGAATCTTGACCAGCAACGGATTTGGCGTTGTGCAAAACCGCAAAGCCTACGCCATCAGCGAGATCTACAAAGCGTGTGGAGTCGAGTTAGGGCATATTGAGCGACTCGACGCCCGCCGCCTACCGGGTCATGCCGTGATCCTGCCGCCGCAAAAGCATGTCAGCAGTACACCGCTGGCGAAACGCAAGGTCGAAACCTTCGCCGTGACCGGTTGGGCCGCGTTCCCCGAGGCGGAATCACGCTTGGGCGTGGACCATGCCATTCCGCTCTCGGATCACGCCGACTATGACGAACTGCTGTCGACCGTCCACCGCGTGCAGCCGGAAGAGGTCTATTGCACGCACGGGCCAAAATCTTTCGCCAAGGAGTTAACTGCTGCTGGCTTTCGCGCAGCACCGCTCACCGCGCAGCGGCAGCTATGGCTTGTTTAAAGCACCTGTCCGACCGTTCTTCCGCTCGACCAGACGGACGCTGTCAGTCATCCCGCGATAGGGAGCCGCGCGGCAGGCTTCACGCGTACGGGCAAAATTGACAATGGTCAAATGTGGAAGGTGTTCGGGCCTTCATGCGCGCTGCCGAGCGCCATAGGGGGTTGACGGTTAACATGCTGCTGAACGTAACGTCAGGATTGCCGGTGATGTTTGCGGTCCCGTTGCTGGCCCATTGCACGGGCGTGAAGCGTTTGCGCCACCCCCCTGGAGGCTGGAAAAATTTGACCAATGTCAATTTCGCCCGTACGCCTGGGACCAGGGCGCGCGGAACGTCGCGGCAATTCCATCGCGGGCCCGCAAAAAGCGATGGGAACTGCTGATGAACAGAACACCATCAAGGAGACGTTCTCACGGATGACTCACGATCGGCTGGCAACGGTCTGCTGGCTAACCCGAATACTCCGTCACAAACCGCCGCAGCAAGCTGTTGGATTCAGGTGTTTCCTGGCAAGACTTCGTAAACTGTTCAAAGGGAACACCAGCGATTTGTTCAACATACTTGGGATACGCTTGCAACCGGTCCAGAAACGCGTTCCGGTCTAGCTCAGGATGAAACTGTGTCGCGTAGACAGGCTTGTCGCGCAGTCGATACGCTTGGTTCCGGACGCGCTGCGTGCTGGCGAGCAGCACGGCCCCTTCCGGCAAGGTCTCGACGCAATCCTCGTGCCCCATCTGTGCGAGGAACGGAGAGCTCAATTCACCAAAGACTGGGTCCGCTTTGCCGGATTCAGTGAGTTGGACGGGATTGGTGCCCAACTCCGCACGCGACTTATCGTGCACCACGTTCCCGCCCAACGCTTGGGCAATCGCTTGAAAGCCAAAGCAAGATGCAAACAGCGGCTTGCCAGTCTCGACGGCTCCCCGCACGGATTCCAATGCCGGCTCCAGCCAAGGCTTGTCTCTGTGCGTGACCGAGTAGTCCCCGCTCCCTCCGATCAGCAACAAATCATACGGCCGAAGATCTTGGGGACGAGGCGGATCAACCAGTAGTGTCGAGACGGTGATTTCTTCGCGATCTTTGCCTAGCACCTGAGCAAAGGCTCCAATCTCAGCTTCGATCATCGGATCACCGGGATTGCGAATCTGCAGAATCAGAACACGCATCAACGACTCTCGAGTTGTCCGTCATGCCAGAATGGAGCCCACGGTGACAACTATCGCGCGGGCACAAGCTTCGATTGTCAGCGGCGTGTCACGCAATACAAGGCCTGACCGCCGCGAATGAAGATCTCCTGCTGGCTGATCGCCATTGATGCCAGTGTGCGATCACCGAGTTGGTTTTCCGACAAACGATGATAACGGGCCGAAGCGCCCACCACAGTGCATAGCCCCTGGTCGTTGAGGAAATAGACCCGCCCATCCGCAGCCACAGGTGACGCCCGATACTTGCCCGGCAGGCGCCTCCGCCAATGAGAGCGCCCCGTGGCACCGTCATAGCAGCTTACTTGGCCGTTATCCGTGATCGTGAACAGCATGTCGCCCCAAGCGACCGGTGAACACGTTTCCGGCAGCGCGGTGAGATTTCGCCACGTGATGCTTTGGTTAGAGAGTGTTTCTTCATTGATGGGCTTTGTCCCCGGCATCTTCAACAGGAACATCCCATCCTTGCCCAACATTCCCACCAGACTGCCGCCGACAACCGTCGGGCTGAGGATCACGCGTGTGCCGCGCGCTCGACTGTGCGACCAAAGCCGCTTCCCGTCAACCGAATCATAAGCATCAACGATGTTGCCGCCCATCACAATCAATTCTTGCTCACCCGCATCGCTTTTGCGCACGGCCGGCGTTCCGTAAGCTTCCGCCGCTTCTCCTTCGGCTTTCACTGTGCGGCTGACTCGCCACACGAGGTGGCCTGTTTTCTTATCATGCGCGTCCAGGTACGCCGGCGCGGCGTCCCTGGACGCTGACGTCAAATCTTGATGCAGGCAATTGATCACCACCAGATCATCGATCAACAGCGGGCTGGATGCATATCCGTAACGGAAAGAGAAACGACCGAAATCCGCCTGCAAGTCACGCTTCCACAGTTGTGCGCCGTCAAAGTTGTAGGCGGCCATCAATCCGTTCCCAAACATGGCGATGACGATTTCGCCATCGGTGACGGGCGTAGGGCTCGCAAGGTTGTGTAACTGGTGAAAAGACTGCCGCCCTGGCAATGACTCGCGCGGTGTACTGGACTGGCCAACTTCCTGACTCCAAGCGACTGAACCATCTTGTCGGTTGATCTTCAACAGTCGCAGAGACTCGCCCTCTTGCGAAGTGACAAACACGGCATCGCCCCAAACAATGGGCGAGCTTGCACCCGTTCCCGGAATCTCCGTACGGAACTTCACGTTGCGTTGCTCGCTCCAAACGAGCGGCAAGCCAAACTCCGCGCTCATGCTGTTGCCGAATGGGCCCCGCCAGGCCGGCCAGTTATCCGCAGCACGCACCACCTGGCTGGTGAACAATGAGGAGACGATCAACACAGCATGCGCTAGCCAAACCACACCATTCAGCCACGCCGTTGTCCAAATCCCTGCCAAAACATTCCGGCAATGAAACCTATCCAGTGATCGACAAGATCTTCCACGCAGAGCATCCATGCCTTGAGTCTACCGTATCCGGAGTGTGTGTGGAGTTAGATCCGCCGACCCCATCTACCTGCGGCTGCCTCGGCGATTCACAAGCGAATCTTTAGGTTGAAATCTTCAATCATCTTGAGCATCGCTTCCGCGTTTCCCATCGCGTCATCTACAGGATTATGGGTGTGCTTGGTTCGCCGCAAATGTTTGAAGTTCTTGAACGTATCGCGAACGGCGCCTTTGTAGAGAGACCCCAGATTCATTGAGGTAAAACCAAACGGGTTTTCTCCGGTAAAATGATGGAAGTACCAGTTGATGAACTGCCAGTCGAACCCGTTGTTGTCGGAGACGAAGATCGGGCGACCTTTCGATTGTTGCGTCACCCATTCCGAGAACCGAGCCATGACCAGTTTGGGGTCATCGAACTCTTCAGTTTTGCTTCGCGAAAGACCACTGACAGCGAGCGCTTGGGGAATCCATCGTTCAGAAATCGGATGGAGTTCACCATAGAACGTTCTCGAAAGCTCTGTCTCGACGACTACTGCGCCGAAGCAGATCATCGAATAGTCACCCGGAACCGGCCCATCTGCTTCCACGTCCACCATGAAGTATGTCATTTGTATGACAAACAGTCCGCAAGTTCAGTTTCAACTTTCAAGCACGGCGGCAAGCCCAAGATTCTCGATGAGCGTCCGGTCCCCCCAGCCATCGTGAAAGCTCCGCCGACGAACAGACCCATTGTCGCGCCGTGCAGGGGCGCTCGCAACCTAGTCAAGACCACTGATCACGTAGCCGGTCATTGCGCGCCCGCGACGCTGCTGATATCCCAAGGCGTGCATCCGAAGATTGTGCAAGAGCGTCTGGGTCATTCGCAAATCAGCGTGACCATGGACACGTACTCGCACGTGCTGCCGACGATGCAGAAAGAGGCGGCGGACAAGCTGGGGGCTGTCATAGCTGGTTAGGGAAACTCGATCCGACGAAGCATCAAGCCTTATCAGGTCCATACGCAATCGCGCGCGCCAGCCATTGAGCCCGTCCTTCAAACCACACCGTATGGCCGAATCTCTTGTAGCCGTCGGTCCGACGTCAAGACTTCAGCTGAAAGTGCGCCAAGGATCGCGTACTCAAGGTCGATGATATCGTTAGTGATTGTTTCTGGTCTCGCCGACTCGAATCCACCAAACGCGATCCAATACAGTGCTATTGATCCCTGCGCTGGTAATGTCGCTGATCAGATTTGGAGTTGAGCGGCG
>JALCBR010000012.1 GCA_028066245.1 Pirellulales bacterium | reverse complement strand
CTGGAAACCACTTGCCGCGCGCTGAGTTGGGTGGGATTCACCACTTCACGCAATGCATCAATCCAGGTCAGGTTGGGCAGGATTTCTGTGAGCATAGATTGGTCTTTCGTTGTTCGCAGTTGAAAGTATCTTGATAGTGTACGCATGTCAACTATCAACCAAGAGAGCACTCACCCCACGAAGATCGCGTAGGTGGAAGTGCCAGGAGAAGCGGTGAGGAACTGGCCAAACGGTGGAGGGCTCCGAATGAGGTGAAGAATTTCTGCGAACTGTAACTGTTTGAGGCCATGCGACTTACGTCGCCATGCTGTCGCGCCGCAGGAGAATTTTGGGCTAGCAGAACGCCGAAAATGCGGAGTCTGCAGAACTGCTGTCAGGTTCAACGACAGCATAGTCCCCACTAAGGGAGCAGCACTCACTCAACTCGGTAGATGTTTATGGAATATCCGAGAATCAGCACCGGCTTTATTCGCAGGAACTGTCCCAACCCAGTGCGTTCGGCGTCACGATGTAGCAACTCCACGCTTATGGCATACCAGCCTGGTGGCGGCGGTGATCTCAGTGAAGGTTCGACAAGATAGCGGTAGGGATCCTCCGTCTCAATCCGCAGAATCTTCAGCGTGGATAACGGACCAAAGTAAAATACATTCACTTGTTCACCGGCCTGTTCTCGTTCTTTGACAAAGTCGGCCAAGATGAACGCTTGCTGTCCCCAATCTATGTTGCTACTGAGTAGATGCTCATGGCCTTTGGATGGCCCTCCGGCCAACAAATTAAAGAAAGCATGCGGGTCAGGGTACCGATAAAGGCTGCTGGCCACCGAAACGGCGAGACACAGCAATGCAGCGATCGCTCGTGAATGAGAACGGGAGCGCAATCCGATGAACGGCGGCATCACACTGCTGGCAAACACGAACAGGGACGGCAGCGCCAAGAACGCGTAGCGAATATGCCGGTTCATTTCTGTCTGCGAGCTGACAAAGGCCAGCGCCAACAGACTTGGCGCGAGCATTAGTGACACATCTCGCCAATGATCTTGGCGGCTGCGAAGGCCTGGCACGCCCTCTGCCGAGCTGTCGCTCGACTCTGACACACCTCGTTCGCTGCGATTTGTAGGTGCCTGTTTTGCTGTCGTTGAGTCCTGAGAGCAATACTTTCCAGTTCGTAAAAAAACGTGTTTCAAAACGAGCAAGATAGCAATCGCCAATAAGGCGAGCGTTCCTAGTGGCAACTTGATGCCCATGCCATAGAGATAGTAATACCACCAGCCCGACTCGCTAAACTCGCCACACAGGTAGTTTTTTTTCCCCGGCCGCTCATTCGCTTGTTTTTGCAGATCGATTCCCTCGGCGAACCTTCGCGGAATAGGGATTCGTACATTACCCAACCAAGATTCCTGCAGAGGAATAACCCATTTCCTGCCAGCCTCACTATCGAACTCGAGTGCCTTTAAAGGCCGCATTGTCTCTTGAAATGCATATGCCATGTTTATTACGTAAACAGCAACGCATGCCGCCAACGCAACGTGCCAAGTTTGACGAAGCACACCGCGCAATCGCATCCCCTTTGGTTTTGTAAGCAACCACCCCCCCCACATACTTGGCAGAATTGGGACAAGTATGATCCAAGTGAATTTCGCTGAAAGGCTAAGCCCTAGGGCAAATCCCACTGACATTGCGCGTGTCCAGCTTGGCCTTTGCAACCATTTCCACAAAAGATAAGTCGTTAATATGCCCATGGATGTTGCTGCGACATCCGGCGTGATCAACGACGCGTTGGCAATAATATTTGGCGAAAAACACCACATTGCCGCTGCCAGCAACCCGGACGGATACCCGTATAAATCCCGCGCAAACAGATAGCACGTGAGCAGCCCTAGCAGAGAAAATGGAATGCAAGATAGTCGCGCCCGCTCTAAGTGTGTAAAAGCTCGACGCCCATTGGCGAGCATGAACGCATTGCCACACACGAATTCTCTACGGTCCTTACCCGGCTTGAACTGCGACCAATCGGTCCTCGGCTCCGTGAGAAAAAAAGGAAGTGATGCCACAGTGCGAACTAGTGGTGGATTTACCTGGTAAAGGTCGAAGTTCGCGAATTTCCAATTGCTAAGGCCAGCTACTAAGTGTCCCGGCTCATCAATCGTGGGCGCACTTCGCAAAGCGCAGAATGCTACTAGCAGTACATGTAGAATTGCAAGACAGCCAAGTACTAAGCGGCGGCGACGCAACATCCTGGAAAGACAAGCCGTTACATCTCTCATTTGACAGAGTGAGCATTTGATTCCGTAAGCACTTTGGGCACCTGATCGTCAAGGGCAATACGACCATCGAATGCCAATTGGTGTTCTCGTATTACACCATTGTCATCCAATAACAGCTTTGGTGCACCGTGGAATTCTTCGCCAGAGTGTGCGGATATCTCAACTTTGACCGTAACTCTGACAGATGAGTCGGCAGGGATGCCAATGGGAAGTGGTTGCGCAGCTGCAAAGCAGCAACCATCAAAGCAACTTGAAGTCACGCTAAGCACGCGCTGTGGTTGAGCTGAAATGTTGCGGACGTAGACGATGACCTCATATTCACCTGGCCGTAAGGGCCTTGAAGCCAATGCCTGAAGAGCAGAATCGTTGATCTCCAAGACCGAACTACGAGTCTGAGCAGCTACGCAATATCCCCATCCAGCAGCCCCAAGAGCCAAGATTCCGACTACGGTGAGCACCTTGGCCATGTCAGCGAATCTCTTCTGCGAGCTTAATCGGGCTAAATCCTGCGCTTTTTTGTGTGTGCTATAGTCGCTCAAACATAGCCTAGTTCGTCCCGGCTTTGGATGCGACCCGCTGCTTCATTAGGAAGAAGAAAAACGCCAACAGCAAACAACCGCCACCGACATAGCCAAGCCACACCCACCACGATACAGGCTCACCCCACTTCACACCCCCTGGTTCAGGAAATCCGAATGCTATCAGTCGACATTCCCCTTCCGTGATTGGGTCGTCGGTGTGCCTAAAACTCGTCACAGTTGTAGATCCGAGTACTCGGTTCGTCGCGGGATTATCGCTTGTATCGCCCATCGACGTCACAACTTCCAGCAGTGGTGGCAATCCTTCGCTGCTTTCGTTGTACTTGCAAGTAAGTTCGATCCAGCCTCGAATGCCCCCTTCCATGGTCTCAATAGTTTGGCGCATGCAAATCCAATCACGTCCCGGATCGAGGTAGTAGCGAACGGTAACGCCTTCCTCTTTGTGTGTCCGGCGATTGATTGATCGATGCCGAGTCGTCAAACATTCTAGGCTTGTGCCATTCCAAGAAATCGGCTTTAGCGAAATGATTTCCGTACTAGGATCTTGCGCGACAGCTAAAATCGTCATCCCTCGTGTGGTGTCGGCATATGGCACCGTCAGAACACAAAGAGGTGAATGGCCTCCAGTTGCATGGACAATGATATTTTCCGGAGTTCGATTGCCCTCTGCGTCTGTAACTAATTCAAAGCCGTACTTTGAGTTTCTGACGGAAGTATGAATCCTGCCGGGCGTCGAATCGGCGAGGTCCTGGCCAGGCTTTAGTAAGAACGACTTCTGCTCAAACAAGTGAGACTCATGAAAGCCTCGGCCCTCCGCAACTGTCTTTGTTGTTGAACCGGTGGAACTCAGAGCAGGTGCAACACCCATAACAAGGGTTGCTTCAAATTGTCCATAAAACTCCCTCAACGACCGAGCGTAAGGTGAATAGCGTTCAATGAACTCATCGCGTACATCATTGGGTTTGCTTGCGACAGCATTCGCCGGAAAGCAAGAAAGGGATACTAAGCCAATGGCAAGACAATTCACCAAGATTGCTCTTTGGTTTTCTCTCTTTTTGCAGGCACTACACACGAGGGAACCTTGCAATTGAAATGAGTAGCTGCACGCGCACGACGCTGTCCAAGCTCCGTACCAAGAATTGCTGGCACGAAGTTTCAATACACCGACCAAACGCTAGAGGCAGTTTCAAAACCTGTTCTTCGGAGGGAAACCATCATTTCTCTGCGAATCCAGTGTTTGCAATGCTGCACCACCGGTTTTCAAACTGACTCTGGCAAGTGAACTACTGTCTAAAGACGAGCGAAACAACGCAACACCAAGCTGCCCAGTTGCCATTCGAAGAGCCGTAGCCATCGGTTCTGCTTTACTGGGACTATCACTTTACGCTCAAGAAAAGAGCGAATTGGCAATCACACATTCAGTTAACTGCTGAACGTTGGTACTTATGCCTAGCCTTCAAGGTGGATTTTTGGGCGACGCGAGAGGGCAGCCTCACCGGTTAAGGCATCATATGGCATGTGCATCCGAATTGGGCACCGCCCAGTGGGAGTATCACGCAATTCTTCGGCACGCCTCCGAAATCGCACACCGTAGTAAGTGGAACGGCACAACCGACTGCAAATCCCCCTCGAAAAGCTGTTGGGCACTGATCTTCCTCAAACTCCTCACCACCACCTCCTATCCCTGCTAGTGCCGTGTTCGGCATTAGCACCAAACAACAAAGCAGCAAGGCAATACCCAGGCTTCCAAAAGCAAAACTGGCCGAATGATAAGTTTGTCGCATTGAATTCTCCTTTCAAAGTACGTATTCGCAGTCAATCAAATCAATGGACTACTATCGTCCGTCGACAACTGCCTTTTGTGGGCTGTTCGCCAAACAAGCTTGCAACGAATCGGCTGCCACAACCTCACCCGAAAACCACACTACGAAATTAGGATGAAGCGGGTCATCCGTCGAAAACCTGACATGGTGCTGAAAATCACCAAGCTCACCTTTGTAAAACATCCTCAATTCTAGCCCACAGGATTCCTGCGGTGCTAATCGGAGTGGCAGTTTCCCTAGGGTCAAACAGTTGCAACTCCTGTCCCCTGATATGACAGTAATGCTTCGGTCGCTAATATTCTGTACTCGCACGGATATGCTTCGTTGCTCACCAACCACCCCTGCACCAACTCGCGTAAGAGCTGGTGAAACAATCAGTGCTTCACCGCGCATGCGAGCAAACGCTTGCAGTGGATCGTGGTTTACCGCTAGAAACACGCTGGTGATAGCGACAAACATTACGCCAGACGTTAGCGCCAGCCTTCCAAATTGCCGAGACCAGCGAGCCTTTCGAAGCGGTCCGCGAAGCGGCGGACGGAGCACAAGTAGCAACAAGACGATGGCACCATCCACGACTGTCATCAGCCATGGACTAACGGGAATTGCACCAAGGCAGTCGCAAGTTGCTTGCCCTTGAACCGCAATCACTGCGCTCATGGAACTCATTGCAACAAAAAACGCCAGGGTAGCAATCCAAGACGCCCGTGGTGCAATGCCAGAGAGCAGCCAACATCCGAGCAAGATTTCTGTTTGAATAGAAACTACCTGGAGCCAAGGGGAAGCCAAAAGGAAATCCCCTCTAAAGCTGCCGCCCGCGAGCTGTTGGCCCTTCAAAAACGCCGCCAACACCAAAAAGCATCCCAAGGCAGCACACAAAACACCAAAGCCTCTCCAGCTTTGGCTCGGGGCTGTTTTTTCTTTTGCAGAGACCACTAGCCTGCCCACTCTTTCGCAGTGCGTCTACCACGAGGTTGGTCAAACCAAATAGGAACGTCCGCCGCGACAAACGCTACCGTTCTATTGCTGCGTGTACAGATTGTCAAGAGTTTATCTGTTGCTGACGTGGCTTGCCCTTTAACCGCGTCCATGGCACGAAAGCCATTCACGATCGATCAGATTATCTCCAAGCTCCGCGAAGCGGAGGTTGAATTGTCCAAAGGCCTGACGGTAGGCCGAGTCTGCAAGAAGCTGGTAGTAACAGAGCAGACGTATTATCGTTGGCGCAAAGAATACGGTGGCATCCGCAACGATCAGGCCAAGCGTCTTAAGGAACTCGAGAAAGAGAACGTCCGGCTGAAGCGGTTGCTGGCTGACGCCGAACTGCCAGCAGGTCCAAAGGGCCCCCCAATCCTCATAGCAGTTTGCACAAGAAATCATGTCTGGTCAGGAAATGGACGGATCGTGCGACCTGACGGTGCAATAGGAGTCCTTCGACAAAATTGGCGGCTTCTATTTGACCAGCGCTGCACGGCGAACCAGAATCGCGTTTGAGCGTCTGAATATCCTATGCATTGCCTAGCCGCCCCCCAACACACCTCATGTCGACATCATCGATTACAGTTTGGCTGGAAGGTCTAGCGAAAGGGGACAGCGTCGCCGCTCAAGAGATCTGGAATCGGTTTTTCACAAGGCTGGTAGAACAATGCCGCCTCAAGTTGCGTGACCGCGTTTCGCGCGGGATCATGGATGAAGAGGACATAGCAATCTCAGCTTTTGAGAGTTTCTGTCGTGGCGCCGAGCAGCAAAAGTTCTCACAATTGAACGATCGGAGTGATGTGTGGCAGATTCTATTGGTGCTGGCGGAACGTAAAGCTGTCAATGCGGTTCGCTACCATAGCCGTCTAAAGCGCGGTGCCTTTCGCGTCCGCAACATCTCGGAATTTGATTCTCCAGAGGATGGCGGATCTCCAATGGACATCGCCGATGCGGAGCCTCTCCCCGATTTTGTTGTGGCCGTCACGGATGAGTTCAAATACCTCATTGGACTGTTGAAGAAACATGATCAACTCTATCGCGTTGCGATGTTGAAACTTGAAAATCATTCGAACGCCGAAATTGCCAAGTGCATCGGCAAGACAGTCAGAACCGTTGAATACAAACTCAAGAGGATCAAGGAGCTTTGGAAGCGCGCCCGGCCAACTGATTAGAAACTCGGCATTGACGCACAAGAAATGTGGAGGGGTAGTATGACTGGCGATTCAATTTCTGTTTTGGACTCCATGGCCTATGCCGATTTGTGCCTTGTGGATTCCGTTTGCGATCGGTTCGAGGCGGCGTTCCGTGCCGGTTCGCCTCCCAGCATTCACGACGAAGTCGCCCTGGTAGAAACTCGACTGCAGCGCATTGTCTTTCGTGAAGTCTTGTGGCGCGCGTTCGAGCTTCACGCGGACAGCGGATCTCCGCAAACGCTTGAAGAGATTTGCCGACCGTCCTGTGCAAAAATGTTGTTGCGAGATTTGGTCGCTGTTGATGGGAGCAAGTTGCCAGGGCGTTTTGCCTTGCAGCGTGAACTTTTTGCACCGTCCCGTGCAAAAATGTTGTCGCGGGTGCCTGGTTGAGGATAGGGGAGCAAGTTGCCGCGGCTCACCATGCAGTAGCGCGGATTCCGCAGGCGATTGAGGGCATGAGCCCGCCTCTGCTGTGCCGAGAGTGCGCAGCACGTCCGTATGCGAGTTCCGACTGGCAAAGGCCATTGCTTTACGGGACTCTACGCGGCTCTTCGCGAGTACGAGTTCAGCAGACCGCCAAGCCGTGAGCGGCAGCGAACTTCACGCAGCATCGGCAGCCCTGCATCATCTCTGTCGGCGGGCGAGGCCCTTTCGGGCCGAAGCAGCAGCTCGTTTTCTTTGTCCTGATGCGGTCGCTCGGTGTGATAGTATTCGAGATACTGGCCGCACAGGTAATCCATGTGCTGCGTGCCGAACACGATGAAGTGGTCCAGGCACTCCTGCTTGATCGATTGCACGAACCTTTCGACGTAGGCGTTGATGTTTGGTGAACAAAACGGCGAACGCAGAATCTTCACTCGCTTGCGATTCAAAGTTGCATCGAAGGCGATTGAGAACATCTTGTCTCGGTCGTGCATTATTCTTGCAACGCGCAAGCCGTCGGCCCTGGCCTGATTCACGAAAACGTTGGCCTGTACTTCAGCCCAAGCAGCGTCATGTTTGAAGGTCGCCGGTGAGAGAATCACGCGCCGCGTTTCCACATGCAGAAACGCCAGCACAAACACTTGGCGAAATCCCTTCCAGGTTACCACGCGACGGCTGAGGAAATCACACTGCCACAGTGAATGTGCGTGCCGTTTCAAGAAGTCGTCCCAGGTTCCTTCACCTCGCTTCGGACCAGGATCGAAGCCGGATTGCTTCAGGATGTTCTTGACGGTGTTTCGTGACGGAGGCTTGATGCCCAGCTTCTTGAGTTCGCCCATGATTCGGGTGTAGCCCCAATCATTCTCTCTCGCCATCTTGCGGATCAATCGTCGCAGTTGCTCAGGCGTCTGCCTGCGGCCACGATTGGCTTTCTGACGAGGCTTGCATTCTTTGCGGCTCTCGCGGACCCAACGTAGCACCGTTTCGGGATGAACGATCGAGACAAGGTGTTTGATGGCTTTGGCCGACAGTCCCATTGCGAACTTCACCAGCCTCCGACGCTCCTTGGGTGTGACGTACACCCTGCCGGGAATCCTTGTCCGAAGGATCTCGTTCTCAACCTTGAGATACTTGATCTGACGCGCCAGTTCCTTCTGCGTAGCGCCTGCGATAACGAGGAGAAGCGAGCGATAGATGTTGGCCACGGCTGAATTAGGGTAAGATGCGCAAGTTGTGAATCATCATGAAGATGGCGCTATTATTGCACCCCGCAACGTGGCCTGCACGACATCATTTCAGGGCCCACTCGTCGTCTCTGATTCGCATCCAGAATGCGACCGCGCTCTCAGTTCCCAAACAGAGAACATTCTCGCGCTCTCTATTAAATTGCATCCGCTGTTAACCAAGCTCTGATTTTCCGTAAAGGGTTGCTTTCGCGCGACAGGGACCGAAACGGACTCGGAATCGCTAAGTCATTGCCTCAACTCTGCTTCTGGATTTCGGCCAACAGAGAAGAGTTATGAAAAGGGTTGTGCCCGGGGAGCTTTTCTTCGGTGAGCGAAATTCACCGACTATCCGGTTAACGCAGAACGCCGAGAGCCAAGTGCTCCCGGCGGAGCCGCGCGATTGCGGCAGTCGAAGAGTTTAAGACGGAACAAGGGATGCCCTACGTGGCTGTATTGATCGGTCCGCCACCTGAAGAATCCGCCGCTCCGCCGCCGGCTCGACGTTCGCGTGGATGTGGCGCGACCTCATTGGCCATCCACTCCGGCGCGGCCAAAGGAGTCCGAGCTCGGGCAGTTCCACTTTGGTGGGACGCGGAACGCTAGAGGATATCAAACAGTGGAAAGCGGAGCTGACCAGTTTTTCAACAGCAGGCCACAGGGGAGCCAGTGCAGCAACGGTTCGACCACACCGCGATCATGCTCAAAACGCGATTTCGAGTTGATCCTGCATTCACACAGTCGGTTGAGTCAACTGGCTGCTATGAGTTTCTTACAGCCGCCCGGTCTTGGCTTGCCGTCCTATGCGGAGCCGGTACAGCGGATGTGTTTGCACCTGCCGCCTGGTCCAGCCGTTTCTGCAGCCGCTGGATGCGGGACTCCAATTCCTGTCGATCTTGTCGCCATGCGGTTTGCAGCAGGGTGAGTTCGGACTGGCGCTGGTCAATCGCGGCGGCTCGTTCTGACACGGCGTTGTGATAGTTATCAACTTCAAGCATTCTCTGCTGAGCCCAACTTGCCAGCTCACCTTTGCGACGGGACCAGTGCTCGAGTTTTTCGTCCAGATCGCATCGCAGCGTTTCCAACTGGCCACGGTAGTCATTCAGGTCCTCGCGAACCAGCCGATAGTGCTCCGCCAGCCGTTCACGAATCCGCCCCACCGACCGGTTAACAGCGTCCGGTGGCAACGCATCGCATAGTTGCCGCCACAGCTCTTCGGTCGCCAGGCGGATTTCCAAAGTCTCCTCCCGAGCAGCGAAGAGTTCGTCCCGCAATCGCCGTATCTCTCGTTCCCGCTCCGTTACGGATTGCTCTCTCTGGTCGAGCAGCAGCTCGCGTTTCAGTTGAGAATCGTGGTTGTTCTGCTGCGAAGTCCCAGCAGCCTTTGTTTCTTTGGAGGATCCGTCCGGCTTGACACCCTCTGAGCGTGCGAAAGCTGTTTGCTCGGCGGCTAGCTGTCGTTCGCGTTCCAGCAGGGCAAGCCTGGTAGCCCTCGATTCACGTTCGAATTCCGCCAGCCGAGCATTGAGTTGAGATTCACGATGGTCTAACTCTCGCTGCCGGTTTTGGAGATGTTGCTCCAGGTCGAGTGCTTGCTGCTTGAGTTGTTGTGAGACAATGGAACCGTCGGCAGTTGTGCTTGCTTGGATCCTGTCATGATTTGGTCGCGTGGCATGCGCTTGGTCTACCCGCGGCGTTTGGGGCGGAGGCACAGGACTTTTCCTCGTGGACGAGGAGCTCGTCTTTTCTTGTGTCGTGTCTTTGTTAGAAGAGGACATGGAGATTCCCGCTATCACTGCAGGCTTGAAATGTTTCGCCAACCGGCAAACTCAACCTCAGACGCAATATCGGATGTTGCTGGCGGAAAGATGATTGTCTTTGTGGCGAATCCCCGGCAAACGTTGGCAATCTTGTAAGATGGGAAACGAGCGCAAACCAAACAGTGTGACAGCAGTGTTTCGCTGCCCGAAAGGTCAACCTGACTGGCGCGACTGACAACCTGCCGACCAATTCTCAACCTGGAATGCCCAAGTGAGCGGCCGCTAGGACCAATCCCACAGACCGGGATTGCCGATGGATGTATTTGTCAACAAAACGTTGACCCACCAGCACACCACTCACACGCGCAAAGACCGCGTGACAGCACCGGGATCAGGTAAGAAGCGACTCAAGCCCGGACAGCATGGCACGTCAAACCTGATGTGCAGCAATCGATGATTGGCGTTCGCGGTCTGCGCCCACAGGAGAATCACATACGATGACGAATTGTCCCGTGCGATTTGAGGATCTCAATGACCTGCGGAACTTCATCACCGAAACACTTTGCGAGAGAGAACAACTAGAAATTGGGGCGTTTCCGTTGACTGAGCGTGTTTTGCGTCAGCGACAACAGCCGATCGGAATCTACTTTTGCCTGCACGGCCCACGGTCAGTCAAATTCTCGGCTGTTTGGGACTCGCTGCGAAACATCGTCCTGTTTTACGGGGCCAACGGAGAGCGATATCTGACCACCCGACTGCTACAGCCGCCACAGCGTGTTTTCGCTTGAGCAAGGAGTGACTCAATCAGGGCACAATGAGCGCGATTTGCGAGCGATGGGCGACTCGCTCTCGCGCTTGGCTCTGGTGGAAAATACCACGATAGCATTTGGTCACACGCTGATTGCCGGCAAGTGATAGTGATATCGTCGCTTGCAAGGCGATGTGATGAGTCAGGGGATGGCGTCAATATTCTGGCTGCGCCAAGTCGATGATTAGTCTGAATACCCTTGGTTCTCTGAGTGGTTCTTCCATGTTTCATCGCGTTTCCGGATCTTGCATCGCGGCCGGCTTGTTTCTTGTGATTTTGGTGATTTGCGCCACGTCAGCAGTGAAGGCGCAGAATGCCAAACCTGATGATGGCTCAGCGCTTCGTTTGATTGCACCGGACGGGGCAGCATCGCATGCGCCATTGTCCCAAGTTATTGAGGGGGGCAGTGAGCGTGTTGCTAGCACCTCCAGGCAAGCCTCGGCCCGCGCGCTTCCCATTCGAGCTCCGGATGCTGACGAAGGAAACGGCGATGTCGAAAAATCGGCTGAGAAGGCTCTGCCGCCGCTAGAACTTCGCTCACGCATTGCGACCGTGTTGGATCGCTATGAGAACCGGCCACTCAATTCTGGTGAGAATAGTCCTTGGCAGGTGATGCATCGCATCGTCGCCTACGGAGTCGAGACGCAAATTGAAGTTGGACGTCCCGGTGGAGTGCATCAGTCGGCGATCGGATGGTTACTGTTTAATCAACCGTTCCGTGGGCAAAGGCTTTTGGTTGCTCGCAACAACTCCGTGTATGGCAAAGAAGGCCGAGGGTTGCAGGGACACGGAGGACAACTCTTGGCCATCCTGGCACAAAGTAAATTGCAGCGTGATTATCCGATCCGAGTTGGCGAGCAAGAATTCTCTGTCGAAGATCTCATTCGCTCGGAACAGCGGACATGCCGTGCCAGAACAGAGCTGACTTTCAAGTTGATCGGGCTTGCCCACTATCTTCCGTCTGACACCACATGGAAGTCTGACGATGGTCAGGCTTGGTCCATTGAACGGCTCGTTCGTGAGGAAATCTCACAGCGAATCCAGGGCGGAACCTGTGGCGGAACGCATCGACTAATGGGGCTGACCTATGCCGTGGTCAGGCGCAAACAGCAGGGGTTAGAGCTTACCGGAGATTTTGCGCGAGCCGCAACCTATATCAACGAGTACATCGACTACGCGCTCAAACTTCGCAACCCCGATGGCAGCTTCAGCACGTCATTCCTGGAACACCGTGCCATGAACCCGGACTTGTCTGTGCGCCTGCGCACGACGGGCCACATTCTCGAATGGCTGGCATTCGCCGTTTCTGACGACACCCTTCGTGACCCGGAAATCGTTGAATCGGTGGAATACCTGACGCAAATTCTGGAGCAGTCGCCAAACCGCAATTGGGAAGTTGGCCCCTTGGGACACGCTCTGCACGCTCTGGCTCTCTACCAGCAACGCGTCTGGGGAAAACCGCAGCCCCGACGCGAAACGGCTTCCCACGAAGACGCGGATACAAGCTTGGACAGGACTCGATAGCCCAGCGAGTGATACCGCAAAAGCCGTTAGTCCGTAGATGTGCCGAGAGGCACATCCGGTTTTGGCTGCGGTGCCGCTTGCCATCCGAAGACCAGCCAGCCCGGGGTGACTTTGACATTGCGAAGCCACATATCGCCGGCTTGCGCCCATTTATCAGGTAGGGGGCGGCTCTCAGAAACGAGTTCCTCGCCAAAGAATTTGGCAAAGTTCGATCGCACTCTGCGAATCACCGCGATGATCCTCGAAGGCAAGATCTGGCCAGGCTGATAGTCGGGTGGGAGTGCCTCGATATCCCCTTCGCGCCGCGCGACAACGTCACCCGCCGCAAAACCACCTTCTTGCTGCAGGAAGCGGTATCTCACGGTGATGTTCAAGGGGTCGTTGTTCGGCTCACGCCCTTGTGTGTGAAAGCTCAAGGCGCGAATCACTAGGGTCACCAGATCGCCGTCAACGCTGACCGTAACAGGATCTTGCGCGGCGAATTCGATCGTCCAGTTTGGTTCATCCTCCGGCGGTTCCATTTGCTCGGGCAATTCTCCCAGCAACTCGCCAATCTCGACGAGGAACTCGTCACGGTTGATCGTACGTCCCGCCAGCATGGCTGACATCATGTTGTTGATCGCGCTTTGGTGCGCGGAAACGGTGATATCATCGGAAGTTGCCAAGTCCGGTGGCGTCGTTGTGGCGGCGATTCCGCCATCCGAGTACTGGCGGACAACAAACAATAAGCCTGCTACCGAGCTGTGAGTGTCAAACGACTGCGGAAAGAGCCCTTTGTCGAGCAGCGGCTTGCGGAACTTCTCGTAGTAGTTCTTGTTGGCCTGAGCGAGGCGTTCGTCTGCGTTGAGATCCATCTGTTCTTCGATGCGATCCTCCGCATGTTGCCCAGCGATCGCGTCCGCTTCCGGCCTTGATTGGTGGACTTTGCGTTCGGCCACGCGTTCCACCAACCGGCGAATTAGCGGATGTTTTTTGCCGACGTCGATCCAGTTGGTGTCACTATAAGTTGTCGCTTGCGCTTTGCTGGAATAGCCGGTGAATCCATATTGATCAAAGCTGAATTGCTTAGTGGCGGTGAACTTCGTGGTTCCCTCTGTGCTAATCACGATGCCCCGGTTGTATCCCAGCGTGCGGGAATACGTCGTACCGACAAACACATTCTCGAAGACAGCTTTGTTCTCGCCTGGCAGGAGTCTGGCGTGAACATCTCCAATCGTGCGTGCTTTGCCGCGGATGTCCGTCCCCAAGATCACATCCGTGACATCGGAGATCTCGTGGACGCTCTCATGGAAACCGGCGGTGGCAAACTGTGGCGCAATCTGAATGATCAGATTTGGCCGCCACAAGCGTTCGCGGACCTTGGCCGTCAGTTCTGAAGCCAGGCCTCGGCTCTCCAGCCAGGTTACGTGATCTGAAACGACTTGAAGTGACGTACGGTTTTGCGTACCGGCAAACGCATCAATTGCGTCTGCCAGAGCATTCATCCGTGTCTGATACTCAGCCTGAGCGTTCGGATCTTGGTGAACGAGACAGAGTTGCGTGTAACGTCGTAGGGCTGCCGCGGTTTTGGCGAACATCGGCAACTCTAATCCAGCATATCCGCTTTCAAATTGGTCGGCCGAATTGTTCAGGATTTCAACGTCCGGAAGCGCGGCGCTCAACTCAACGTCCAATGCTTCCCAATTCAGATAGCTGCTCCAAGCGGCGCCGTGACTGCCGTTGAGAAAGCGTCGGAGCGGCTGGGAGGCGGCATTGACTTGTGCTTTCGCATCAGCGAGCGACGCTTCGTCCGGCTCCGCAAAGTCTCCGGCAGCAGTGCGGAGCATCTCCGGCAGCTGATCAATGCCTGGTTGATTCAACTCATGGATCCAGGCGGCCAGTTTTTCACGCACGGCGACGAAACGTCGTAACTCTAATTCTCGCGAGCCTGTCGAGTAGCGACTCAAGACATCTTGCAACGCGGCAACGTCCACGGGCGTGGCCGGATTTGAGGCCAAATCGAGCTGTCGAGCCAGGGTTTCATTGCCCAAGTGGGCGTTCCAGCCTTCACCATGCCCTGAGCCTGCCAGCCATCCTCGCAGCTCAGCCAGGGCTTGTCTGACTTCCAGCGCGGTTCCAATTCCCTGGCCGTGAACGGCCGTTGCAGGAAGCGCCAAAGCAAAAAGCACAAAGGTGATCGCAGTCCGATTCAGGCGACCCTTCATCAAGAACTCCAGGAAATAGTGGGTTTTGCGCAGAGAATACGCGGCTCGCGCTGCTAAATTCTTACCACGAAATGGCGAATTCGGGCAAGCAGCGTAGTTACCTCAAACGCTAAAGGGCAGTTATCTTAGCTGATCTTGCCATTTGGATCATTTTATCCAGTCAGACTGTTTTTCCTGATGATGCCAGCGACTACATTAGTTGCCTTCCGGGGACGCAGTTTTGTGTGCTCCAACCCCTTGGACGTGGCTTGAAACTGCCGCCTGCCCAGGGGAGCTGGGAATGGACTCTCTTATCGCTGACATTCGTCAGCGTCGCCAAGCACCGCGCCACTGTCATTTCGTTTGCAGCAGAAGCTTTCCCTCCAATGATTGGCGTTCGCGAATCATTGGAGGTTGGGCGTGTTGAGCGCTGGGAACGGCAGTCACTTCAACGTCGTGTTTGTGCTCGGTGTGTTGCCGGGCCATAGGGGTGAATTCCATCGAGGAGATGTCGTTAATGATGCGTCGGGCCACGGCCTGGTTGGGCCTATTGGGTGTGGCGATGATCGCCCTGTCAACCAGCCGCATGGAAGCATCGGAAGATGTCAAAGAAACGATCCGTTGGAAGACGGACTATCGCGTGGCGATGCGATCCGCGCGCGAGCAACAGAAAATGTTGTTTGTTTTGTTTTCAGATCCCGCCAATGCCAACGTTGCGGAGGCGTATCTTGAAAACTCTCTGGCCGAGGAACTTACACCGGAGTTGCGCGAGAAATACGTCTGGCTGCGGCTCGACACCGACGCCGCCATTGAAGTCGATGGCGAACGAACGGTCTTACTCAATCATGCCGCGTTTGCAGATATGCAAGGGCGTGAGGGTGTTGCCATCATTGACTTGGAGAACACGGAAGCCAAGTACTATGGTTACGTTGTCAGCCAATTCCCCTTCCGACCCGGCACGTACTACGGCCGGCACAAGACGAGAGTGATTCTCAATTTACCGCCGGGGACCCTCACGCAGCGGACGATGACCTTCGCCGTGCGGATCCATCCGGAAAGCCCTCAAAGCACGTTGGGCGAACAGAGCGAAGTTTTGTTGGCCGAGGCCGAATCGCAATCGCGCTACCAGGCGCAAATCGGCGTGCAAGGCCACCATTCCTGGGATTCACGCTTTCACCGGATCAATGCCCGGCTGCCAGGCGGGTTGCGTTCGCAAGAGGTCGTGGCCGAAAGTTGGCCTGGCAAGAATCTCGTCGATGCTTGCATCGATTGTGTCGATAGCTGGCGATATTCGTCAGGACATTGGGGCGCGGTTCGCCGGCGTCAACCGTTGTTTGGATATGACATCAAACGGGGCCGCAACGGGATCTGGTACGCAACCGGAATCTTCGGCAATCGCGGCGGATGACCCCGCGATGGTTGAAAGCGGTTTCGCAACCATCGTCAGCGTTTCCCAGGTCAGCACACAGTTTCAGCATCGCGCGTGATCGAACAGTTTCGATCCGCGCGATTGTTTTTTGCGCGCGGCGGCAAAGAATGCCAAGACACCTCTTCTGTGACCAGCGGCATGCGATCACTTTTGTGGATGGGTAAGAACTCGGCGTGGCAAATCAAGATGGTCCGGTTGTAACGAATTTGCCGGTAGCCCGCCTACTCACACGGAATGAGGGTGTTGAAAAACGGCAACATGCCGCAGAGGGCGTGGTACGTTTCAAGGAGCTGCGCCCTCGGTGCGCACCGATCAGGCGAGCGAATCGCACCCGCCCTGATTTTTGTGCTGGACTTGAACCAAGAGGTTGGCTGCAGAACCATGCGACGCCAAGCCCAACTTGTTTGGCTGTTAGGACTCGCGCTAAGCGTGTCTGTGTTGGGGGGCTGCGCGCGGTTCCCGCTGTGGGATACCACCCAAGGTGTGCCAACCTACGTCTCCCCACCGGGCCCGCTGGTGACAGGGAGCGCAGCCCGTGACGTGCGGATTGTCGTCAACCCCGCCGAACAGGTTGTGCCCGTTGGAAGTGAAGTCGCGCTTGTGGCCAGTGTCTGTATTGCTGGACAAATGGCTTCCAACCAGCCCGTCAACTGGACGCTGGAGGGCGTGGGTGAGCTGCGCGGTGCTGGGGGATTCGGAGAATCCAACGCGCTCAATCCGCTGCTTTGGCCGCAGATCACTAGCTCCACAGTCGGCCAAAGCACAACGTTTCCGCAGAGCGCCGTCGTCACCCGAGGAACACAACAGACGGGCGATGACTTTCTGATCCAAAAGGGCCAAACATGGATGAGTCTATCTTCGCAGCAAGAAGGGACCTCCGTTGTAACGACGTCCGCCCCGAGTCTCTTGGACCCGTCATCGGGTCAGGCGATCGCTCGCGTTCATTGGATTGATGCCCAATGGGCTTTTCCGCAATCCACGACCGCGGGCTTGGGGGCCAGCGTGCCGTTGACGACAACCGTAATCCAACCCAGTACAGGAGCGCCTGCGCGGGGCTATCTGGTTCGGTATGAGATCAGCGGCGGATCGGCTGCCGGGTTTGCCCCCGATGGCGCACAGGTTCGTGAAGTGGTTACCGACTCCAACGGCGCGGCGACTGTCGACCTGATTCAAGGGCAGCCCGCCATGGGCACAACAAACGTGCAGATCCAAATCGTGCGGGATGTTCCGCAGCCGCCAACTTCGGAGGGAGCACAGCAGCCTTCGCCCCGCGTCATCTTGGGCCGAAGTTCTTTGAGCGTGACGTGGACCTCTGATGTGACGATCAATCTTTCAGGACCTTCACAGGTGGCCGCCGGAGCAGAGTCCGATTTCACAATCGATATTGCCAACCCCGGTGATGAAGCCGTGCCCGGCTCTCGCGTCACCTTGAACGTGCCCGAAGGCTGGACCATCGTTGGGACCGATCCGGTCGCCATGCAATCCGGCAATGAAATCAGTTTTGACCTAGGAGATCTCGCGGCAGGCAGTTCACAGAGCTTGGTCGTGAGATTTCAGGTTGCGTCAAACCTGACGGCAGAGTTGTGTGCGGAGTTGAACTCCACCAACGGGGCGACAATCCGCGATTGCCTGCGAACATCCGTGGCGTCCGCCGCTTTGGACGTGACGTTGCGCCGCACTCAACCCAGGGGCGGTGTCAGTGTCGGAGACCAAGTCACCTGGGAAATTACTGTGCTCAATCGAGGAAATGCGGCAACTCCTTCAGGCTTAGTGATTACCGATACCTACGATGCCGGATTGCAGCACGAAATTGGCCAGAATCCAATCGCCCGAGACCTCGATCCGATTGTGCCTGGAAAGTTAGTCACATTCCCCGTGACGTTCACCGCGGTTGCTGTGGGACAAGCCTGCCAGCATGTAACGGTCTCCAACGAAGAGACTGGTGAACTCTTCGGTGAAGGTCGGGACTGTGTGCAGATCGCCCGCGCCGTAACTCCTGCGCGTCGCGAGTTGGCTGTCCGCAAGACTGGGCCATTGACGGCGAAGGTTGGCGATACACCCACTTTCCGAATCGAGGTGACCAACACCGGCGAGGCGACGTTGCGGAACGTCCGTGTCGTTGACTCCTATGAGACCGGGCTTCGGCCAATCCAGGCGTCAGAAGGAAATGATTTCACGGAGCCGCCGGGCGAATACCGTCTCACCTGGATTGTCGACGAATTAGGGCCTGGGCAGTTCGCTCGTTTTGACGTGCAGTGCGCTTGCGAGCGAGTGGCGACCGACATCTGTGGCCGTGTCACCGTCGAGTCAGAAGATGGAACGAAAGACAATGATGAGTTGTGCCTCAACGTTCGTCCGGACAAACTTCCCATGACAGTCACCATCGTCGAAACGAGGGACCCGGTTGTCGTTGGTACGGATGTCACGTACGAAGTTTCCATCAAGAACGAGTCTTCGGTCACGGAGACCCAGATTCAGCTTGATTTCGATCTTGCGACTGGCATGACGCTTAACGAGATCGCGACACGCAGCCCACGAGGTACGCGCGATCATCAACTGGACGGCGACGTTATTCGGTTCAATCCTATGCCGGAATTGCGCCCACAAGAAACGTTGCGGTATACGATTCGCGCCCGGGTCAGCCAGCCTGGTGAAAACCGGGTGCGAGCTGTTGTCAGTGGTGGGAGTCTGCGCCACCCATTGGAGATTTCCGAGAGCACCACGGTCAATGACCGCCAGCCGTGACGCCGATGCCTCCACGGCGAGCAACGTTTTCTCTGAACGTCGGCCTGCCCTGCAACGATTTTGCTGGTTTCCCTGAATGCGGAGGCGCTTCGTTAGTACTCCCGGAGGGTCATCGCCCGCCTCAAGCTCCATGAGCTAGACTTCCGCATATTGCTGCGGGTGGCCTTTGGGAGAAAGCTGGCGATGTCTGACGCACCGGAAAACAAGCGAATCTTGCCGCGGCTGAAGAGCCTTTCACCGGCTGGAAAAAACGGAAACTCTTTGGGAAAACCGGCGGCTGCGAGGTCGCCCCAGAACGGAAAGCTGGAAGCCGAAAGCGGCTCGCGGGGCGGGAGTCCACCAACAGCGCAGGGAAACACCGGAGAGCAACAAGTGGTGGTTGTCCAATCGCCCCCACCAACTGCTGAGGCCCATCAGAACTGCTGGAAACGGTTCTTGCACGATTGGCCACAAGGACTCCAGCGGCAAGGCGTACTGATGGCCAGTTGGGACGAGCAGATTCCGTTTTCGTCCTTTCTTACAACAACTGATCTGGTGATGTTCGAGCGTCGCAACCCGGATACCAACGGAGCTCGGCGGGTGCTGATTGGCTTTGACGAGATCAAGGCAATCAAGATCGTCGAAGTCGTGAGAGATGAACCTTTCCGCGAGGCAGGTTTTCAAGGGCCAGAAGCCGTTGGGGTCAGCAAGTAGTCTCCGACCCCCCAGACGCTTACTTCGGCTTGCCCTACAGAGCAGCTGTCCGAAAAAAGAGCGTCTCCTGTTCGCCGTACCGCAACGCCTTCTGGGAGACGCAGGCGAGAGCACCAGTCTGATTGCTGGTCAGTTCGCCCTGACGGACGCCGTCAAATCATTCCCCGATGGGAGTCCACACAACACGCTCTCATGCGTACGGGCGAAAGTGACATTGGTCAAATCCCTCCCGCCTCCAGGGGGTTGCGCAAACGCTTCACGCGTATGCAATGGACCAGCAACGGCACCGAGACCATTACCGACAACCCTGACGTTACGTTCAATAGCTTGTTAACCGTCAACCCCCTATGGTGCTCAGCAGCGCGCAGGGCGGCACGAAACACCCCCCAAATTTGACCAATGTCAATTTCGCCCGTACGCGTGAAAGCAGGGCGTGCGGGGAACGCTGCGGCAATTCAATCACACGTTCGCGAAGCAATTGAACTGCCGAGTCCAGGGGCCTTGGATCGAGAATATGCCAAGCGAAGTACTTGCGATTTTTCGAGCGCAGCACGTCGATTTTTTGCCTAGGCGCGGCTTCCCGCCGCAAAGCCTACGCACGCCACATAATCGCCGTAACTTTATCAAGTAACTGATGTTACACCGCTCCAAATAATGCGCCAATTGCTTGACCCTGCCTACTTCTGCGGATAACGTGCAAGCTGCAAATCACCGCTCGAACTATCGCACCGCGCGTTCCTTTCTCTAGGGTCATCAGGATGCAAGTGAAACAGGATTCCATCATGCAACGGTGGGTACTGACAACAACCGCGTGGGTGATTTGTGGTCTCCTGGCCATTGCCACGCAAGTCATCACCAGTCAGGCAGTTGCTCAGGATGACCAACGGTCAGACCAATCCAATGGCAAAACCCAGGATGCTAAGACCCAAGATGGTAAAGCCCAGCAAGGGCAACGCCAGGATGATCAAGACGCTGAAGATGACGAGCTTGACGAGCAACGTGAGATTGATCCGGCAGCCGGACATTCCTACCACGGTGAAGCTTTCAATGAAGGGCCGCGTCAAGCCGCGTACTTGATGGGCGGCACCGGTAACGTGCATCTTGAGGTCACGCACAACGACGAGACGGTTCAGAAGTTCTTTGATCAGGGCGTGGGGCAGTTGCACGGGTTTTGGTATTTGGAGGCCGAGCGCTCTTTTCGACAGGCCGCCGCCATTGAGCCTGAGTGTGCTATGGCGTACTGGGGCATGGCCATGGCCAACTACAACAACAAAAGCCGCGCGAAGGGTTTCATCGAGAAAGCCGTAGAACTCCGTGACAAGGCTTCGCCACGGGAACAGATGTGGATTGATTCTCTCAATGAATATCTCACGACATCAAACCGCAAGAGTCGGTGGAAAAACTTCAAGGAAGGACTGGCTGAGATCTACGAAGAGTATCCGGATGAGCTTGAAGCCAAGGCGTTTTGGTGTTTTGCCGCTTGGAGCGGAATGAACTCAGGAGGACGCGGCGGCAATAGGGCTTCCAAGGAAGTTGATGAGGGGATTGAGGAGGTGCTGGCCGCCAACCCTCTGCACCCCGTCCATCACTACAAGATTCACCTGTGGGACTACAAAGGACCAGCCAAGGCACTTGAATCCTCCGCCATGTGCGGCCCATCTTCCCCCATCATTGCTCATATGTGGCACATGCCCGGCCACATTTACTGGCGTCTCAAGAGATACCATGATTCTGCTTGGCAGCAGGAAGCCTCCGCTCGGGCTGATCACATCGCGATGATGAATGATCGCGTCATGCCCTACCGGATCCACAACTACGCCCACAACAATGAATGGCTCACGCGGAGTCTTTCCCACGTTGGTCGTGTTCAGGATGCCGTAGAACTGGCCAAGAACATGGTCGAGCAGCCCAGGCACCCGAAATACAACTCCGCTGGCAGCCGTGGCAGTAGCGCCGGCTATGGGCGTACTCGGTTGCTGGAAGTTCTCAATCGCTATGAGCTGTGGGAGCAAACACTGGAATTGTGCGAAGGGCCCTACTTGGATCCTACGGACATCACCTCCGAACAGATCAAGCGCCTCAAGGCCAAGGGCGTCGCTTACTTTGGCTTGCGGGATGCGGAAAACCTCAAGCGGCAGATCGAGGAATTGAAGAGCCAGGCGGCATCTCTCGATGCCCGCCAGGAAAAGGCAATCGAGGAAGCTGTGGAGAGGGCCGCAGAAACGCCTGCTTTTGTGGGGCTCACAAAGTCCAAAGCCACCACCGCTGCCAAGCGTAAGTTCCGTGGTGGTGAGCGATCCTATAAGTCAGCCATTAGCGAGCTGGAATCCAGGTTGGAGTTTCTGGAGGGGGACCAGGAGAAAGCCCTCAAGAAACTTGCCAAGGTACGGGGGATTCCCAAAGAGCACCTTGCCATGCTCTATCTGGAAGCTGGTGACCAGGAATTGGCCCTGAAGACGGCCAAGTCCGCCCGCAAGAAAAATGAAGTCTATCCGTTGGCGAACTATATCTACATCGCCGACGAATGTGGGCAACAGGAGGAAGCCCAGGCGGCGTTCTCGGATCTCCGCAAGATCTCCAGCGAGATCGATCTGAGCGCTCCGGTCTTTGGTCGTTTGGCGTCCGTGGCGGCCGATTGCGGTTACTCCGCAGATTGGCGCGCCTCGCGGGAAATGCCCGATGACTTGGGTGAACGGCCGGAACTGAGTTCCATTGGTCCGTTTCGTTGGCAGCCGGTAGCGGCGGATAAATGGGCGCTCCCGTCCACCAGCGGCAACAAGGTTTCATTGGATGATTATGAAGGTCGCCCCGTGATCGTGATCTTCTATCTGGGCTATGGTTGCCTGCATTGCGCTCAGCAATTGGAGCTTTTTGGTCCCAAGACAGAACGTTTCCGTGAGGCAGGGATTGAGATCGTCGGCATCAGCACGGACAGCGTTGAGAATTTGCAGAAGTCCTTCGATGCTTACCGTCGCGAAATGGAAACGCGCGCGGCCGAAGGGGAAGACATCGAAGAAGATGCCTTGGAATTCCCCTTCCCTCTCGTTGCTGACCCGGACTATGAAGTGTTCCGTAAGTACCGTGTCTTTGATGACTTTGAAAACCTGCCGCTGCACGGCACGTTCTTGATTGATGGCGACGGAAAAATCCGCTGGCAGGATGTCAGCTATGAGCCGTTCATGGATCCTGATTTCCTGCTCATAGAAGCACAACGGTTGATCAAACAGGAAATGTCGGTTTCGGAGACTGAGGAAACCGACAAGTAAGACCGATCAACAAGCCTGAGTTTCAAACGGCCGAACGCGAATACGCGCTCGGCCGTTTTTATCTCCGGGTTGATAGCATCTGCGTACTTGCGGAAACCCGCTCGCAATGGCTGGCCCGGCTACGAGTTGATGAGATACCGCCAACGTAGCGTGGAAGTTGGGTGAGGGCTGCCAGCTAATGGACGCAAACAAAGGGTGCCCCGGGTGAGATCAACCTCGGTGAACTGACTCGTTTGAACCAGTACGCGTGCTGCCGCAAGTTGGAGCAAGATACCGTTGTCGGTCTTTTTCAACTTGGCTGTTGGGATGGCGTGGTAAGTACTTCCCAACGAGGAATACTCGTGGGCGACGAGACGGGCACTAGTGTGACAAGCGATGTCGAATTCAAGTGATTCATTCTCTGCCGAGATAGCCGCCGACCAATGGTTTCCCTCAGCCATGCCGACCAACATAGCAACTTGTTTTCCGCCGTGTTCTTCAAAATGAAGCTGCTGAAGGGGAGGACTTGGTGGAAAACGTTCAGTTCCTTGACCTTCGATACTTGCCATCAACTCACACGGCACGCCATCATTCACGCACTTCAAGCTGTGGGCATATCGATCGGCTGATCTGTGAAACTCCAATCGCAGCGGTCCCGCACTGAGAGCCGGTGGTTGAGCGTCAGAAGAATGGGCCATGCCGCTACTGTGTGGCGTTCGTGTCGTAAAGCAGGGATACGGTACGTGCCGTAAGAGGAGTTGCCATGGTCAACAATGGCCGCGCGATTTCGACTTCGCATGTTGGAGCACGGGACGCTCACCGAGCTAATCTTTTCCCACTCGCCAACGCAGCACAGAATCCAGAAATCCGCCGATGTTGCCGTCCAGCACATCCTGAAAGTTGTGCTCGAGATAGCCCGTCCGTGCGTCCTTCACTCGCTGATCCGGGTGCAGAAAGTAATTGCGGATTTGCGCGCCAAATCCAGTCCTCGCCTGCTGATCATATTTGGCTGCCTGCTCGGCTTCGCGCTTCTCTTCTTCCAGCCGTGCCAGCCTGGCGCGCAACATCTTGTAGGCGGCCGCGCGGTTCTTGTGCTGGCTACGCTCGTTCTGGCACTGCACAACAATATTCGTGGGCAGGTGCGTCAGTCGGACGGCGCTAGAGGTCTTGTTGACATGTTGTCCGCCGGGACCACTGGCGGAATATGTATCTTCACGGACGTCCTGATCCTTGATCTCAATCTCGACGGAGTCCGCAATGTCTGGTGAGACATCCACGGCGCTGAAGCTGGTTTGTCGCTTGCCATCAGCATTGAAAGGGCTGATCCGCACCAGCCGATGAATCCCCGTCTCACCGCGAAGGTATCCATAGGCGTAGGGCCCTCTCACCGCGATCACGGCGCTGTTGATGCCGGCTTCGAGATTGTCCTGGCGATCAAGAAGTTCAACCTTGTAGTCGTTCTTCTGAGACCAGGCCGTATACATTCGCAGCAGCATCTCGGCCCAATCATTGGCGTCCGTACCTCCGTCTCGCGCGTTGATCGAGACGATGGCGTTGCCGGCATCATGGGGACCGGAAAGCAGCGCCTTGAGTTCGAGGTCATCCAGACGCTGCTGTAGCTTCGGCAACTCGGCTTCAACCTCCATGGCAAAGCTCTCATCCTCGGCCGCCATTTCCAGCATCGCTTCCAAATCCTCAACTGCCGCGACCAACTCGCCCACCGGCTTAACCACGGCGGTCAATTGCTTGAGTTGACCGATAGTTTCTTGGGCAGCTTCCTGGTCGTTCCAGAAGTCGGGCTCGGACATCTGCCGTTCCAGTCGGTCGATGTCTTGTTGCTTGGCTTCGCAGTCAAAGAGAGTCTCGCAATTGGGTAATCCGAGTACGAATCTCATTGGTGGTTTCGTGAAGTTCAGCAACCGTAGCCATGAGCAAGAGAAAGCATCAATGTGAGAAAATGCGGTGCCAGCGTCGGCCTACCGCGAAAAGAGACTCAAATATTCAATCGTATTGTAGGCCAAAGTCTTGGTAGCGGGAATGGCGGCCACCAAGACTATCGCGCAAATCCTTCCACTTTCTGAATGATCCAGCCATCTTCGCCTTTATACATCCCAAAGACAACTCGCCCCATCCAATTGAAGTTTGGATCTTCGTTTGGCGGATTGGAAAGACTTTGACCAGTGGCTTTGCCAAAGACTCTGACTCGGGCGCTGATTGGGTTGGATGAGCGATTGAAGTCAACCCGTTCGATAGACCCGTTTACGTCTGAAAATTTCCGGTTCTCAAAATGTGTTAGGCTGATCCCCTTGAGTCGCCAACTAGAAACGGCTGAAGGATCGATATAACTCGAGACAGTCTCCATATCGCCTTCCTCCATTGCACTTGCGACCGCCAGCAGCGTTGCTTCGATTTCCTCCTCTTCTGTGACGACAGCCGATTCAATCCAGAGCCCCAGCCCCAAAACAATCAGCCCGACGAGGATTCCCCACAAGAAGACTGGTCGTCGCGAGCGAACGAATAAGATGACAGATGCCACCACGATGGACAGGCTGATGACAACCGCAGGAAGTTGTTGTTCGTAGAGCCAGTTCATGTTCGGGCTTAGTTGTGAAATTGCGGAGGAATTGATGAAAATCAATAAACTCAGGTCAATAAGCGACACGCCATCGTGTGCTGAACAGCCAGGCCATAACGCCAACCAGACTTAAGTTGAGCAGAGAGTAAACCAGGGAAAATAGCCCAAACTGTCGCCATCCATAGCGCGAGCTGGCTTCCCTTTCTTGACTTAGTCCGCGACCGACGTCGTCCCCGCGGCCTTTGACGTCAAGCGGCAACGCGAATGCTGCCGAGATTGGACTCAAATACGCCTGCTGTTTGACCTGAAATGTAATCTCCTGCTCCGGGAAGAACGTCTCCACGAATCGTTCGACGCCCAAGGGTGCAATGAATAATGTGCCGATCGCGACGTATGAAAAGATCAACGCGAAGGACGACTTCTTTGAAATGACGGATGTGAACAACGCGATGTTGGCCGTTGTCAGGCACGTCATGAGGACGATTGCGACATAGGCGAGCATTGTCAGGAAATGGCTGCGCAAATCTCCCACCATCACACATGCCAGAACCAGCGGCCATAGCAAGAACATTGTCAACACGCTGGAGACGCGCAGGCCGGAGATGAGTTTACCCACCAGAATTTGCAACGGTGTGATCAGCGTCGTCAACAGGAGGTCGAGGGTTTCCCGTTCGCGCTCGCTCGTCACGCTGCCGGCGGAAAAAACAGGCCCAACCATCAGGTTGAACAAAATGACGTAGCCAACATACCAAGCTGCCAATTCCGGTCGCAGATACAAGCACCAAGCCATGATGGGGATGGCCAGAAACATGCTGACCTGGATCACCACGCGCAGCATGAGCGTGCCTTGGCTGAAGATTTCTGAGCGCATTTCCTTGTCGTAGACGGGGTTGGCGCCATCCGGCAATAGCCCCGTACGTTTCGGTGGTGCAAAAAGTTTATCCGGAAACTGATCACGGCGAATTACCAAGCCGACTGCCTTGTCTTGTTCACGCTCTTCATCGATCACTTCCTTGCCTTCACTACCGACATCCGGTGGATGCAGCAAGCGCGCGCTGATCGTCGTGATTAATCCCACCCAGGCTAACCCGCAGATCACCGGCAACAGCACCGCAGCAATCAACAACCTCACACCGGCCACCGCGCCGCCTTCCAACGCGTTCCACATCAACAACCCGACTAGGGCGAGCGGGAGGATGATCAAGTAAGACACGACCAAAGATGACGCGGTCCGGCTGAAGAAACTACTACACCAAAGACTGATCAGTCCGAACGTCGTTGTCACTAGGATGATAGACAAATAGACTGCCAGCACTTCATAGAAGTTGACCCCTCCCAGTGGCAGGCACAGCATCACAATCGGCAGTGACGAAAAGATCAACAATCCTAGGTGTGCCAGAGAAGACAACAGCTTGCCGACGACAATCGCCGTGGGGCGCAAAGGGCTGGCCAAGAGCATCTCGTATGACTTGCGCTCTTTTTCTCCCGTGATCGCTCCCGCCGCAAAAGTAGGCGCCATCAACGATGTCAAAATGTACTGACCGAGAAAGAAGAGATCGACCAACCGTTTGGACGCCACGGGGTTGATCATGTCAACATCTTCATACGCCGGCCAAGCCGCGTAGACCATCGCGCCAAGCAGAAGGATGAAAGCCGCTAACGTGATGAACGCCCGCTTCATGCGGAGGTTAATCAGCATCTCGCGTTGCAGAACGGGATTTTCCCGGAGGTACATCGTGTTTGTCATCCAGCCTTGAAGTCTTGACGTTTCCATAGCATAACAAACTCCCGAGTCCCCCGCGTAACCCGCTTCGTTGAATCCGCGAAAGGCACAATGCGGCTGAGAACGTTTCTGCAAATGCGAACTACCTTGTTCAAAGCCACATGAGTTCTGAAATGCTTCTCTATCGCAACGACTTCTTCCTCCAGCACCAGACCGGCCAGCATCCAGAATGCCCGGCCCGGCTGGAGGCCATTTCCAAACAATTGCAGTCTTCTCAACTGTTGCCACGTTGTGAACAGCCACAGTGGGAGCCATCGACCGATGCCCAACTCGGGCTGGTGCATGACGTCGAGTATGCGGCCTCTGTGCGATCCGCTTTCCGTCAAGGGGTTGATCGCCTGGACAGTGACACGGTGATCTCAGAGCGATCGTTTGAAGTGGCCGCGTTGGCCGCGGGTGCGGCCGTGGATGCGGTGCGGCGAGTCGTCACTGATGAAGACCGCCAGGCGCTATGCCTTGTCCGCCCACCGGGCCATCACGCGTTGAAAGACCGAGCAATGGGATTCTGTTTATTTGGCAGCGTGGCCGTCGCGGCTGCGTTCGCCGTGCGCGAGCTCGGATTGAACCGAGTGCTGATCGTTGATTGGGACGTCCATCATGGCAATGGCACGCAAGACTTGTTCTGGAGCGACCCGCAGGTGGCTTTCTTCTCCGCCCATCGTTTTCCCTTCTATCCAGGTTCGGGGCGGCGCGACGAAACAGGCTTGGCTGCAGGGAGTGGCACCACACACAACCTGCCTATTCGGTTTGGAACGTCAAGGGAGGACATCTTGGCGCAGTTTGCCAGTGAGCTTGAGGAGTTTGCGGCAAAGACCAAGCCTGAACTGATCTTGCTCAGTGCCGGCTTTGATGCTCATGCCGCGGATCCTGTCGGTTCGCTAGGGCTTGAAGTCGAAGACTTCGTCTTGATGACCGAAACAGTCTGTGATCTGGCCGATGATCATTGTCGTGGACGCATTGTGAGCATCTTAGAGGGTGGATATCACCCGCAGATGCTGGCTGAGTCGGTCGAGGCACACCTCAAGACGATGTTGGACAGGCTGTGAAAGCATTGCGTCCAGTAACCACTTGTATCTCTGTGAAACGAAATCAGGCCTGAGGATCCGAGTCCTCAAGCCTGACTTGTTGACAGCTGGTTCTGGAAGCTGTGCAAAATTGTGCGATAGCGAGCGGCTAGCCAAATGGCCACCAACTCCAGCCGGAACGCTTAGGTGGTTGGCGGCGGCGTGGCGGCTGGCCGTTGTTGCGTTTCTGATTGCCGCCCTGGTTGGCTTGCTGTGGTTGCACCGGTGCGTTGATCGCCTGGATCAGTTTGTTGATCGAAGCTTCGTAGGCGGCGATGGCTTGCTTTTCCAATTGGGCCGCACGATCAAGTCCGCGCTGGTCGTTCTTGGACAGAGCTGCCTGGCGGATCTGGTTGGCTTCCGCCATCCTGCGTTCCAGCAGCTTCTCTTCTTGGGCAATGCGGGTTTCGATCTGGCGCATCCGGGCTTGGATGGCTGCTTCCTGAGCACGAGCGGCTCGCTCCGCCTGCTGGGCGGCTTGCTGAGCTTCACGCTCGGTCATTGTGTTTTGCTGATTGGACTGCTGGGCGTAGGCGCTTGCCGGAGCCAGCATGATTGCCACCAAGAGCAGTGCGGCAAAGCTACTTTTCACGGACATCTCTTCCTCCTCATTAGAATCGGCTGACTCAGCATGCCTTACCTGATTGGCATCGGCAGCCGGAGCGTGAGGAGTGAGGGGCAACGCCAGCAATTGCGTTGGGTAAGCTGTATCACTTGTATGGGTTGATGCTGCCTGTGGCTACACAGGGCTCGCAGACGTACCCTGACTGGCGGCGAATGATCAGCAAATGCGCCGTTTCATGGTGCCACCGCGCGAAGCAAAGTCAGGCTTTCATTCGAGGTCCATCAAAAAAAGCGTCGATCGCCTAGTAGATCAATCCCACCACCAGTTTTGCTGAGTTCCTGCGATTGCCTGTTCGCGATTCGAAAGGACTTTGTCATCCAAGGTTGCCGTGCCCAACACGGCACCTGGAGCTAAATCAACTCCGCCCGAGATGCTGATGATGTACTGGTTTCCCTTCTTGACGAAGGACGATCGCGATGACACGGTCTTCGGCACGTGGTAGCTCACCACAGGCAAGATTTCTTCGTTGGACAACAGCGGAAAGTCGTGGCCGACTTTGTCGCCCAACTGAGGATTGCGAACGATGGCGGCCACAATCGCCAAATCCATCAGGTTGCGAAGTTCGGCTAAGACAGGCAGCCTTTTTGCCAGTTCGACGTAGTGCTCGCTAAACCGGTTGGCCCAATCCACAGCCGCCGGATTGGCATCCTCCACCCGTTCGAGCGTGCCATCCTCGTTGAGATAGCTATCTTCTGTCATGACCTTGACGCCTGAGGAAGGTAGCGCGAAGGCCAAGCCGTCCACATCACGAAGCGGGGCGGAATAATCGGGCGCCAACCACCAGCGGGGCATCGCCGTCTTGGGCACGGGCACGCGAGCGCTCCGGAGCATTTGCATGTAGCTGGGGACTCTGCGCGTAGGGGATTTCTCCAGCCCCATCGCAATCCGCTTCATGATGAAGTCCGCCGCCACCATCACGCGGGCAAAATGGCTGTCAGCGGGAACGCCTGTCACGGTAACAGATTGCGAACCCACAAGTTTTTCCATACGCCGCAATGCCATTTCACCCATGCGGGGACCGGCACTGAAATAATCTTGTAACCGGGCGAGGCCTTCGGCGGATGGATCAATTGAGCACGTGATCCCCGATTCATGAGCTGAGTGGATACTCCGCAAAACGACCAGCAGATCCTCCAACTGCAGCACGGGCGACCGGGTCTCAAGTCCCACAACAGTTCCGTGTTCATCCAGTGTCCAGCCTCCAGCGGTGCCGGCGACGATCACGTCATTCTCTTCCGGGTTGAGAAAAATGAACTGGACATTCTGCAGTCCGGCCAGCATCAACATCTCTTCTTCCAATGGCTCGCCTGCTTTAAGCCGCTCGTAAATCGCCAGTTCCAAACGGCGCAACGAGACTTTGCGCAACTTGCTCGTGACTGCCACATCCGCCGGCACTTGTGATTCAACCGCTTGGGCGCGAGCTTCGGCAAGATTTCCCACCGCGTCAATGGTGGCGCGGTCCAGCAGGCCGTTGGCGTCAATGGAGACTCCGCCGACGGCGCCGTTACCCACCACCGGATTGATCCCAACGACAAAGGGTCGCACTTGCCCAGAGAAGATCGACGATTGTCCGCGCGCCTCGGGCCTTTGAGTTAGGCCCATACAGATGACGACCAGCACAATCCCAACAGGTCGACAGAGGAGAAGTAATCGCGTTCGGAAATTGGACATGAATTCCTCCGTTCCGGGAGAGGCACGATGTGAGCTGTCGAGCCCGGTGGCGACACCCTCATTGGTCAGCGTAGTCCTCGGTGTTTGATCCGACAAGAAATGTCGCGGGCTTGGGCAGAGAGGAAGCAAGAGGAATTACCAACGCTTGGCCCAGCGCGGCTCACACTTCGTTCGAGTTGTTAGACTACAACACGCAGAAAGCTAGTGGCTCATCGGTAACTTAGGCAAAGCTTGGTCTTCCGTGACGATTACGGTGTTCGCGCGCGTCGCGCCACAAAGGACAAACACAAAGAACGCAAACAAGAAGGTGCTCAGCAAGATCGCAGTTGCCAATAGCGCGGTGAGATGATCTCGCAGCAGGATTAAGACGGGCGGCTCATCAGAAGAGTGGCCACGGCGGTTGGCAGGGATCCCCTGAGCATCTTGTCGTGCCTTTGTGTCTTCCTGCCACTCTCTCCATTTTTCCTGTTCTGCGGGGTTGTCCAACGTCGCGATGGCCCAACTTCTGGCTGCGAACACCCCCCAGACTGCACTACCTATGATGACCGAATACGCAGTGATGAGCAGAATCAAGTTACGGGCTGAAAAGCGCATCGCGATAGAAATTCGGTGGGTGTCAAGATGGGCGTTTCCGCCATTCTAGATGTGCACCGGCGCTAAACGAGTCAAAATCTCTGCGCCATGGTCAATCGATATCGGTGAACACGACTCACCGAAGACCGACTCGATTTAGGAGAATTCAGCCGTTGGTGAATTCGTCGAGCTTTTGCTGTAAGGCATCACATGCCGCATCAAGCGCTTCCATCGTTCCCTGCTGTGGCGGTGCTTCCATCGTCGCGAGATTTCCCGCTTCCCTCGAAGATGGTAGAGCTGTGCCACTACAGACGGTTTCGGTCGCGCTGGCCAGGCAGCGTTGGCCATCGTGCAGGCTGACGCGATTCCGACCATTCTCTTTGCTTGCGGACAGGGCGTGGTCCGCTCGTCGCATCAATGTGGCGCTGTCATCTCCGGTTTGAACGACCGCTAGACCACTGCTGACAGAGACGGTTATTTCCAGATCGGCAATGTCACTCATCCGGCAAACGGCAGCGCGAATCTTTTCAGCGACGTGCCGAGCGCTTTCCAGAGACGCCCCGGGAAGAATCAGCGCCAACTCGTCACCACCGTAGCGGTAGAGCGGGTCACTGCTACGGATCGCGCGGGCGATTGCCTGCACGACCGATTGGATAACACGGTCGCCCGCGGGGTGTCCCAGTCCATCATTGATCTGCCGGAGAGAGTCAATGTCCAGCAACAGCAACGCAAGTGGGCTTTGATTATCCAAGGCGGTGTGAAGATGGCGGCGTAAATCTACCTCAAAGGTTCGCCGGTTCCATAGCCCTGTTTGAGCGTCACGCTTGACCACAGACGCCCGTTTTTGAATCTCGCATTTCTGATCAGAAAGTTGAGCCTCTGCGTTGGCCAACCGTTGAATCAACCGCGCATTGGTCTCGAGCAACCGTTCGGTCAGAACCACAAATTGATTGCGATCCGCCTTGTTCTGATCTTCCTTGCAAGCCTTGATTTGCTCGTGCAGCACACGAACTTCTTGCTGATGCCACTCGACCTCGTCGACGAGATCAGAACTCGCTTCAAACAGGCGATCAAAGACGGCGACCGCGGAGTGCAATTGTTGTTGAGTTTTCCGTTGCCGTCGACTATCCAGCAACCACCAAAACATGGCGACGGCGATGATGACATGCGTGGCAATCGTTGCCGTTGACCACCACGCGGCAGATGCCAGCGATAAGGGAATCACCCAGCCTTGTAGGCTCGCTTCGATCAGGTTCACGGTTGGATGCCACATGCATGCACGCTCGCCGTCACGTATCTAGGAAGAGTGTGCCCCATGAAGGAGTTCTTTTTCGCGTTCGTGGTTGCGAACGTCTTTGAGATCATCACGAATCTCAATGAGTGCCGGCAGGCTCCGCTCAAACGCGTCAAAGACCGCAGGATCGAAGTGGGTCCCCCGGCCTTCTCGAACGATGTCCAAAGACATCTCAAGTGTGAAGGCTTCCTTATAAGGGCGAGGGGAAAGTAGCGCGTCGAACACATCGCAAATAGCGACAATTCGCGCCTCCAGCGGAATCTGATCACCTGTCAGACGGCCAGGATAGCCTGTGCCGTCCCATCGTTCATGATGGCTCATGGCAATTCGCTGAGCGACCGTGCGAACGGGATCATCATACTGCCCGAGACATCCAGATGAGACCACTCGCCGTGTGTAGGGGAATTGTTCGGCTTCGGCGCTGTCGCCCAAAATTTTCGCCCCAATAACACAATGCTGTTGCATGGTCCGCATCTCTTCGGCATCCAGTGGGCCCGGCTTCTGCAAGATGGCATCTGGGATGCTGATCTTGCCGATATCGTGCAGCGGCGCGGCGAGGAAGAGCGTCTCGATCTCCTTACGATCAAGGCCCATCGCAATGCCGATTTCGCGCGCGTAGCAGCCAACTCGGATGACGTGGTTGCCGGTTTCGTTGTCTCGGTATTCGGCGGCTTTGGCCAACCGCCAGATGAGTTCCGCACGGCTCTCGGCGATTCTTAGTTCTGTTGACTTCCGTTCGATTGCTCCGCGCAATGTGCGGGAAAGCATGCGGCCATGGATCTCTTCCAGCATGAGGTAGTCCTGGGCTCCACGACGCAGCGCGTCCAACGCTGCCCCGTCTTCATGCTCACTGACCAACACGACCACGGCGGAATGCGGTGACGCAATCAACAGCGAGTCCAACGAGTCAACACCATCCCTGACTCCCAACGTTGGGTCTAGCAGAACGACGTCATACAGTCGTCCTTCCAGCAGTTTGGTGGCGTCGGCCAGGCAGTTGCACACGCGCAACTCAAATGTTCCCCAAAGCAATTCAATGGCACCGCGCGAACAGTCCATGGCTTGCCGAACGTTTTCAATACGCTCGGGCGCATCCGCCACCATGAGGACTGTGCTGTGCTGAGGTTGCATCGTCGGTCGTGTGACGAGACCAAGTCTCGCGTCAATAATGCTCGGTTGTTAGGTGAGGAAGTACCCCAGGCGCGATAAGACTTCACAGCGAAGCTATGGCCTGCCTTCCCATATTGCAGCCGGCTCTGGCCAAGCCTGGGCGAATCAACTTAACACTACGTCAGATATTTGTGTCACCGGTGGCTTTGCGGGAGAATTTCAACAGCTGATTTCCGTTGTGCGTACCTGGCCATGGCCTATGCTTGTGAACCTTATGTTGCCCTGCATTTCCAGTGGATGTCATGAGCAACAGGAACAACTGGAATAAAGGGGCTTTCCTTCATAAACAAACCAAACGCACCGCTCCGCCGTGCTGTCTCGGTCGATACGAGACAACACGTTTGTTGCCCAACCAAGTTGCCGCTAACTGGCCAGTGAAGCAGAAAGTTCGATAAAGTGAACTCATTGCAATACGTACTGCCGTTTGTGCTGACGAGCGTGGTCATCGGCCTCGGCGCAGGCTACTACATGGGGTGGACGCGCCGTTCGCTTCGTGATCGCGAAGAGCTGTCGAAGCAACGAAACGCTTCCGTCAAGGTTTTGTCAAACTTACTCTCTACGACGGAAGAGCTCACGGCTGACGTTGACACGCATAACATGGAGATTCGTCAGGTTGGACAAGATGTCGTTGATACGGTCGTTGAGGGTGAAATGACCAGCGTGCAACAGCGTCTTCTGAAGCAAATTGCATCGGTCTTGGAATCAAATCGAAAACTTGAAGACGACTTGACTTACGCCCGCTACCGCATGGAGGAGCAAGCTCAGGAGATTGACCGCACGAGAAAAGAAGCGCGGACCGATGCACTTTCCGGCGTGGCTAACCGCAAGGCCTTTGACGAAAAGCTGGAGATGTGCGTTCGCGATTGGCGCAAACATGCATCTCCCTTCGTGCTTGTGCTTGCGGACATTGATCACTTCAAGTGGATTAATGATACCCATGGGCACCAGGCCGGCGATCACGTCGTCGGGAAGCTCGGAGAGTTTTTGAAAACGTTTCTTCGAGAGATTGACTTTATTGCCAGGTATGGAGGCGACGAGTTTGCCATCCTGATCACTGGCTGTGAACTCAAACGAGGGGCAGACATTGCGGAGCGGATCCGCGCCCGCGTAGCGGCGGCTGTTTTCAATGTCGCCGCTGGGCAGAGGGCCAGCGTGACCTTTAGTATCGGTGTGGCCACACCTGAAGGCGAAGACGATGCCAATCGGCTTATCGAAAAGGCCGACCACGCAATGTATCGCTCGAAAAATGTGGGGCGAAACAAGGTTCACGTCTATGAAGAAACAGCCGAAGACAACGCATACATGCTTGCTTCCGGCTAGGAGCATCTGGCTCATTTGAAACGCCTCGGTGACGTTTCAAATGACTACGGCTCCTTATTGGTCTTCTTGCGATCTTCGAGTCGTTTCACCAAGGCCGTGCGAATCGATTGCAGCCGCAGCGCATCTTCGATCTTCGCGCCGTTTTGGTCGCTCACGTAAAAAACGCCCAGTGCCTGATCAAGATGAGCGGACATCTTGGCAAATCCTACACGCAGCTTGGCAAGCTCCAACGTGCGTGCCATCTGGTACAGCAAAGCCATTTGGTCAGGTGCGAATACATCCAGGATCGTGTAGTCAGGTGATGTATCGTTGTCAGCACGAACCTGTACCGGCAATGTCTTCATGGCTTCTTCCCGCCTCACCGCGGCTGTTTGCCACACGCGCCGCGCCGCGGCTGGGCGATAAACTTTCAGCGTTAACGCCCGGTGCAACTCATGCTCAATCTCCTTCATCCTTGCCTCGGCTGGCATTTCGTGGAGTTCCGGGTCTTGTAGTGAAAAGCGATAGACAACCCGATCATCGAGCAATGGATAGGAATCAACGGTGTAAATCTGGATCCCCTTACCAGAAAGAGCTCCCGCGAGCCGAGAAAGAGCGTCCTCCGGCTGCGGTTTCCGCACACCAACCGTCACTTCCAAGACATTAGAATCTTCGCGGTAGGCTCCCCTGGTAAACAGTTCGTGAGGTTCCAGGTGCAAGAGTAGTGAAAGGTCATCGCCAATCTGTTCTGCCGAGAACGCGTTGAGATATGCCGACGGCAGGACGTCAATCTGGCGATCAATCCAGATGTCCGCGGCGCGATCTTCGAAAACCGCGCGGACGGCTGCCCGAGCTTCGCGTAGCCGATCGATGGGCGTTGGGCTGTTGCCTGTTAAGTGATTCATTGTGCGGACATAGAGTGATGTCAACACGTCAATCTTCCAATCGTTGAGCACGCCTGGACCAACGGCCTGAAAATCCGCGGCAGTCAACACAAACAGCATCTGCAAAACGTCAGGGCTGCCGACCTCAAACGCAAACTGTAATTCCAATTGAGGGTCGCTTGTATCTCGGCGCAAGGCAGTGTGAGACATCAGAAGGTGTTTTCGAACCAGCAATTGCAGTGCGTCAGCGTCCGCTTGACTGAGCCGCAGTCGTTTCGAGACATCGTCGGCAATGGCTGCTCCAATCTCGCTGTGATCTTCACCGCGGCCTTTACCAAGGTCGTGTATTAAAAGCGCCAGGTGCAGTAAGTATTTGCGAGGCAGCGCACGGTACGTGCGTCCGAGTGTTGAAGAATCGGAGGTAAACTCTGTCGCTGCCTCGACCGCACGTAGGCAATGTTCATCCACGGTATACTTATGGTAGGCATTGAACTGCAACAGACCGCGAGCGTAGGCGAATTCAGGAATGACGCGCTCAAGCGCTCCCAGGTCGTGCAGCAATCGCAGTGCTTGTCCCAGCCGGACGGACTGGTCCAGCAGAGAGATAAACGCCTTGGCGGCAGTTTCGCTCAACGTTTCCTCCGCGTTCTCCAGGCACTCTCGCACTGCAGCGCCAGTTTGCAGGGAGATCTTCTTGCCGTATGTGGCTGAAATCTGGCTGAGGCGAATCACCTCCGCTAATCCTTGCTGTAACTTTGTCGTGCCTTGAGGAGTGACAGTAATCTGTGTGGCCTCAATGCGGTAGTCACCTTCCACTTGTTGCCTGAAGATGCGCGCCAACATGGACGGAGTCTTGGGGATAGGGCCCGCCTTCTCTACAAATTGACTGACCAATTGGCCGACGCGATTTGTGTGAAAGAAGTATGTCTGCATGAAAACTTCGACCGGCAACAGCCCTTTTGTTCCCGTGATACCCCGCTCATCCGCCAGTCGGAGTTGTTCTGCTCGGTGCAGGAAGTTGTGCTCAGATCTCCCATGAAAGTGCATATCATGCCGGACCCGCAGCAAAAACTCCGTGGACTCAGAGAGGGCGGACCGGACGTCTGCTTCAAGCAAGCCCTCGTGGACCAAATCCTTTGGCTCGGCAATCCCGTGCCAAACTCCGGCAACCCAGCGTAATAACTGCACGTCACGCAAGCCCCCGCGGGAGCGCTTGACATCAGGTTCAAGCAGGTGAACTGTTTCGCCAAATCGCATCCGTTCTGCTCCTCTGGCATCCAAAACCATTTGACGCAGGACACGGCGGCGCCGGCGCAGACGGGACTTGAAAGTCTCGAGGAACTCCTGGAAGAGGCTGACAGATCCGGCCAGGAAGCGCGCGTCAGTTAGTGACGACAGAATTTCCGCGTCCTTGGTCGCCAAACTACAAGCTTGCTTAATCGTTCTGACGGTCAGGGACAGCTGTAGTCCACAGTCGAATACGCTTTGCAGCAATCGCTGTGAGAGAACGGTCACCCGCTTTTCGTCACCGGGCTCATGCAGAATGGTCACGTCCAGATCAGAATACGGTGCGATATCGCGGCGTCCCAAGCCACCGGTAGGGGCCAGCGTGATTCTGTTGTCTCGTGATGGGTGCGCGTCGCACGCGGCCGAAAACGCATCATCCCAAAAGTCAAGCAGCATCCCAAAGAAGAGATCGCACAGTGCGGCAGACGTTGTCCAACCGTCCTGGCCGTGTGCGTGCTGGCCAGCAATCCCTTCGCGGCCTGCCCGAAGCTTTTGCTTAGCTATAAGAAGGAACTCAGTCTGATCGCGATGAGAATCTGACACGCAATGGGAACGGATCTTGAGGAATCAAACTGCCTCATCTTGCGTTTCGCGGGTCCGGATTCGAATCACATTATCTAATGTGCTGACAAAAATCTTCCCGTCACCAATCTGGCCCGTATTGGCGGCTTCAAGGATCGTATCGACGCAAGCTTGCAGCTCGCTATCGCCAACGATGACTTCGATCTTGACTTTGGGAACAAAATCGACGGCATATTCCGTTCCGCGGTACATCTCCGTATGCCCTTTCTGCCGACCAAAACCACGGACTTCCAGGACTGTCATTCCGTGAATGCCCCGCTCGGTGAGCGAGTTCTTGACTTCCTCAAGCTTGAAGTGACGTATGATCGCTTCGATCTTCTTCATCTGGCCTACCAAAAGTTGGCGTCGCGCACGGAGTGCAATGGTTGACGTTGCACAAGTTCGGTCGGGTGATGTCGCAGAATGATTATCGGATTCCAGTCGAACTCTGGCAATCGTGAAAGAAACAAACACGGCGCAAAAAAGCAGCCCGGCGGGATCGCCGGGCGCTTGATAAACCAGGGAATGGACTCAGTGTTGTGCAAATCGCTTGTTTGTTTTGCAAGCTAGCTTGCACCTGGTTGGATTGGAAACGCTAGGGCGTTTCAGCAACTCTGTTAGAACACGCCTCCACCCAATCCACCGCCACCGAAGCCCCCTCCACCGAAGCCGCCGCCCCCACCAAATTGGCCGCCGCCGAACCCGCCCCCGCCAAATTGGCCGCCGCCGAATCCACCGCCGCCAAATTGGCCGCCGCCGAACCCGCCCCCACCAAACTGGCCGCCGCCGAATCCCCCGCCACCAAACTGGCCGCCGCCGAATCCCCCGCCACCAAACTGGCCGCCGCCAAACTGGCCGCCGCCGCCACCGAGACCGCCGCCAAATCCGCCGCCGCCAAATCCACCTTGATTTGTCTGGTTGGTCGCTCCACCAGCCAAATTGAACGTGTTGACCTCAGCAATTCCGGAGAACGTTGGTGTGGCGCCAATCCGCACATAGCGGCGATCTGCGGAGATCACCGCGTTGACCGTCGTGCTGGCACCTTCGGGCAATGTTTCAATGACCGGTTGGAAGCCAACCGCACGGTTGCCGCCGCGACCAAACGGATTGCCAACCATGTTTCGTCGGCGAGCGAAATTGAAATCATCGGAATTGGGGTTTGCCGCCATGCCGGCCAATTGCTGTGCCAGCACGTGTCGGCCCACCGTGTGCTTGACAACCGCGTTTTGCACCTGATGATCTTGCAAAGACTCCTTGCGGCGGCCAGATTCCAGATCCACCACCACCATGGCATCCTTGTCATCCACAGTCACCAACTTGGTTTCAATCACGGGGCTCTCACCACGGAAGTTCTTGATAACCGTGACCTTGACTTGGCCGCCATTGGGCTGTCCGAACACGCGGCGAATACGGGCGCGATAGCGACCGTCAAAACCTTCCGGGCAAACATAAACTTCTGAACGAGCGCCCTTGATTGGACCGTCCAGCTGATTGCTGACGAGCACTCCGCCGGACGTGCTGCGGGGGGCCCGGAAAGAGCAGATCGTTCCTGCTGGTTCTTCCACCATCAGGTCCACTTGAGCATCGCCCGTGTACATGACCTCAATCAACAGGTCGCGCTGCAGGGCATCGGCAATTGCGATACCAAAAGTGTTCGCTTCCGCTTCACGACCGGCCTCTTTGAGTTCCTTATGGGTCGCTTCCGCCACGTTGACGGCGTTCTCCCAAATATACTTCTGGTCTTGGCCCCATGCCTGACCAGCGATGCCGACAATAGCCCAACGGATGCCGTCGATGTCGCCAAGTTGCTTCGCCAATTCCAATCCCAGCACATACGGTTCATGCCGAGTTGGCGCTACGCGAGCAACCTGTTGATAAATCTGCAACGCCCTTTCCCGGAACTCAAACCGGGACATGTATTGAGCCAAATAAAGCTTGTCTTCAATATCGGATGAAAACGCCAGGGCGGACATCAATACTCTCTCGACTTCATCACGCCGGTCCGCCGCCATCAATGCCAGGGACAGGGCTTCGTACATCCAAGGCTCGGCGTTGCCACGCTTGAGAGAAGCATTCAGCAGGGCCGCTACTTGATCGAACTCGTGGGCGTTCATCAAGCTCTTGGTCGTCGCGCGAACCGTTGCATCATCGACCTCGTTGGCAGCCAGGTAGACATCCCAGGCTTGATCCGCGTCTGCGCCATCTTCAATGGTTAGTTGAATTGGCTCAACAGGGCCCGTCCGTTGGCGAATTTGTGGCTGCTGGACATCGCCAATTTTCACAGGCGATTGATTTCCACCGGCATCCTGCGCTTGCGAAGGGACGTTGAACTGTCCGCCACCAAGACCTCGACCGCCACCACCAAATTGGCCACCAAAGCCGCCACCGCCGAACTGTCCGCCACCAAAGCCGCCACCGCCGAACTGTCCGCCGCCAAAGCCGCCACCGCCGAATCCGCCGAATCCGCCGCCGCCAAAACCACCGCCGGGTGGCTGGATCGGCACGGCCAAGTCAGCGACTGGGTAGACTTTCGTTTGCAACTGAGTTTCGGCCTTTTCTTTGCTGGTGAGAACCAAAACTTCATTGTTGATGTAGTAGCCCATCTCCAACTGTGGGAGCGTCAACCGGAGTGCTGAACGCAAGGTGATGTTGGTGAGCTGCTTGGTGACTGTTGTCACGTCGGGATCAAGACCAACCAGTTGCAACTCTTGATCATCTAGGACGACGTTCATGCCGTGCTGATCTTCAACGGCTCGAGCAAAAGTGCTCAACGGCACGTCAACGAATGCAAACTCGGTTGGCTCGTCCAACGCGGCCTGGATCTGACGCTCGTTTTCGTTGGGGTTGGAAAGGTCAACCGAGGCGTACTGGCGTCTGCGTTCCGTCAGACTTCGCCAAACATCTGCTGGCGGGTAAATGACGGGGGGCTCATCCGGCGTAGGGACGTGAGATCTTTCCACCGAGGCCAAGGTTTCCAGCACGCCACGGATGCGAGCACGGCGCCAAAGTTGAAAATTGTAGATCGAACCTTGCATCGTGGCCCCCAGATCGGCAGCCGCGATGGACGGATTGCGGGGGTTCAATTGAGTGGCTTTGTCAGCTTGCAACTCAGCTTGAGCGAAATCTTTATCTTCCATGCGGGCGTGGAACAATTCCATATATTGATCCAACTTATCCTCATCCCTTTGCTGTTGGCTGAGCATTTGCTGAACGGCGTCAGCCTGGGCTCGACGCGCCTGGCGTTCAGCTTCGATCGCGTCGAATTCCTGTTGGCTGACCCGGGCGGCGCGCAGGGCGGCTTCAATCTGGCCGATAAGTTGTGCGCGACCACCTTCGGATAACACCGTCGAAGCCTTGACCGCGTCCAGAGCGAAGCGCAAATCATTGATCGCCTTTTCTGGATTACGCGACATGTCGCTACGAGCTTCACTGATTGTGTTGACCACCTCAGCTGTCAGCCGCTGACTGAGGATGCGCTGATCTTGAGTGAATTGATCCAGGAGATCGTCCTGGCTCTGCTGCGTGGCTGGGGGCTGCTGCTGGCCACCAGCAGCCGGAGGATCTTGCAGATCAATCAGCATTTCACCGCTGGCATCAGCAGTGGAAGCTAGCTTAGCGATCGCTTCGGCCTGTTCGTTGTTGGGATCCAATGCCAGCGCGCCTTTGGCCAAGCGACCGGCGTTGGCCGGATCCATTTGCAAGGCTTGACCAGCAATCGCGTTCAGGTTCTTGGTTGCCAGCATTGTCCCGCGACGGATTTCATTGAGTCCCGGCGTTCCCAGTGTGGCCAACAACACGCCGCCGTTTTCTTCGGCGGAATCAACCAGCGAAGCCAGATAAGCGTGATCTTCATTCGCAACAGAGGGTTTGACATTCCAGGTCAATTCCTGTGGCTGACCATTGAACGTTCCGCGGACCCGAACCTCAAAAGGACGGCGGGCAACGCCGACACCGACCAGCACTGTGTCACGATCTGCACGGAACGGCGGAATGCGTTCTGGATAAGCGTGGTCGAAGGAATCAGGCAGTTCGACAGAGTCTGCCCAGAAAACACTTTGAGCAGCGCTGTCAGCCAAGAAGTGCCCCATCTCGTCGGTGGTGGCTCCTTCAAAATCGATAAACATCATGCCGCCGGTGTGGTTGGCCAACGCGGCCAGCATTTGACCATTAACGCGAGATCCAATCGCCAGACTACTGATCGCAATTTTGTGGCTCGTCATTGTCTCGGTGATTTCGGCCATTTCAGGCTCACCAAGAATCGAGGCCATGCTCAATCCATCGCCGATGTAAACGACCGAGCGGGGATGTTCGCTGGCATCGTCACCATATGCCTGGGCCGCTTCGGTCAAGGCGGCAGCCATGTCCGTTGCTCCCAGCGGAGCTCGCTCTTCCAACTTTGCCACTGCAGCGCGCACGGCGTCTGTGTCAGAAATCGAGATAAATCCTTCGGTCAGGGGGACGGAATTGATGTCCACAGCGACCAATCGAACACGATCCTGGGGACCCAAAGCGTTGAGCATCACGTCCAACGTTGCCAGTGATTTGGCACGGAAGTCAGCCATGTGAGTGGCGGAAGTGTCAAACAGCACCGTAATGTCATGTGATTCTGCACGTTCCGCGTGCAGCCCAGGCTGCAATGACAAGGCGAAATACTTGTCAAAGACGTCAAGCCTGGCGGCCTCTTCGCCCGGCTTATCTGCCGGCAGATTGGCGGCGACCACAACGGCGACAGCCAATGCCGCGACTGGAAGCGAGACCCGTACCAAATGACGTGGTCTGAACATAGTTGGAGACTCCCACTCAGGAAATGCGTGCAAAGCGAACCGGCCTGTTCCGCATGCCGGCATTGCGCAGCGTCCGTAAATTCACAAAAAGAGATACCACGAACGTGGATACGCCGATTTTATTCGGCCCTATCCACGCATGCCAAACAAATTTCGAGCTTTTTGGCGGGTGACTGCGGTCTCCGACGCGCCTCTTCCGCTCCCCACCATTTTCGCTTGGCTCACTGGTCCAACTTCCGTCGCCATTGTTCCTCGTCAGCGTTCAGAAGCAACCTGATATCATCATTATCTCTCAGCATTTTGTAAATTGCAAAAAACCCACCCGGAAGAGTCCGGGCAGGCTCTATGCCGCGTTATTTCGGAATTTCTTTGCGAGGATTGTATCAAGAGCTTTGCCATCGCATCAGGCATCTGCGATAGGATCGCCTGCGGTGCAAGCTAACGCTCTGATGTTTCGTGATGACCATCCACGGCGCTGATGCGGGGTGATGCATTAGCTTCTGCGGCAGTGTCTTGACCGTTGCTTGGGAGATCGATTGTAGCGATTGCGCGCTCGTTACCGGATTCGACTTCGACAATGCTCGAAGCTTGGTTGATTAAGATGCCTGCGGCCTCTTGGAAGCCGAGTGCGACACGACTGGTTGCGAAGCCGATTCGTTTTGCGGCTTGATTGACGAATTCCAATTCGGCTAGAGTTAACTTTGTTGACTTTTCAGATCGTGGTTGTCCGGGGCGATACCCCGCTCCCAGGTCCAGGCGACCACTCTCATCGGAAGTTCGCAAGCGCAGCCGGTTGTCGGTGGGGCTTGCACTGGGCTCAGTCAGTCCATCTTGCTGCTGGTTGATCGAGATCGCCAGGCTGTCATCGAATTGAAGACAAGGGTCGGCCAAGATCCGCGCGATGTTTCCTAATGACTGGGCTGGAACACTTCGCCATGCGCTGACGGAAGAAACTTCAGCCTCAGTTGTTTGCTCGATCTGTTCGTAGTCATCAACCGCCCGCTCGCATGGGCAATCAGCATCCCACCACCAAGGGTCAACTTCTGTCCACCCTGGGTTGACTGTCGGACTGAAAGCCGCGTCTTGACTCTGTGGCGAGGCATCCTGCGGATCGCTGTTTTCGGGCTCTTCGCCTTTGGTCTCCTCAGCTTCGCGCGTTGCGTTGACACTGATGATCTTGGGACGGTCGATTTCTGGAAGCGGTGGGATTTGGGAGGGCCGTGTTTCCCGCCAGCGGTCAATCGCCACGTTCAAGATGTCGCCATGTAGGGTCAGTTCGCGACTGGTGGCAGTGGCCAGATCCTGCCACGCCTGGAGTGGATTGGCAGAGATGGCGATGCGAGTCACGTGACGAGTTATCTCGATGACACCAGGGTTGCCATTCCGAAGGGGGTTGCCTCGTGCGATAGACTGGGCCGAGTTTGATTCCTTCTTCCGTAGATAAACCGGACCAAATGGCGTGCTGACCATGGAGGGAGCTCCGGCAGCGATCCGGTGAGGTGGCCCCGGGTCGCTTTGAGGCGGCGCGGTGAGAACGCCGTTGTTGATGGCCAAGCCGGCAACAATTTCCCTCCCCCAGTTCTCCAGGCGATCCGTTTGGTCGGTGAGCCAAAGTTGAGCGGCCCCCCAATTAGAGGCAAGATTCTCCGTGGCTGTTTCCAAGTTCTCGCGGATCACTTCCCAGGAACTCGGCGAGCTACCGCTTGACGGCCGAAGCGGCATCGGACCAACTGTGGGACTTCGACGCGGCGACACCTGTCGTGGCCCTGTCACGGTCCGGAATGAAAACACCGAGCGATCTTTCGGCCTCAGGCTGACGGGTGGTTCAGCGATGCTGGGCCAGAAGAAGCTCAGTTTTGGTAGGTCGTCCGCTGTGGATGACAGTGACGCAGAGTCCTGGCCCATGCTGATGGCGGGAGTGGTCAAAGCCGGCATGTCTAGCAAGAACGACAATGGGCAGTTTGACTTTGTCGGCGTAGGTTGCGAGCTTTCCACCGGCTCAAACGTGGCCGCGACGCTGCGAAATGTAGCCGGCTGTTTGGGCGAGCTCATTGCCACGTCAGTCTGAGTGATGTCCGGAGACCACATCTTGGCTACCGTCTCCCACGCCGCCAATGCGGCCTTATTAACCCGCTTGACAATCCGTCGCGTTCCGTTGCTCAACAATTCCAGCGAATTGTTCTTGACTGCCAGCGCGTAGCCAGGCGGCAGCGCGCATGTATGAATCGAGGTTGCGTTGTCAGAGGTGAGAACCACCGGTTCGCGACTGGGAAGCGGGTAGATAATCTGGCCGTTTACGGGGCGTTCGCTTCCGGCGACAATCCAACAAAGGCAAACGGCGGATGCCAGAAGCGCTATGCGCAGGCGTAACATCAAAATCTCCTCCGGACGGCGAGATGGTGTCGAGGTGGGATTTTTTTCGGCAACCGGCAGCTCCGGAAGGACGCGTCATCCATGATGCATCAATGCTGCTTAAGGTGTGTAGAAGAGCTATCGGACCCGGTAATCTACGGGCATTAGGCATTCAGCAGCGGCGTTTTTCTTTTGCGAACTTGAGGCGATCACGCATAAGACGGAATATGCGCGATTATTCCAACCCTGTGGCGATGAATACCTGGAGTGAGACCTTCACAAGGCTGTCAGGTTTACCTAGCCGCTACGCGAGAAACATTCGTGCGAGACAAATTGCTGCAACGAATTTGATCGGGGGAGAAGTCTCGGGAGTTTGCCAGGGCGTTAAAGAAGCGCGCTCCGCTCACCATACTGTCGATGACGAAAATTCAAAAAACTAGCTTTCCACTTGGACTGAAAACCCCCAATAAGTCCGCGGCTACAGAAGGTTCAGCACGAGAAAAATCAACCACAAGAGGCCGATCAGCAAGCCACCTGTTGCAACGGCGATGTGGCCTTTTGAAGGGGTTGCTACTCCTTCGTTTGAGTTAGCGTCGCGCACTCGCATCGCTGCGGCCGCATTGGCGTAGGCAAGCATGCCAACAATCGATCCCCCTGTCGCTCCCAGCACGACGGCCATGCCCGCGAAATCCGCCGGGTCGAGTTGTGGTCCTTCCTCACTTGAACTCAACTCTGAGATCGACAGGACATGCATCGCGACATAGGTTCCGATGGCGCCACCAACACCAGCACGAGAGACAAACTCCAGCGCGCGCTTCCGGAATTCATGCGGATCCACATCGCCGCGATGCATATCCATCCCCACGCGACGAAAACGATCCACCCAAATCCCATCACTTTCAAGTAGGCGAGAGTACCAGCTACTACACTGATAACGCCAAGCAGCGCCGTCAAACTAAGTTGCCAACGCGACTTCGGACTCTCGCTGTTCGACCATGGCACTCCCCTTCACCATTCATGTGGGATGCTCCGTGTATGCATCCGTGTTGGTTTCCGGCATGAATATGCAGTTTGTCCGCGTTAGCCGCGCGCATGCCGGCTGACGCCAGTGACATCCAACGTGACCAGCGGCTGGGGCGTGCTGCTGGTTGAAGCAGAACAATCGCCGGCGCAGCCGCCGCAAGCGTTTGACTTGTCGGAGGACCTCGCCTTGTGGACAAAACGAACTGTCCGCAGGATCAGGTAGCCGATAGCTACGACGACCAGCGCAACCGTGAAGGCCGATTGCGGATCGATCAAGTTGTCGAGCAGATTTGACATCTTGCCACTGACGAAAGGTTGAGAACGAACGCTACGGGTAACTCGCGACGAGTTTCGGTTAACGCAGAATTCTCATCTGCTTTTGCCAAGGCAATGGTGGCGCTACATTCCACGTCGCCCGGGCATCTACGTCATGATCCAACGGGAAACCTGATACGTCAACAAACTACCGACGTAGGCCAAGCCTGTCATATAAATAAAACACAAGGCTGGCCATCGCCAACTATTGGTTTCCCTCTTCATGATGACCAACGTAGACGCACATTGGGCGCACAGCGCGAAGAACACCATCAACGATAGCGCGACCGGGAGGTTGTACACCGGCGTTCCATCCGGCCATTTGCTGTCTCGCATGGCATCCTGCAGTGACTCGGACTCTTCGTGCTGGTCACCGCCCAGGCTGTAGATGGTGCCCAAGGTGGCGATGACGACTTCGCGCGCCGGGAAGGAAGCAAGCACGCCCATACCGATTTTCCAATCCCACCCCAGTGGCTTGACGACCGGTTCCACGGCCCGGCCAGCTTGGCCAAGGACGCTTTCGCTGATGAGCTTTCCCGAGATTTCGTTGCGTTCGCTTTGCAGCTTGGAGACCTCTTCCGCCGCGGATGTTTCATCAGCAAGTGCTTCAATCTGCGCATCGAGTTCGTGAATGAGAGTGTGATCGCCAGGGAAGTACGCCGCCGCCCAAACCACGATGGTGGTGGCGAAGATCAGCGTTCCCGCCCGCAGCACGAAGGTCTTGCCACAACGATACGATCTCAGCAGCACCAATTTGAGCGAAGGGATTTTGTAGTCAGGCAATTCCATCACAAAGGATGATGGCGCGCCGCGGAACAGAGTTTTGCGAAACAGCCATGCCACAGGGATAGCCACCACCGCACCCAAGGCGGACATTCCAAACAGCACCATTCCCTGTACGGACAAGAACCCGCCCAGGACGTGCTGTTGCGGAACAAAGGCCGCAATCAATAGGAGATAGACTGGCAGGCGGGCAGAACAACTCATCAAAGGGGCAATCAAGATTGTGACCATCCGATCCTTGCGATCCTCAATCACTCGGGTTGCCATGATGCCAGGCACTGCACAAGCAAACGAAGACATCAACGGCAAGAAGGACTTGCCGTTGAGTCCAAAGACGGACAGCAACCGATCAACCATGTAAGCTGCCCTGGCCATATAACCGGAGTCTTCCAGGATAGCGATGAAGAGAAATAGCAGCATGATCTGCGGCAGAAAGATCAGCACGCCTCCCACACCCGCAATCACACCGTCTGTCAACAAGCTGCGTAGCGAGCCAGGGCTCATGCTGGCTGTCACAACACCTGATACCCACTCTTGCCCCGTTTCGCAGTAGCCCATCAGAGGCTCAGCCCAAGAAAACAGAGCCTGAAAGACCAGGAACATGAGCCCCGTACAGATCAGCAAGCCCCATAGCCGATGTGTGAGCACTGCGTCTAACCGGTCTGTCCAGCTGCGTTTGCGAACTGTTGGCGACTGAACGACGGCAGAAGCGAGCTGTCGGCACCAGGCGTAGCGTTGTTGAGATTCCAAGGCCGGTAATTCGTGACCGACTTGCCGCAACGCTGCACGCACATCTTGTAGGCGTTGTTTCAAGTCAGGGACTTGCGGAGCCAGCCTAGCTTCCGCAGCACCGTCAACATCCAAGATCAGTCGTGCGCAGAGGAACTCGGGATAGGCAGCATCGGCCCTAAGGTTCTCAGTAACAAATGCGCTCACATCCCGGCAAGCTTGCTGGAAATCGCCGGGGAATTCCACACCATACGCCGGAGCAACTCCCGCTGCTGCGGCTTGAAGGATGGCGTCCTTGACGCCTTCCACACCCCGTCCACGATGGGCTTCAGTAGCAATGACCGGCACGCCCAGCTTCGATCGCAAGGCCTCCAGATCGATCTTCAGCTCGCGCGCCTGCGCTGTATCCCACATATTCAGCACCAGCACCAGCGGAAGTCCGCATTCGGCCAATTGGCTGAAGAGATAGAGCTGCCGCTCCAGGTTGACCGCGTTGGCGATACAGATGATGCCATCAATCTGCCCGATCTCTGGCTGCCGGCCAAGCAGCACATCCACAGTCAACAGCTCATCCAAAGACCGTGGTGAAAGACTGTACGTCCCCGGCAAGTCAATCAGTTGCACGGTTTGACCGGCATGCTGCAATTGGCCGGTTTTCTTCTCCACCGTGACGCCGGGGAAGTTGCCTGTGTGGGCTTTGCCGCCGACAAGCGCATTAAAGAGCGTGCTTTTGCCGGTGTTGGGATTGCCCACCAGCGCGAACTGCAACGTTCGCGTGCCAAACTGCGACGTTTTCGCGACGCTTGAAGCAGTCATCACCACTAGGCCTGGTCACATCCCCAGCAGGACTCTGGCGTTTGATATTTCGCCGAGAGGGCGCCGAAGCGATGCCTTAAAAACTTGCGGGGCGGTTATCAGTTGCGGTGTTTGGTTTCACACGGATGATCGCAACTCGCACTCCTCAAGCTCCACTTGAATCTTGCGCGCTTGGTGCGATCGAAGGGCCAGCCGTGAACCACGAACGTGAATGGCCAATGGGTCCCCAAATGGTGCAAACCCCAAAGACTCGACGACTTCGCCCGGTGTGATCCCCATTTCCATCAGTCGAACGGACGTCGAATCCCTTTCATCCATGGAAACCACCCGAGCGCGACGACCGCATTCCAGTTGATCCAGCGACAATGCTACGGTAGCCATGGGAGGAACCAAGTATCTGTGGCGAGGAACTAGGACGATAAGGTTTTTCTTTCAAACAACTTACGGCAATCTCGCGGACTTGCGTTTGACCAACCGCTCCCCGCGACTGCCGAATTGTATTGAGAATGGGTATCAATATCAATTCTAGATCGGCATTTTCGAAGAAATTCTCCTTCAGTGGCGGAAAACACAGCGTGGGAATCTACCTGACCGATTCGATCCTGATTTCCAATTTCGAGTCTCTGCCCCGCAGGGTGCCCAGGTGTGCAAAAAAAAGCCCGACGATTTACGTCGGGCTTGATTGAAATGTGTTGCCGACCGCCAACTACCAGCGGCCACCACGACCGCCACCGCCGGAACGCGATTGCTTGGGGCGAGCTTCGTTAACGGTCATCGCGCGTCCTGCAACTTTCGTCAGGTTTAACTCTTCAATGGCTTTCTTGGCTTCCGCCGAGTTGGGCATTTCCACGAAAGCAAATCCACGCGAACGGCCGGTCATTCGGTCTACGATCAGATTTACGTTAGAAACGGCGCCGTATCGACCAAAGGCCTCCATCAGTTCTTCTTGCGAAGCCTCGTACGACAGGTTGCCGACATAGATGTTCGTCATCGAGTGTCCTTCTTACTTAGGGGAGGCCATTGCTTCTCCAACCCCTCACGTTCGATTCCGAGAAGCTGTCGGTATCCAATATTGAATTGCTGAGAGATCCGAAGCCGGGACGTCGCCACCGTCTCGCCTCGATCCTGCCGTGTCACCAGCAATCTGAACGCCTTGCGGCGTGTACGATCGTCGAGGTGCTGAATCATCGTTGTGCTCATTGCTGGAATCCTCCCGCGCGCCTTTGTTCTCTGAACCGCTGCCACAACATCTCGCCGATGCCGAATTCTGTCTCTGGGCGGTCTTGCAACCTCCTCGTTTAGAATCGACGGAGAGTGTTGGATGCTCAGATTCACAAACTCCGGACGCCGCAAAGGCCCACTGCCTAGGCGTGCAACTGTCCGGGATAACTTCTGCAAGCCAGGCGTTTGGCGTCGCTCTCAAAACGAGGGGAACGCGAAACTGCCATTATGGCAGTTGGTCTCGCAGCTAGCGGATCGATTCCGGCAAACGCCGACCTGAGCTATGGTACCAGAATGGCCTGACTGCGGAAAGGAGCCGAACACCTCAGGTTCACGACACCACGAAGGCGTGCCTTGTTGTAAGCGATTGTGAATCAGGCGTTTGCGATCTGAGATCTCCGGCCAAATCGCGCCCGTTTCTCTTGCCCGATGACTGGGCTCTCCTAGGCGACACATCCCTGGCTCGCCAAAGAGCTGGTGCCGAAATGTCGCCCGAACTTCCAGACTCTCAGTTGCACGATAGACCGGATGGCGGCCGGATTTCGCGCGCTTGCGCACAGTCCCAGACGGGTTTACAGACCGTCGCCAAACAGCTGGCGATCAAGCTGCGGGCACGGCAGAAGAGCTTGACGACCATCCTCCCAGCTCTGATGTCACGCGGCCTCGTAATGCGTCAATAGGTCAAGATCGCATCAAAGCCGTACGCGAATTGGCGATCTTGGTTGTTCAAATCGCTCCACGGCAAAGCGGCAACGTTCCTATCGGCCTCAAACCAATCCCACCGTATTTCAGGCCGGAACAAGACGTTGGCATTTGGGCGATAGTTGATTCCGACTGTCAGCTCGTAGTAGCTTCCTGCAGCTCCGTTGAACCCGCCGTTGGGGGATGACACGCGCGCGCCATCGTCATCACGGAACCATTCTGACCTTTGCCCGATGCTCCAACAATCATTGACCATATACAGGAGATAGGAGTTGACGCCGTACCACTCGCTATCTCCTGGGCCCAGGCCAGAGTTGTTCCCGACATCGCTTTGCAAGATATGCGTTAGGCGATCGCTGATTTGGCGCGAGAGAACAACACTGTGCATGTAGATATCGCCGGCATTATTCGGAGCGCCGTTCCCGAAATCACCTGCCACGAGCGCATACGTCATTGACGTTTCTTCTGTCAGATTTAAAGCGACGCCGCCCAGGAAAGTTGACGCGTCGAAGCGGTTTTCCCAGCCGCTATCCCAGCCGGCAGTCCAACCACCCATAAACGCGACATCATCACTTACGTTATAGGTTGCCAAGGCTCCGGTGTGCGTGAAAGGTTCGCCATAGTACATCGTATAGGAGTGGCTGAAGAAGAAGTTGTCGGGAGCCTGCACAACTTCATAACCAATGATCGTGTAAAAATGGCCCAGCTTGATGCTCAGGTCTTCATTTCCCAATTCCAGATAGAGCTGAGGGATCGCCGCGCCATAGACGTTGTTGTTGGATGTGTTCCATCCAAAATCCCAGCCTTCATCTCCAAAAGCCTGCGTGTCTGGACCATCGGCTCCGTGCACAAAATCCGCGCGGAGACCCCAATCCCAACACCCACATTCAGATTGTCTTGTCCGCTCAATGAAGAGCCAGTTTTGGTGGGACAAGAATCCGTTTGCGTAGTCATTAAAACCGAGGGGGCCGTTTGTTCGATCACCGAATTCATTTTCGAAGATGCCTGCCGATAGCCATCCACCGGCGATCCAACCGCAGCGCTCTGGGAAGAGCTGCCAAGGCTCCCCCAGCACACACGAGCTGCAGCAACATTCGCCAACCGGCTCGCAGGGTGCCAAGCCCTGAGCTTCCAAGTCATCCCAACCTGCAGTCTCTTCCAATAATGCAGATTCGTGCAACAGCCTGTCATGGGTTACTGCGGTTTCGCCCTGCGCCCAGCAAGCACGAGAGTTGATCAGTGCGAGAGAGACGACTGCCGCGCTCAGCAAGATTCTGGACATTCGCGCGTCTCCGAAAAACAAGTGGATGATGAACGGACATCGTGTTACGGGTCAACAATGTCGAAGTTGAGCAACTGGAGTGAAGCGCTTTCAAATCATCGGCATGCCGTGGTCCGGAAATCCAAGAGAATCGTTGTTCTCGATCCAGTCGTTGACCGGTGCGATAACTTGGTGCCGCTGGTTGTTCAACGGGCCGCGCTAATCCCGTGGATGAAATTCCAGAATCGTAACTCGATCTACGAACGGTACGCGATCCATTCCACCCGCGCTGAGTACACCATAGCGGGGCGTTTCAGCAGCCTGTTTGCACCATGTCTTGTGGCGATCAATCATCTGTGAAATCGGATGTATCTGTTCGCTTGGATGTGACATCCCATGATTCTTAACAATCCGTTTGCCAATCGATTGCTGTGAACTACATACCACCAGGCGCGAAGTCAGTTGACTCTGCACGGCGCGCCATTTCGCCTATCAAATACGGGCAATATCGATGCGGTCTTGGACCAATGATTGCGCAAAAATGCAATCGACCCATGGCCGTTTCGGTCAAAGCTCGATCTTGACGATTCGGTGGTGAAGAAAATGACAGCAAGTTTTGAAGACGCAGATCTGTTGCGTGAGTTTGCGGTCGAATCAACCGAGCACTTAGCGGGGATTGAACACCAAATCCTGGCGATGGAAAATGCTGGTGAAGACGCGGATGGCACCATTGTCAATGACGTCTTTCGTGCGGTGCATTCCATCAAAGGAGCGGCTGGTTTCTTTGGCCTTCAGGCGATCAAGAGCCTGTCGCACTCTCTGGAAAACGTCCTCAACCTGTTGCGGGAAAAGCAAGTTGAGCCATCCGGTCCGCTGACTGATTCCATGCTGCGAGCGGCTGACAAGTTGCGAGACTTGGTGGGTGACATCGAAGGTTCAAATGACGTTTGTGTTAAGGATTTGGTTGCTGAGCTAGACGAACTCGCGGCTGCTGCCGAACGTCCGCAGGCGACAGGTGGTGACAAAGCTTCCGATGTCATTGCAGTTGAAACGGCCAAGTCAGATGTGCCGAACCAACCGACTTCAAAACCGACTGCGTCCGCATCATCTATGACAGAAAAATCTGATTCGCCAGAAGCTGTGGGCCCTCAATCTAGTGCAGCACCGGCTGGCAACAACTCATCCACAGCCAGGGATGGTGCGGTGAAATCATCAAAGGAAAGCAACATCCGCGTTTCCGTTGAGCTGCTTGACCAGTTGATGAATCTTGCCGGCGAACTGGTGCTCAGTCGCAATCAGTTTCTGCAGCAGATCAATGCATCACCAGTTGAAGGACTCGAATCCGTTGCCGCACGTATCAGTCAGGTCACGAGCGAGATGCAAGATGCCATCATGCAGACTCGCATGCAGCCGATCGGATCAGTGTTCAATCGCTTCACTCGCGTCGTGCGCGATCTGAGCCAGCAGTTGGGCAAGAAATGCGCGCTGCATATCGAAGGCCATGAGGTCGAAGTCGATAAGACGATCATTGAAGCCATTGCTGATCCATTGACTCATCTCATACGGAACTCTGTTGACCACGGCGTTGAATCCCCCGATGAACGTGAGCGCAATGGCAAACCCGAGACGGGTCAGGTCCATTTGAGGGCCGCGCACCTATCGGGGCAAGTTGCCATCGAGGTGAAGGATGATGGCGCCGGAATCAACGTGGAACGGCTCAAGCAGAAAGCGCTCGACAAAGGGCTCATCACGCCAGAGATCGCCAACAATATCTCAGATCGAGACGCCTATCGACTGATCTTCCATCCAGGATTTTCTACGGCGGAGACGGTCAGTGATGTGAGCGGCCGCGGCGTGGGAATGGATGTCGTTCGCTCAAATATTGAACGCCTGGGCGGGGTCGTTGACATCGAGTCGCAGCCTGGCAAAGGAACGTCGCTCCAAATTACCCTTCCGCTCACGTTGGCAATCATTCCATCGTTGATTGTCAGGAACGGCAACAGTCGCTTCGCGATTCCCCAAGTCAACATTTTGGAATTGGTACGCGTCCGCCCTGACGACTTTAAGAAGCGTCTTGGCGTTATCAAAGGGAATGAGGTACTGAGGCTACGGGGCAAACTTCTGCCGCTGATCCGCTTGGACAAGCTCTTGCGGCAAGGCAATGCGCACACCACTGAAAGTGACGCTCCCGCACGTGAGTGTGACTCTCGTTTGAATATTCTCGTCGTCGAATCTGGTCAGCAGCAGTTTGGGATCGCTGTTGAGAGCCTGCAAGATTCCGAAGAGATTGTCGTCAAGCCGCTTAGCAGCCTGTTGAAAAAGTGCACGTGTCTTTCGGGGGCCACGATTCTGGGTGATGGCGAAATCGCTCTGATCTTGGATATCTCTGGGATTGCCGCGATGAGCGAGCTGAATCCGCTCCAAGAAGAAGCTTCGCATGAAAACGAGGGAGGGACATCTCATCTCGATGAACTGCAAACCGTGCTGTTGTTTGCGAACGCACCAGAGGACAGGTTCGCCGTGCCCATGCCGCGCATCGCCAGAATTGAGCGCGTCGACACGAATCGCATCGAGTCGATCGGAGGCCGAAAGCTTATTCAATACCGTGGCAACACTCTCCCGTTGATCGCACTCGAAGAGTGCATTCAAGCGGATCCGCCGAATTTGCCTTCGACGGTGTTTGTGATTGTCTTTGCGTTCTCCGGACGAGAGATCGGCCTGATCGCGCCGACTTTAGAAGACATCCACGATGTGGACTTGGCACTTGACACGTCAACGGCGGCAGAATCTGGCGTCGCTGGTATTCTTCCCATTAACGGCCACACAACACGATTACTCGATATTCAAGAACTCGCCAACGCCGCGATCCCACTGCCGTCCCGACAACACGAAGATGATTGGGAGCCAGCAAGATCGGAAAGCGAAGAACTCCCATTCAGGATTCTCTTCGCGGAAGATTCCTCCTTTTTCCGCAAGCAAGTGTCGACCGTGCTTGTCGGCGCGGGATATGAGATCGTGGCGTTTCCCGACGGCCTAAAGGCATGGGAAGGCTTACACGAGCTCGAGCGCCCCGTTGATCTGGTGCTTACCGATGTCGAGATGCCGCACATGACTGGCCTGGAGCTTTGCCGCAACATCAAGCAGTCAGAGCGGTTCGCTCATTTGCCTGTCATCACCCTGACATCGCGGGCGGGCGACGCTGATATCGAGGCCGGAATGGCCAGCGGCGTTGACGATTACCAAGTGAAGATGGACCAAGAGCGTCTACTCACGTCAATTCGCAAATTCGCAAGCGCGCGCGATCAAGTTGCCGTGTGACGAGCACAAGAGGTACCAATGTCCACAACAGCTACGCTGAGTTCTACGGAGACACAGTACGCGACTTTCTACGTCGCCGATCTCCTGCTAGGGCTGCCGTTGTCTCAAGTTCGCGAGATCATCAACCATCAAGACGTGACGGCCGTGCCCCATGCGCCGCCGTTTGTGCGGGGAGTCATCAACCTGCGCGGTGAAGTTGTTACTGTCGTGGACCATGCCACATTGTTGGATTTACCGCAAAGTGACATCACGGCAAAGTCACGCACTGTTATTGTCAATTGGGATGGTGATCAAGTCGGCCTGACAGTCGACAGCATTGCGGACATCATCTCGATCCCGCACTCGGAAATCACGCCGCCGCCATCGAACATCAATGGAGCGGATGGGCGACGTTTTCGTGGCGTCTACACAACGGAAAACCACATTGTAGTCATCGTGAAACTCGATGACTTGTTCGCTTCTTACATCAACTGACACAAATTGGCATTCTCGCGAAGGCTGTTCCATGACACTGCGCACCCGTCTCACGTTGTTGTTCCTGGGCTGTGGGCTCGTCCCGTTGGTGGTCATAGCCATTATTGGATATTACGTGTCTCAGCAAAATATTGCTGCTGTCGAAGCGGAGGTCACGATTGACCTGGCCAAAAAAGCAACAGACCAACTGGTTGCGTTGCGCGACGTCAAGAAGAAGCAGATCGAGGATTACTTCAATACGATTCGCGACCAGAACCTAACGTTCGCGCACGATCGGATGATTGTCGAAGCAATGCGCGAATTCAGTAGCGCGTTCGCAAGCTACCGCAGTGAGCGGCAGTTTACGGAAGAGCAACTCGCGCAGATGAAGAGTGAACTCGCGGGCTACTACATGGGTGCCTTCAGCGAAGAGTATCGAGCGCAAAACAAGGGCGCGTCGCCGGATGCGCAGCTCTTTCTTGACGGGTTGGACAGCGAGGCGCTCGTGCTTCAGCATGCCTACATCTGGGCGAACCCAAACCCATTGGGTAGCAAAGACGCCCTGACGGCAAGCCCCAACAACACAACTTATGATGGCCTGCACGCAAAATACCACGTGCCAATTCGTGAGTATCTAAGCAAGTTTGGCTACTACGACATCTTTCTCGTCGATACCCAATCGGGAGACATCGTCTACTCCGTCTTCAAGGAGCTTGATTTTGGGACATCGTTAAAAGATGGGCCGTATGCACAAACCAATTTCGCTGAGGCATTCCGTAAGGCCAACGCGCTGGAGTCGCCCAATGAATTCGTGTTGGTCGATTTTCAGCAGTATGCGCCGTCATACGAAGCCCCAGCAAGCTTCATAGCGACACCGATCTTTGATGGTGAAGAGAAGATCGGGGTCGCCATGTTCCAAATGCCTATTGACAGAATCAATCAAGTCATGGGGTTACGGACGGGAATGGGGGAGACGGGGGAGACGTTTTTGGTGGGAAGTGATCGCCTGATGCGAAGCGATTCTTACCGCGATGCTGAGCATCGTTCGATCATCGCATCGTTCCGGAATCAAGAAAATGGGAAGGTTGATACATCGACCGTAACAGCAGCGTTCAACGGAGATGCCGGCGTCACCGAGACCACGAACTATCTGGGCAAGCGCGTTCTCTCCGCGTACGCACCTGTCGATCTCTTGGGATCGCAATGGGCTTTGCTTGCAGAGCAAGAGTTGCAAGAGGCGCATGCGGCTGTGGCCCAGATTCAACGCTCAACATCTGAAGCGACATCCAACTTTGTTATCTGGGCAGTTGGTATCGCGTTTGGGATGGGAGTCGCGCTAGTAGTGCTTGCCGTGTTCATGGCTGGCCGAATCGTGAGGCCGATTCGTCAGGCTGTGGATGTCTTAGGGCAGGTTGGTGACGGCGACCTCACCAAACGGCTGCAAGCAGGTGGCAAGGATGAGTTTGGCCAGATGGCCACAGCATTCAACTCGTGCCTTGATCAGATCCACACGATTGTGGCGAGAACTGCGAAGGACGCCGCCACGTTGGAAAACTCCTCGACGGAACTTTCAAAGACCGCCGGCGAATTGACCTCCGGTGCCAAGAACTCGGAAACACAGTCGGCGACTGTTTCCTCTTCCGCAGAAGAGCTTTCCATCAACATGAAAAACATGGCGCAGTCAACCGGCCAGATGTCGCAAGGGATGCAGTCTGTTTCAAGTTCGATCGATCAAGTGACTGCGACAATCTCGGAAATCGCCCACAGCGCTGAGAAATCAGCATCCGTAGCAGCTGAAGCAGCTCAGTTGGCTGAAGTCAGCAATGAGAAAATCAATAGCCTGGGGTCTGCTGCCGACGAGATTGGCAAGGTCATTGAGGTGATTCAGGACATCGCGGAACAAACTAACCTCCTGGCACTCAACGCCACCATCGAGGCCGCCCGAGCTGGAGAAGCGGGGAAAGGATTCGCTGTCGTGGCCACGGAAGTCAAAGAACTCGCGAAACAAACTGCCGCAGCCACGGATGATATCCGCAACCGCATTGAAGCCATTCAATCGTCTACGTCGGATACAGTGAACGCGATTGCTGAAATCAGCGAAGCTATCAACAACGTCAACAGCGTTGCCCGTACGATTGCGGCTTCCGTTGACGAGCAAAGCGGTATGACGAAGGATATCTCGAAGAACGTCCAAGAGGTTGCGGATGCGGCGGATGTTGTCGCACGAGGTGTCAGCGAGTCTGCCGTCGCCAGTGAAGAGATCACGAAAAATATTTTTGGTGTCGATGAGTCGGCCAAGTTGACAAGCCGTGGCGCCAACAAAACTCAAAATGCAAGCGATGAACTCAACGCGCTGGCAAGCTCCATCAACGCACTGGTCAGTCAATTCAATGTGGCTGACATTTCCGGTGAGTTGCATGCGGCTGATCCAGATGCAGCGCTTGCCTGCTAGATGACATGTTTGCTGTTGTGTGTTCCCAGCCGCGCATTTCGCGGCTGGGAACCTTTTTCGGAGATGCGGTACGCCAAGGCGAATGCACCACGGGTTACTTTGACAGAAGAGTGCTTTGGCTGGGGGGGAGCAACAGCTCCAAGTGCACCAAGATTGACCAACTCATTGCCTTTTTCGTTGAGCGTGTCCCCTTGAACCGAATACTTGTCGTCGATGATTCGCTCTTGTACCGAAAGATCGTTCGTGATGCCCTATCGGGGGATCCCGATCTCGAGGTTATTGGCATGGCGGCTGACGGAGCGGCCTGCTTGCAGAAGATCCCCGTGCTTCGCCCCGATGTCATCACGCTCGACATCGAAATGCCCATCCTTGACGGACTGGGGGTTCTCCGCGCGTTGAGAGCGACCGAGGACGCTCCTGGCGTTGTGCTGCTTAGCAGTTGTTCATCAATTAACGCATCACTGACAGCCACGGCCCTCCGGCTCGGAGCTTTCGACTTCATTGTCAAGCCAAGTGCTGACAGCGCCACCGCCGGCGCCGCGAAGCTTAAGAGCAAGCTCTTGCCGGTGATCAAATGCTGCCTTGAAAGCCGGCGAGTTCCTGCACTGCATCCTGATGGGAGTACACAACCTGCAACATTGACACCGCCGGCGAGGCATTTGGAGACTTCTCCCGCTAACCGGGAAACCTTGCCTCCACGGATTGTCGCGATCGGAACATCGACGGGCGGGCCCAAAGCGCTGGCAAGCATATTGCCAAAATTGCCAGCGGACTTCCCGACTCCTCTCGTTATTGTTCAGCACATGCCAGCGTATTTTACGCGGTCGCTGGCGGAAGAACTTGACGGGCTCAGCAACATCCGAGTTGTGGAAGCAGAAAATGGTATGGCCGTTACACCTGGCTGGGCTTATGTGGCTCCTGGTGGGCGACAAATGAAGATCGTCGCAGGGGGAGCATATGGGCAAGTTCGCATTACTGATGATGCACCTGTTGGGAATTGCCGCCCAGCGGTTGATTACCTGTTTGACTCTCTCCCCGGCATTTTTGGCGGTCAAATCCTGGCAGTTGTGATGACGGGAATGGGCTGTGATGGCACCGCGAGTTGCAAAACGTTGTCGAGCTATGGGGCAACGGTCATCGCACAGGACGAGCAATCGAGCACGGTTTTCGGTATGCCAGGTCAAGTCGTGGCGGCGGGGCTTGCCAATGACATTTGCCCGCTTGAAAAGCTGCCAAGTCTGATCGTGTCATACTGCAGGGGAGGTCAAATGGCATGAACAGAGAAGCTGACATCTTGGAACTTTGTGATCTTGTCCAAACGTTGTGTGGGATCTCACTTAACTTGGACAAGAAGTACCTATTGGATTCTCGTCTGCAGGAGATCCTCGAAGCGTTCCCAGGTAAGAGCTATGGCGAACTCGTGCAAAGCGCGCGACAGCCGAACCAGGGGCACTTGCGAACCCAGCTCATTGACGCGCTGACAACCAATGAGACACTCTTTTTTCGCGACATGGCGCCCTTCGAGGCGATTAAACACAAACTGCTCCCTGAGTTATTGGATGCGCAAGAAGAGGGGGTGTTTTCAGGTCCGATACGGATTTGGTCTGCCGCTTGCAGCACCGGCCAAGAGGCCTATAGCTTGGCAATGATTGTTCGTGATTTGTTGTCAGAAAGTGAATTTGGCCGCGTCACGATTTTGGGAACTGATGTCTCAGATGCTGCGATTCAAGCTGCGAGTCGGGGGTGCTACTCGGATCATGTCGTGGGCAGAGGTCTTGATAACCGGCTGTTGGACCGGCACTTCACCCGAACGACTGGCGGATGGCAGGTGCGAGATGAGTTGCGCGGACTTGTTGCATTCAAGCGTGCGAACTTGCTTGAATCGTTTGAACACCTAGGCGTGTTCGACATCATTATGTGCCGCAATGTTGCCATCTATTTCACTCCTGAGGCGCGCAGAGATTTGTTCTTGCGATTACGTCAGCGAATGCGAAACCAGTCTGCCGCGATCTTTGTTGGGTCCGCGGAATCACTCTTGGACTGCGACGGCGCCTTCACGCCGGAAGAGCACTGCCGGGCAACGCTCTACCGATGATGAGGCACGCTCGGTGAGCCTTTGTTCTCTACCGTTGCTGCAGAAAGCGCAAGCCCGCTCGCCACTTTCCGCTCAATGGCATGCTGTTGACGATCGCCCGGCAGTGAGAATCCCCGGGCTTTCAATCGCTGCCGAATACACCGCGTGTGAACTGTGCGAGATTCTCTCTCGTCATGGGCCCAGCTGAGAACGCCGTGAGGGCGGTTGTCCACGGCAGCTTGAGCTGGGATTACTGGTTACAACGACTATCCGAAATGTCCTTGGCGGCTGGCATTTTTCATCAAAAACTCACACATCAAACATGACTTTTTGGGGGGAGGCGCTGAGGCTTAATCTACGGTTTGCATACCACCCCGCAGAGTGGACATATAAATCACCCGTCCTTTTGGCATGGCGCGGTAACTCTTCATAGGAGAAGCGTTTCGATGGTGACTTCATTCAAATACCGTCAGGTTGCGATCACCGGCATCTTGGTGTCATTCGTTCTCGCAGTCCTTTCTGTAGCCCTTCCAGCCGATGGACGGAATGCGAGTGCTACAGATCGTGTGACGGAGAATGAGAAGCAGGAAGTTGCGGCACAGCTTGCGACTCTCTTTCGATCTGCACGTGCGGTGATCTCGGAAAATCAGGCACTCATTAACGACGAAACCAAGGGCGACAAGGGACTGACAGGGGAATTCGTCGTCGAAAGAACAAAAGAGAACTACGCGAAGGCAGCCGGGACCGCTCTGAATACGGCAGATGACTCCCTGAGCGGAAGGGCAGTTGCCGCGATGCTTGAGTCCGTTGAATCCGTCATGAACGATGCCCAACCCTTGATCAATGAGAAGGGCAAAGGGTTCAAGGGATTCTTGCCGGCCATCTTTGCGAAGCAGGTGGCCGATACGTTCACAACCAAGATGAAAGGTTCCATGGCTATCAAACTCACCGCCCCTAAGTCATACGTTCGAAATCGTGCGAACCGACCTGACAGCTGGGAGCATGATGTTCTGGAACAGAACTTCAAATCGCCTGACTGGGTGAATGGTGAGCCGCACTTTGAGCAAGTCGATTATGAGGGCACCGGCGCGTTCCGGTTTATCCTGCCGGAATACTACAAAGAGTCTTGCCTCAAGTGCCATGGTGGTCCCAAGGGAGAGTTGGATGTCACCGGTGGCAAAAAAGAAGGTGGCGTGCTCGGTGAATTGGGTGGAGCCATCAGCGTTGTGATTTTCGACTAACTCGGACGTGAGCCGTGCTGGAGATATCTGATGAAGAACGCAAGAATTGGATTGGCGTTGAAAACCTTTGCCATGTGCGGCGTCCTGATCACTGCCTTCAGTGCCTGTTTGCTGTACAGTCTGGCCAAGATCAACGAATCCACAAAGACGACCGGAAACGCACTGACGTATGTTGAGGAGCTCGCCGGTTCTGTCGCCGGTGCTTCCACCAGTGCCGGTGCAGCCACGGCTGCCGTCGAATCGGCAACAATGGCTGTCCAGGAAACCGCGTCCATCTTTGATCAACAGCAGCAAGCCTTGGTGCGGCAATCCTCGGTCCAAGCACTTGACCAGAAGGTCTTAGAGCTGACGTACTGGATGACTGACCTTTCTCTGAGTTGGCTCAACGAATCGGAAGAACAAGCTGAGCACGTTCGCAAGGAAATCGATGGGATTCTCGACTCGCTTCAAGCCACCGATCCTGATTTCGCTGAAGCAACACGACTCAAAGTTGATGAGCTTGTCACCACGATGATGCCGGCTGTCGACGCGTACGTCGATAAGAATCGCGTTCTGGGCAACTCGATTACGGCATCCGGACGTCGTAAGGCAGCACAGATGCGGAGTGAGATTGCCGTTCTGTTGGCTGAAGTTGTCAACGATGCGACGGAATCAGCGGGTGCCGCTGTTTCTGCCTCAACAAAGGCGGCGGAAGCTTCTCAGGATGCAAAGAACGCCTCGGGAGAAGTTCTCGCGGCAGCCAAAACTGCGGCGGAGTTGTCGGAAGCGACTGCGGAAGCCTCACAAGAGGTTGTGGCAAGAAACGAGAGCCTTGGCAATGCGATCTGGGTGCTGCTGGGGATTTCTGTTCCGTTTGGCCTTGTCTTGTCGCTCTGGTTCGCACACAGAATGAAGGCATCAATCAGCACGGTCGCTCAGAAAATCGCACAACTTGCCGAAGGTGATTTGGCGACACCGCTTCTCTCCACTCGCAGCGATGAAATTGGTGATCTCGCGCGCGACGTCGAGGAATTTCGGAAAAACCTCCAGGGTTCGATGCGGACCATCGTAGGCTGTGCCAGTGATATTTCCGGTGCATCGAGCAACTTGCTAGGCACGGCAACTGAGCTGTCCCACGGGGCAGAGTTGACCGGAATGCAATCTTCATCGGTCTCAACGTCTGCCGAGGAAATGTCCTCGAACATGGCTGCGATTGCGTCCTCCAGCGAATTGATGACAGACAACGTCAAAACGGTTGCCATTGCTATCGACGAAATGACGAAAAGCATCGGGGAGATCGCAAAGAACGCGGAGCATTCTTCGAGTGTGGCGAGCAGCGCTGTGGAATTGGCAGAGTCAAGCAACCAAGGAATCAGCAAGCTGCGCTCAGCCGCTGACGAGATCGGCAATGTCATCGAGACAATCCAAGACATCGCCGAGCAGACCAACCTATTGGCCCTCAACGCGACAATCGAGGCGGCGCGGGCAGGTGAATCCGGAAAGGGGTTTGCCGTTGTGGCAACCGAAGTTAAGGAGCTTGCCAAGCAAACAGCCAATGCGACGGAGGATATTCGCAACCGGATTGAAGGGATTCAGCTCTCAACCGGCGAAGTCGTTAACTCGATTGGCCAAATCAGCGAGGTTATCGGCCAGGTCAACGATGTGTTCCGTACGATTGCCGCATCCGTTGAGCAACAAAGCACAACGACGTTGCAAATCTCGCAGAGCATCACTCAAACGTCCGAGGCGGCCACGGCCGTGTGCGGCAGTGTGGCCGAATCACGAGCCGCAAGCCGGGAAATCACGGAAAACATTACGAAGATGGACACAAGCTTTAAGAAGACGGCCGAAGGTGTGAGCACGACACGCAATGCCGGCGAGCAACTGACACAAGTTGCCACACAGCTTGAAGAGTTAGTCGGCCAATTCGCGGTCTCGTAGCCTTGTAGCGAATGTCGGCTCATTTTGTTGGATCTGATCGGACTTTCGGCAGGTCGACTCGAATCAAAGGTCGGCTACCCGGCCCTTGATGTCGATCCAACTCGGGAAGAATGCTGAGAAGCCGTTACCGGGTTCGGTGGAGTGGTAGTTGTTAGTGGTGTGAATTGCGTGCTAGCACTGATTGCAGGCGGTGCTTCTTAGCGAATGGTTTCGCAGAGCTCGATTTCGGGCGAATTAATGGATTGTTTCTTCCTCAGGGCTTTGTCTATGAGCCCGAGTTGTAGCACGAATGTTGCGGCTTGCGGGCCGTGCGAGATTCTTCCTCGCGCTTGACTCGGGCTGAAACGCCACGATGGCGTTTGCAACAGCTTACTAAGCCGATCCTCTGTGAAACCCTCACCCTCTCTGTAAACCGCATAACGATCAGTTTCCTCCAAGTTCTCGCTTTTCTTTAGGGAAAGAAGCGTGAAGAAGCGCTAAGAAGACCGAGAACAAATAAGTATCCCCCCTGAAGGGACACAAACTCTCAACTGTGTGACTAATTACGGCAACCCGCGGCTCGGACTCCCTAGTCATCGAGGGAACCCAATGAACGGATTCAACCACGTCAAACGTTTTGCGTCATCAGTGGTTTCGTTTTGCGCCATAGTCTGCATCGGCGAAATTGCCGCGGCGCAGTACGAACAGGATCAAACTCCTGTCCCCTTGTCTCCGGTGCCCAATCCGTTGGATGTCCAACCGGGGGTTGGAGAAGGTCCGGCACTTGACGGGACGGCGCCCAGCGCGAAAGACGTCATTGACTGCTGTGATCCGGAGAAGCAGGCGGCTCTCAAAGCCGCTGTTGGCAATGCACACAAGGGCCTATTTTACAACAACGATTTTAGCTACGTAAACAATCCATGCTTCTGTGATTGGCAGCTGGGCGATTGCTTGAAACAAAGATGTATTCACAACGGAATCATCATGGACGCTGGCGGTCAGTATCGTTTCCGTTACCACAACGAACGCAACATTCGTGGAACTTCGCTGACTGGTGTGGACGATGAGTTCGGGCTTCATCGATTGAGGTACTTCGTTAACTTGGACGTCAATCCTTACCTCCGTATTTACGGTGAGGGCCTCTCCGCAGTCAGTCAAGGTGAGGATTTCGCTCCCCGCGCTATCGAAGAAAGCAAAGCAAATCTACAGAACCTGTTCGGCGATTTCCTGCTATACGCCGATTGCTGTGGTGAACTGACAGGACGTGTCGGTCGCCAAGAGCTCCTCTACGGCGCGCAACGCTCGGTTTCGCCATTAGACTGGGCAAATACACGCAGGACGTTTGAAGGAGCGTCGCTCATCTGGAAAGGAAAAAACTGGGACCTGGACACGTTTTGGACTCACCCCGTCTCACCCGCAGGCGATGATTTTCAAAGTACTAACACAAGTCAAGAATTCGGCGGCACTTGGGCAACATACAAAGCCGTTGAGAATGAAACTCTTGACCTCTACTACCTCCGCTTTGTGGAAAACGGTGGAGCTGGATTTGAATTCAATACCTTCGGCGGACGCTACCACGGTTCGGCAGGTTCATGGTTATGGGACAGCTGGGGCGCAGGTCAGTTTGGTGAAGTGGGTTCGGCCGACCAGTCAGGTTGGGCGTACACTGTTGGTCTTGGGCGCAAGTTCGAATGTGCTCCATGGAAGCCAACGTTATGGACCTACTACGATTCCGCAAGTGGCGATGCCAGCGGTAACGGGTATCACCACCAGTTCCCCCTCGCCCACAAGTATCTGGGTTATATGGATCTCTTCGGGCGACGGAACCTCAATGACCTCAATGTGCTGCTCACCCTCAAGCCAGCGGAGAAGACAACCCTGCTGTTGTGGTGGCATGACTTTGAGCAGGAAGATGCCAATGACGGTGTTTACAACGTCGTTATGGCGCAGACGGCTGCGGCCAACGCGAATGGAAATCGCGACTTGGGCCAAGAGCTTGATGTCATCCTGAAACACGCGATTACGCCACGAGCTGCCGTCTTGTTTGGCTACTCACATTTTTGGACCGGTGGCTTCTTCACCACGCACCAGAACGTTCCATTTTCCGGTGATGCGGATTTCTACTACGTGCAGATCCACCAGAATTTCTGAGATCTTAGCCGCTGCGTGAATCCCTAAGGATGAGACTCCAAACCGTGGCAAGATTGTAACGCGATCTGCAGGTGGTGTGCGATACGCGCTTAGCATGGTTCGGGTTGGAAACGCTATGCTGGCATTTCCAACAAGTTGATAGCACAGCCTGGAATTCTGGTACGACACCGAGGAGCGGTTCAAGCGATACGGTCGCCTTAGCCGTTATGACGGAACCACACGGTAGGCCAAACCGTTGTCGCTGCTGCGCATTGACACATATCGCACAGGATCAATCCTGGAACAGGATTCGCGACCGCAGCGAGAAAGTGCCGCAATTTGCGAGCCGTGTTTGATCGATTCTCTCATTTCGCTTGGTTGAGAAGTACCTCGATAGTGTCCCGGGGGCTGCTTTATAGCGATTGATTGCAGAATACATGCTAACGGATGAATTGGAAGTGATGGGACCAGTTCTTGGTGGTCGCAGCCGCGTTCCGTTTGCCTGCAATTTCCGGCGGAGCTAAGTTTTCTTGCCGGGGGCTCGACGTTCTTCTACGCGGCGATGACCGATCGATTGCGATGTGAGTTTTGTGAAATGTGAGCGAATCTGGCACATGTCAGATTCGTCCGCTGCGCAAGGTCGATAGCTGAGTCATCAAAACAAAAACGAAGACACGGTTCGAATGACTGGTGGTCCTAAAGATCCATCGCAGCGAGAGCGAAGTCATGAATGTTGAATACATTAACCCGTTCATCAGAGCCGTCTTGGATGTTTTCCAAACGATGCTTGGGTGCTCACTATCCAGAGGCGAACCCTACGCCAAAAGCTCAAACGACTTGCTGCATGAGATCAGCGGAATCATTGGACTGTCTGGCGCGGCAAAGGGTGCAACGGTGATTAGTTTGAGTCGCGCAACTGCGCTGGAAGCAACTGCGGCACTGCTTGGCGAACACCCCGGCGAAGTCAACGCAGATGTGATTGATGCGGTCGGGGAGTTAGCGAATATGGTTGCCGGCTCGGCGAAAGCGCAATTAGAGCACTTGGCGTTGAACGTTAGTCTTCCCACTGTGGTGCAAGGCAGCTCACACCGGGTTGACTATCCCTCCGGCGCGACGCCAATCTGCGTGCCGTTTGAATGCAGTTGGGGCCAAGTGATCGTCGAATTTGGGCTGGTAGAACAGCCCGCACCGGTCTCGTAAGCGTGATGTGTCACTGTTTTTCGCACGCGCAACTTGAGCGCTTTTGAGTCGACTCATCATTGAATGGCAACGGGATCCAAACAAGGAAGCACGCAGCCGGTCCTCGTCAATTCGGAACGAGGCGTCGCGATCCCAAACGGAGCTTCTCGGGGGCACTTGCCTGAACGCCGTTTGGGGCACGGTCTAGCGAACAGTTGGCACCCCTCTTGGAAACACCTCCTGGT
>JALCBR010000127.1 GCA_028066245.1 Pirellulales bacterium | reverse complement strand
CTGTACGTGCTGGCTTATCCACCTGTGAATACGCGATCTCCGATCAATACCGTGGTAGGTGCCGTCGCAGGCGCTATTCCAGCTTTGATGGGTGCGGCTGCGTCTGGCCCTTTGGGGATGACTGCTTTCGCGCTGTTTACGTTGGTCTACTTGTGGCAGTTTCCCCACTTCATGGCAATTGCCTGGCTGTACCGACAGGATTATTCCGCTGGCGGGATGAAGATGCTGACGGTGGTTGATCCCAGTGGACGTCGTGCGGCCAATCAGTCGCTTGCCGCAGCGCTGGCTCTGATTCCGATCGCCTGGCTGCCACTTCTGGACGTGCCCGCAGGCGGCGTCTACCTGGCGGGTGTGACACTGCTGGGATTTGTGCAGGCAAGCTTCGCGTTGCATTTCCACACGCGCCGAGATAATGCTTCTGCCCGGTGGTTGCTGTGGGTGAGCTTGGTTTATTTGCCTGCGGTGTTACTGCTATTGCTGCTGGGACCGATGGTTTAACAGCTCTATTTGCCGGAACTCGATCACAAACTGAACCCTCCGATGGCCGACGCAACTCATCACAACAAAGACCACGGGCATGACGAGCATGAGCATGATGCTCACGGACATGGTCATATTCAGTTGGAATACCATCCGGGGCTTCCCATCCCCAACGGTAAGTTATTCCTGTGGCTATTTCTGTCCACAGAAATCATGTTCTTCGCGGCGTTGATTGGAGTATATATCGTAATCCGATTTGGCGCGCCGACTTGGCCCAAGCCGCACGATGTTCATCTGAGCGAGATCATTGGGTTCTTCAACACATTTATCTTGATCTGCTCCAGTGTGACGATTGTGCTCTCCATGGAATGCGCGAAGAAGAAGAACCCCAGTACGGCCAAGCTTTGGCTGTTGTCAACTCTCATTCTGGGATGCGCTTTTCTCGGCATCAAGGCTTTTGAGTATGACGCCAAGTTCAGTCACGGTATCTATCCGACACTGCCCATCGAAGGGCGGTACCACAACATCCACAATGAGGCGGACGACTATTACGCGTCGTCTCTGCGCTATGTAACAGGCGAGATCTTGGCCGAGATCCAACTGGAGATGGCTGAGCTTGATGCCGAGATCAACAAGTTGATGGAAGCCGGCGGGTCTCAAGACGAAATCCGGCAACTTCAAGATGAACTTGAACAATGGACAGACCAAAAACGCGTCTGTGATACAGAGATCCTTGCGATTGCTAACAATGCAGATGCCGTTGAAGGTAGCCCGTATTTGGGCCTTGTGTTGGAAGCAGGTGACCAAGGGATGCGGATCTCATATGTTGAGCCGGACAGTCCTGCAGAGCACGCTGGAGTGCCCTACAACGCGATCTTGGAATCTATTGGTGGTGGAGCAATCGCGTCGGCTGATCAGTATGCGAATGATCTCGCACAAGGAGAATTTGGCGGCATTGGACAGTTGGTTGAATTAAGAACTAGTGCCGGGACATACAAAGTTCACGTGGGAGCAAAGTCACCGTTGGCTAGACTTGCCGAACAAATTCTGCCGGTTCATGTCCCTGGACATGAAGGGGAAATTCCCGTCGCGCTTCCGGAACAACACGAGTTTTTGCACGGATTACCCATTGTCATCTCCAGCGGCCACATGTGGTCCAGCACATATTTCGTGATGACCGGTTTTCACGCGCTGCACGTGCTCGCCGGCTTGATCGCCTTCGCGGTCTTGTTGCTCAAGCCACTCACAGTTGAACGTGCCGGAACGCTGGAAAATGTTGGGCTGTATTGGCACTTTGTGGACATTGTTTGGATCTTTCTGTTTCCGTTGCTGTACTTGTTCTAAGAATCGCCGATGTCAATAGGGGGGTACTGTCAATGAACGTGATCCCCGAAATTTGGCAAACGCTGCATAGATTGGTTGGACATGGCTGACTCTCATCAGGCAACAAGCGGTCCCGGAGAAAACGATCATGATGCTCACGGTCATGACGACCACGGTGGCACAAAGAAATACATGATGATCTTTGCTGCCCTGTGCGTGTTGACCACGGCATCTTTCATGACATATTTCGATTTCTGGCGGGAGAACATCGGTGTCAGGGCCGGTTGGGCATTGATGATGGCCGTCTCCATGGCCAAAGCATCACTGGTCATGCTCTTCTTCATGCATTTGAAATATGAAGCTAACTGGAAGTACGTGTTGACCATTCCGGCAACCATCATGGCCGTGTTCCTCACCCTGGCGTTAATCCCGGATGTTGGCAATCGCTATGACGAAATCCTGGGGGGGCGCGCGCCAGCGTTACAACAACAAAAGTTCATGCCTGATGCTGATTCAGACGAGGATTCCGCTGATGAGGTCACCGCGAGTTCTGGGACACACTAACCGTCGTCATCCACTTGGGTTCGACTAAGCCTGGCAGGAGGCCGATCATTCCTCACGTAACCGCAACCTCTGAAGGAGCGTTCCCATCTGGTCGCGGTTGCTCGTAAGAGCTTTATGCGCCCTTCGCCTGCCATCGTGATTTCCAACATCAGTTTTGCCTACAGCGCCAGGCAGGCGCTGGCGAACCTTTCTCTGGATGTTGCCTCGGGCGAGATCTTCGCCCTGTTGGGCCCAAATGGTAGCGGCAAATCTACGCTCTTTCGCTTGTTGGCAACATTAATTCCGCTCCAGCAGGGCGAGATTGACATCCTCTCGATTTCCGTGCGGACACATGCCGTGGAGGTCCGGAAACGATTAGGCGTTGTGTTTCAATCGCCCAGCGTGGATGCCAAGCTGCGCGTCTGGGAAAACATCCGGCATCAAGGATGGCTGTACGGACTTTCTGGCCGAGAACTGACCACTCGAGGGCAAGAGCTGTTAGCGCAACTTGGGCTCGCAGATCGCGCGCATGACTCAGTCGAAACACTCTCTGGCGGACTCCGCCGTCGCTTGGAACTGGCCAAAGGGATGCTCCATTGTCCGTCGATTCTTCTCATGGACGAACCAAGTACGGGCTTGGATCCTGCTGCCCGGTACGATTTCTGGACTTATTTGCGCCAGTTACGAGATGAGCACGGTGTGACCGTATTGCTGACAACGCATTTGCTGGAGGAAGCAGATCACGCGGATCGTGTTGCCATCCTATCGGAAGGTCAGATTGTCGCTTGCGGGGCACCAGAAGAGCTGCGAAAGGAAGTGGGCCAAGAATCGATTGTCGTTCACCCAATCCCGGATCACGCAAAGCAACTTGCCGCAGGAATTGCACAAAGATTAAACGTACAAACGCGAACGATCGAAGACGAAATTCATGTAACTGCGGATGATGCAACGGCAACGATCGCCAGTTTGCTCGAACAGTTCGGACCGATGGTTTCGGAACTGCGGCTCGGCAAACCGACACTGGAAGATGTTTTTGTCGCCCGCACCGGACATCGATTTTGGAATCGACCTGCTGATGGCGATTCGCTCGACGCGAAGGGTCGAGCGAATCGTAAAGGAGTGCGGAATGGCTAGTACTCTGCACGATACTCCAGAACGGAACATTCCAGTGCAACGGATATCGACAACCACGCCGATGTCTGGCGTGACCTCTCATCCCGGGCTGGCTGCGTGGTCTTTGGGCTATCGCGAGTGGTTGCGCTTCGTGCGGCAACGAAACCGTGTGATTGGAGCGATCGGCCAGCCCGTGATCTTCTGGGTCTTTCTCAGTGCGGGCTTGCAAGAGTCATTCACCGCTGCCGGCACAAGTGATGTGCAATTCCTGGAATACTTCTTTCCTGGAACGATGATGCTGATTGTGCTCTTCACGGCCATCTTCACAACCATCTCAGTGATCGAGGATCGTCGCGAAGGATTCATGCAATCAGTCTTGGTGGCGCCCATTCCCAGGTTTTCCTTGGTGGCAGGCAAGCTCGCGGGAGGAGCTTCGCTGGCTATGGCACAAGCTGTTGTCTTTTTGGCGCTGGGCTTGATTTGGGGGATGCCATTCCCCGCGTTGGGGCTCTTGGCCGGCATGGCGTTTTTGTTGATCTGCGCGGTTGCATTGACCGGTTTGGGATTCATTCTGGCATGGCGAATGGATTCCGTGCAGGGATTCCACGCGGTGATGAGCGTATTCCTGATTCCCATGTGGTTGCTTTCCGGGGCGTTCTTCCCCGCCAGCAACCCCTGGCTCGCCTGGGTCATGGCTGTCAACCCCATGACTTACCTGATGGCCGGGTTTCGCTGGTTGCTCTACCTAGGATCGGAAGAAAGAATTGCGGCGGGGACACCTGGCTTGGCGGTATCACTGCTTGTCAGCTTTGCCTTTTGTGCGGTTATGTTTTGGGCGAGTTGCCGTATCGCTCAAGCTCGGGTTCGCGGCGACGTTCGCTCCTAGCGAAAAGGATGTGTGCGCAAATGAGTTCATCCAGCTATAAGTTCTTCCTCGGGTTGTTGATATGCGCTGGCCTGGGCCTAGGCGCATATGTTGCCTACGGCTACTACGCAAACGAGAAACGCCCTACCGCCAAGCCTTCTACTCCAGTCATCGCGGATTTCACACTTACGGATCGATTCGGAAGTGAATTCCACGCCAGTGACCTCAAGGGGGAAGTGTGGGTTGCCAGCTTCTTCTTCACGGAATGTGCCGGCGCTTGCATCAACTTGAACAGCACCATCGCCGATTTGATTCAAGAAGACTTTCCTAATGATCCCGTTAAGTTCGTCAGTATCAGCGTTGACCCAAAGAAGGATGACCTGGCAACACTGGACCGCTATGCCCGAACGAGCTACGTAGAAGCTCGCGGCATTGATCCCCAGCGCTGGATATTCCTGACCGAACCCGAAGGGCGAGAATACAAGATTGAGGAGATTGCCACTGGATACTTTAAGGTGCCCTTCGGCAAGATCACACACTCAGACCGGCTGATGATTGTTGACCGGCAGGGTGTGGTCCGCGCCGCAATCAGCAGTTCCTGGGATCGCGAGGTTCTACGGTTCAAAACCGAACTCCGAAAGGTCTTAGATGAAGAACCGTCAGCGGAATCAATTACATCTGATGCCATGGATAACGGGCAGCAAAAGAATGATTGAATTTATCCGGGAGACCTTTCCCAGCATCAACGCTGGATTGAATACTCTGGCGCTGTTGCTGCTGATCAACGGGTTTACGCTCATCCGTCGAGGCAACGTCCGCGCGCACCGAAACGTCATGCTTTCGGCGTTTGGCGTCTCCATACTCTTTCTCACCTGCTACCTGACGTATCATTACGTCGCAGGGCATGTTGCGTTTCAGCTCACCGGAGCGGTTCGCACTGTCTATCGGTTTATCCTTTTTACGCATATTGTCTTAGCGGCGATTGTCCCGGTCTTGGCAATTGTCACCATCGTCCTGGGGCTCAAGGGTCGGCGCGTCGCACACCGTCGGCTGGCGCGTTGGACATTCCCCATCTGGGTTTACGTTTCGATAACGGGAGTGATCATCTACTTCATGCTATACCATCTCCCCGGCGCCCGGGGTTAGCAGCCGGTTGCTTTTTGTCATCGGGCTGTGTCATTCCTGAATGCCGGTGGGGAATCACTGAATCCCCATGGCGAAATCGCCGAGAATTGAGATAATGAACGTCATGAATACTGCAAATTCATCAATGCACGCATGTGTCCGGCGAATATTGGCGATCGTCTTTGTGGCGTTGCTGATGGTGGCTTCCAGTGCGCTGCCAGCCACCGCCTGCCCAATGTGCAAGGAGGCGCTATCCTCGGGATCAAATGGTGGCGACATCGTCAGTGGCTATTTCTGGAGCATCCTGTTTATGATGTCGATGCCCTTTGCGTTGATCGGTTCCTTCGGTTTTTACGCATACTTGCAGGTCCGCAAGGCTCGCAAGTCAGCGACCCTTCCCGAGTAAGTCAGTGAAATGAACACTGGTTGAAGCAGATCGCACGCACAAAGTTGGCACGCTCTCTCTTTAGCTTTGTGATTGAAGCTCTCGAGCAGGCTCTTGCTGCGCTGGCTGGGTGACATTCATCAAAGTTGAACATCAAGGCGACCAGTTCCGCAATCCATTGAGCACCTTGAGCACATCTTCCCGCTTCTTCTCGAAAAGCGCGAATAGCGCCAGAATGGCCACACCGATGGCGACAACCGTGAGCCACAACAGCCACGTTTGATGCAGGTCAACTGCCGCATACCAGATGATGGTCGACAAGGAGAGAAGCAAGAATGACGTTCCCAAGAACAGAAACGCGCGAACGCGGAGCAACATTCCACCCAAGACGCCGATGATCGATAGCGCGGCCAAGACCAATGGCAGCCACGGCGCTTCAGCAACGCCGTTAAGGAACACGTCTGCCGTTGATGCCAAGTAGATCATTGAGGCTGAGAAGTAGCGAATGGACGTCATCTGTCCTTCAGAGAGTTGTTGGCGATTTATGTACGCGGCGCCCAGTAAACAAAGCGAACCAGGGATCATCCAAAGTTGCGGATGACGCCAGAATTCCAATCCATTGATTCCCGAAAGGTGGAACCACAAAGCTCCGTTGGCAGCCAGTGCGGCGAGAACTCCAAAGCCGAATGAGCGCCGCATGATGGCGAGGGACGCATACACTGCTCCCACAGCCAACAGCACAAGTGAGTATTCCCCCTGCGGGGCCAACCAAAACCCCAAGGCTGGAAGTAATGGCAGTGCTGCGCCTGTTCGTTCCAACGGTTCGGCCAACACGTCGCGGCGCTGTCGTCGGAAGACCTCGGCAAGCCCGACTCCGCAAAAAGCGAGAGTAACAATCAATAGTGGCCAGTACTGCGTTAGGATGCCGTGGAACAGCCAGGGGAGCGTGAGCCGAATGTGAGCGAAGAGCAGCGCCAACAATCCTTCTGCGGCATATACGTAATTCATCCGGCCACGATCAGAGAGCTTGAACGGATCTCGTCCTGGGACCAGCGCGGCAACCAAGACCGCCGCGGACAGCAGCGCCAAACAGCAGCCAACCGCAATGATGCCTGCTAATGAAATGGGAATGGCATCTCCTGCAACGAAGTAGCTTGCCTCGGCCCCGAGGACAACCGCCAACGCAATGATTGTTGCTGACGCCAAGCTGGGAACGAGCCGTCCCGCCGCAGATGTCCATTCGGTCTGGCGGGGGAAGAACTTCGCCAACCCCAAACCATACAGTGCAGTCAACGTTGTCAGCACGATGGTGACGACCACGCCGTGGTTCAACAGCGGTCCTGCCTGTGGGGGAGCAAGCCAAGCCCATCCCCATAAAACACTCGCTAGCGCAGCGGCCACCAGTGTCGCCAATTGAAGTTGCGAGCGACGCTCGCCCCGAGCAAGCATGCCCAGCGACAGGGTTTGTAGCAGCGCCGCTTGGCCAACGGCCAGCCGTTGCGACTGTTCACCATAGTTGAGAACAACCACCGTCGCTGTCGTCAACACTGCGGCAATCAATAGTCCATTGAACTGCACAAGCCAGCGTTGCCCCGCAAACTCATTGTCGCTGACCGGGATTGAGAGTCGTCTCGCAAAAGTAGCCAAACCTTGGCGGCGGCTCCACAGGTAACTTGTCAACAACGCGTAGGCAGAAAGGAAGATGGTTCCTATCCACAGCATCATCTTCGGCGAAAGCTGATACTGTCCCAATGCCATCCCTGCGACGACCAACCCGCCGATATAGAGTTTAGCCACGGTCGATTTGCATCGCGCATCCCAGAGACATGCTACACAACCGACACCTGCCGAGATAATTGTCATCCACAAGATCGCCGTGTTCAATGGACTCCAACCTACGGCAGCTTGGGAAAGTATTTGCAGCACAACCTGTCCCAAAACTGCGATCAGAGCCAGCGCCGCGATCACTCGATGGCATCCGACTATACAAGTTCTCCTGCTGGATTGTTCGTTGTTGGACTGTTGCTTGCTTACGGTAATCGAACGTTCCAAGCCTATCCAAGCAACACATGCCAGGCCTTGGACGATGACGATGCAATTGGCGAGATCCAACACGGTCCGGCCGACAAACGCAAAACCATCACTGGCAAATTGCCACCACGCCAGGGCTGTGGCCATCGCCATCATGCACGTAGACGCATAAGCGGGCCAGCGTCGCAAGCGGACAAAACCGAACGCCGCTGCCAACGCCGCGATTGCGATCATCGTTGCTGCACTCCACCACAGATGGGTCTGCGAAACGGCTTCACGCAGGGCGAAAATTATCGCGGTGATTGCCAGAACTGAACTCGCAAGTTCTACAGAACGGCCAGCCCTCGGCGCGCTCACCGCTACTAAGTCGAGCCGCCGCCGTTGCCAAATATCCACCAGCAAGATGAACCAACTACCCGCGGTCAGTGAGATCAGCAAACTGTGATACGCCAACCAATCACCGCGGTCGAAGCGAGCCAGTTGAAAGATCGCCATGAAAACCGTCGCAACACATCCGATCGAAAACCATGCGGCACCAACACGCAGACCGATCGATCTAACCGCGGAAACACACGCCAGCGCGACGACAAGCAACATGCTCCAGCCCCAGCCGCCAGCGACTACGGCGATTTCGGCTACATCTGTTGGATTAATGAAAAGCCTGACTAGACCAAACGTCATGGGCAAGGCATGCAAGGCCACGGAGAACAATGCATACGTCGTCAACATGCCCGAGCGGCGCAAGATCGCCGTCAATTCATCACTAGCGTTTCCTGGTAGATTGTCCGGGGGGGGTGTCTGCCGCGACCACCGCAAGGCATAGCTCCATGCGAGCACAAATAGGCCGCTGACAATAGCGTTAAACTGCGCGACGCGAATCCACAGTTCCACATCCAGCGGTTTGCCACCCTTGGCCGCAACAAGTAGATACCCCGCTGTCGCACTGGCGTTAAAGAACAGTCCGGCAGCAAGGGCGAACTTCGCCGAACGCTCACGAACGGCAAACCCAGACAACGCCAGCGCTCCCAGCAGCAGTGGCACGGCGTAAGACACAGCCCGCCCCATCACGTGAAACAGCGTGTCAGGCTCCGGTCCAGCAATTGGATTGCCTCGTAACGCCACTGTCACGGCGTACATGCTCACAACCACAAGCGGCGCTGCCCCCATGATGGCCGCTAAACGACTTGCAACGCCCCGCCATACTAACCGTTCTTCGCTCGACTGAGACTGTTCACCGCGCAGAACACTCCAAATGATGAATCCCATTACAATGCTTGCGACTGTAACTGGGAACACAACGCGGACCGTCAGATCCAAGGAGGACTGCGCGAGAGCTGCCAGAGAGATGTATGTAAGCATTCCGGCCAGCGGAGCGGCAGATAGCACAATGAGTGCGGTCGTGATGCGTTTCGTGCTCGCCCCTGTCAGCAGCTTGCCGTCAGGCGGCCAACCTAACATCGTTCCGCAAGCTGCGATATGCCTTCGCCCCCAGATGCAACCTGCGGTCAACAGAAACAAGCCAGCGGAAAGCCATCGCCACGCGGAAGCTACGGCAATATCAACTTCAAACATCGTCGCCAGAAGCGGGCAAACGGCCGCAGCTCCAAGCATCAAACCCATTACGTTGATCGAATGCCGTTTTTCCCACTGTGCCACAAGCCAAGGGAGAGTTGCGGTAGCTAAGAGCAGCCAGCCTCCCCAGTCCGCGGCATGATCATACGGCAAAGCGCGAATCTCAAAGTGATCGGTCGCGGGAATAATCCGCGATTCGAGGGTGTTGCTGTGTTCAAGAGATGCAGCCAAGCGGCGCGGCGTGAGTTCCTGCGCCGTGCCGGGAACAGCGGCATAGATCGCCAGCAAGACCGCCAACACCAACATGCCGACACGAAC
>JALCBR010000126.1 GCA_028066245.1 Pirellulales bacterium | reverse complement strand
TGGAGGATGGAAAAATTTGACCAATGTCAATTTCGCCCGTACGCCTGAGAGCAGGCCGCGCGGGGAACGTCACGGCAATTCCATCACGCGCCCGCGAAGCGATGAAACTGCCGCTGAATAGAACACCAATCAAGGTGATGTTCTCGACTCATGATTCAGCGTCTGGTGATGCGTCGTCGTGGCGTTTAAGCCCGAGCCGAGTAGGAGTGATCTTGCACGGCTCACAAGTCGCTGCGCTTTTCCATGCCACTACGGGGAATCCTTCCAATGGGCTCGCGCAGCGGCTGGAAGATCAACTTACCGCTAGGCGGCGGGTGGTTCTCGACCTATGACGACCCTTTTAGCTTCTCCCAAATTTGGTAGCCGCCAAAGAATAGGAACGCTGCGAGCGTTAGGACGAGGATCACGTTTGTCGCCCAGTTGTTGCGATAGCGTTCTCCAACGAATGTTTTGCGTGTATTGAGCAGCAACAACGTCAACGCTAAAAGCGGCATGCTGGCGGCGCCCAAGGTTGTGTAGGCCAACTGCACATCTGCGAGCGAATAGAACCAGATCAGCGGAGCCGGCACGATGCCGATAGCCAGAAGGTAAATGCGGTAGGCCTTAGTGCGGTCAAAATCGATCGCCCTGCGTTCTTCGGGTTTCTGACCACGGCAAAGCGAAAGGAAATCAGCGAATAGGTAGGGAACGCTTTGCCAAACGCCCAGCAAACTGGAGAAGATCGCCCCCCAGGCACCAATCAGGAACACCAGCCGCCCGCCTGTGAACAAACTCTCTAACTCTTTGGCCAATTGCACCAGCACACGCGTCCCTTTCGTGTCGTTGGGCAGTTCAATGCGCGAAGCGACAATCATCATCGCGATGCCAAAGATGGCCGTCATGGCATAGCCGACGGTCAAATCGATTCGGCAGGCGCGCAAGCCAGCTTCGCCGCGTCGCCCGCGTTCACGAATCCAGTAGCCATACGAGAGCAGTGTGACCGTTCCACCAACACCACCGAGCACCCCGATCAGCCACTTGAGCCCAACGCCGCTGAACTCGGGAATCTGCCCCGGAATCAGTCCCCTGGCGATGCCGGACCAATCTGTTTCCGGCAGTAATAGGGACGTTGACACCACGGCGATGAACATCACGCCAATGCACGCCGACATTACGACTTCAAACACCCGAAAACCGCCGACGAGCACAAGGACGATGCCGACAAGTGAGAACACGTTGCCAAAGATCTTTCCCAGTGCCGTAGCGGAAGGGTGGTCTTCCAGGCCGAACAAGCCAACGGTTGCCACGCCGATGGCAGACATGATTGCCCCGGCGACAAACAACGACCAAACAGCCAGGTAAGCGATAAACAGCCATTGCACCCAGCGACCGAGTTTCTCGACCCAGCCTTCCAGCAGCGTCGTTTCGGTCGCCATCTGCCAACGCGCGATACCTTCATTCAGGTACCACTTGAGAACTGATCCGACCCACGCAGCCCACAACAGGGCTAAACCCAAACGACTGCCGGCCAGGCTGGCTGTGACAAGATCACCCGCTCCAACACCTGTTGCGGCCACCAGGATGCCGGGCCCCAGCAATCCAAAGAGGAGAGGCAGTTTGCGCATCGCTTCAATCCGGAACGGCGTGTGTCACTCTGGCAAACAGACAGGCGGATCGCATGGTCTAGCATGCCAGCACGCGAAAGCCAAGAGGTGGCAAGAAAGCCCTTCCCAAGCGCATCACGCGGATCGCCGTTCGGTCAATGTCCAGATGGTAGTCTGTTGCGATGAATCCAACGAATCCCAGGTCAACGCCAGCGATGCGCCATTCCTCTCCAGGCAATCAACGCTGCGGTCAACCCACGTGTTGCTAGCGATGCACGCAAGGCGCGTTCTCCCGATCCGCAAAGTTGATTGATTGCCAGCACAGATCGAGTCCGATGAAGTTCGAGAGCCTGGTTATTTTTTGCTCGTTGCACGTGGAGACTTTCTTTGCAAAAGGCGGTCAAGAACGCGTTGGCAGCCGGCGTTGGCATGTTGAGCCTCGCTCTCGTGTCGCCGATGATCGCGCAAATGCCAGGACCGCCCTTAGCACGAAGCCGCGTGGAAGGTCCCCAATCCCCGGGCCCACTCACTGTTTTGAACGATGCAGCGGTTGTCCCCACCAAGATTGAGGATGTCGTTCAGCGGCCAGTTGATGGGCCGGTCTTCTCGACCGAGGTATCTGTACCGCAGGGCTCTCCGCACCCGTTGGGCCTTGCGGACTTGCAGGCGATTGCCCTGAGTAGGCACCCCGCGCTGTCGGAAGCCGCGGCGCGTGTGGAGGTGGCACGCGGGCGTCACTTGCAGGCTGGCCTGCGTCCCAATCCAAGAATCGGCTACCTTGGCCAAGAAATCGGTAACCAAGGAACTGCCGGTGTGCATGGCTTGATCTACTCGCGCGAGTTCATCACCGCGGGTAAGCTTGATTTATCGCAGGCTTCAATCGCGGCCGAAATCCGTGCTGCGGAAGAAGCTTGGCGGGCGACCGAACTCCGTGTGTTGGCAGATGTGCGGTTGGCCTTCATCAATACTCTGGTTGCGCAAGAACGACTGCAACTGGCCGAAGAAATTCTCCGGATCGCAGAAGATGGCTTCAACATCGCCAACGCGATGGTCTTGGCCGAAGAAAGCGCACCGGTTGATCGGCTGCAAGCGAGGAACGAAGCGAACACCGCGGGCATCCTGGTCGATACAGCGCGCGCCGAGCTTGACGCCACCTGGAGGCGGCTCTCTGTGGCAACCGGTGGCCAACCACTGAGCCAAGGTCCACTGGCAGGAACACTGGAACGAACCGTGCCCCTGTTTGAATGGCAATCCAGCCTGCACCGACTCTTTTCAGAGAGCCCACTTCTCAAAGCTGCGGATGGGCAAATTGCCGCCGCTCGGTGGAATTTGGAACGCCAGGCGGCCGAGCCAGTTCCCAACGTCAACCTCCAAGCGGCTGTAGCGCACAGCAACATGAGCGACAACACAATCGCGAATGTGCAGATGTCATTTGAGATCCCAGTCAATGATGCCAACCAGGGCGCCGTGTTAGCGGCAAGATCAGCGCTGACCGCAGCGGAACGCAACCGTGACCGGATCGTGTTGAGCCTAGAACGGCGGCTTGCGGACGTGTTCCGACAGTATGAGGCCGCTTTGCGACAGACGGACTGGTACGATCGGGAAGTTCTTGGTGTGGCAAAAAACGTCTTGGCCCTCAGAACGACCGCGTATGAGCAACTGGAAGTTGACTACACGGCCGTACTGACCGCGCAAAAGTCTCTCTTTGAATTCAAGCAACTCTATTTGCAGGCGTTGCAAGACGCCCATCTGGCCGCCGTCCGGATCGAGTTTTTGCTCTTGGACGATGCGGTCGAGCGTTAGTGATACTCCCGGCTTACTTCTGTTGGGTTTGCCAAAGACTCGTTCTGCGGTAAGCTCTTGCTCGGGCAAATTCACCAATAGCAAGTGCAAGCGACGGAGGCCAACCTGATGCGTCAATCATTCTTGATCGTGGCAGTCGCAGCGACCCTGGTCTTGGGACTGACGACCGTTTCAAGTGCCCATCCAGGCCATCTTGGCGACCACTTCGGCGATGGTTTCACTCATCCGTTCATGGGTTGGGACCACCTGCTGGCGATGTTTGCGGTGGGATTGTTGGCCGTGCGACATCAAGGACGAGCGTTTTTGACTTTGCCTGCGACGTTCCTCCTTGCCATGTTTAGCGGTTGCCTGATGGCATCTTCGAGTGTTTTTTCCGCGCTCGGTCTGGCAAGCGCTGATCTGACCGGCGTCATTGAGTACGGAACCATCAGTTCCGTATTGATCTTGGGGATTTTGATTGCGGCCGCTGACCTCACGCGGTTGTCTGTTGCGACCGGACTGGTTGCGCTCTTCGCGCTCTTTCATGGCTATGCGCATGTCTCAGAGTTGAGCGCTGGGGGTACTCCGCTCCCATACGTTGGCGGTCTCTTGCTATCGACGGTTGCGCTGCATGTCGCTGGCATCGTTGGAGGCCTGGTCCTCACCTCAACAGGAAATCGCATTCCCTTACGGCTCAGCGGCGCTGCCGTGAGCGCTGTCGGATTGGCGATGCTGCTCAGCGTTATCTAGACCACTCTTCGATCTGCTGTACGATCCCGATGAACGGCTCGTCGCGAACGACACTGCCGTAGATGTCTCACAACGGGAGGCGAGCTTCGTCCGATTGTCAGCTCCTCATTCGAAGAAGGCGAATCTCAGGCGCGCCAATTGTTGACTCGTCTAGAACGCCTGTCCGATTGCTGTTCCGCTAGCGCGTCATGTTGGGGTAGGCTCACTCGCGCGGCCGAACAAGACCGGCCCGACGTTGCTGAACATCGCTGGCTGTGGAAGTTCTGGCAGGCTCAACTACACCGTTTCGGTTGGTCTTCCTTGAAGCGGGTGAAGCCGCCGGCGCAACGCTCGTGGCCCCCTACAGCCCTGATTTGAACCCGATCGAACTGGCGCTCGCGAAGCTAAAGAGCCTTCTTCGCGCGGTGGCTGCTCACACCGTCACCGCGTTGGAAGACACGCTCGGCAAACTCCTCGACAAGTTCACATCCCAATACCGCCAAGCCTACTTCCGCCACTGCGGATACTCCGCACGGTAGGTAGAAAAATGCTCTAGCTGTCAACTTGCAGCCGACCGTCGTCAATGACAAACCGTTTGTTCATTGTTGAAGCCAGGGCGGCGCTGTGTGTAACAGCGATCAGCATGACCTCCTCTTCCTGCTGGATCTCAGCGAGTAGGTCAGCAATGGATGACGCGGTTGTACGGTCCAGGTTTCCCGTCGGTTCATCCGCCAGGATCAACGCAGGGCTGAGAATCAACGCTCTGGCAATGGCCGCCCTTTGCCGCTCTCCGCCGGAGAGTTCCGCCGGCCTGTGGTCGGATCGATCGTCCAACCCAACACGACGGATCAACTCTTTGGCGCGACCACTCAGCTCCCTTGAAGGCCCGCCAGTGGCGATCGTGGGAATGAGCACGTTCTCCAAGACCGTGCATTGCGGCAGCAAGTGGTGGTCTTGAAACACGAAGCCGATTTTCTGATTGCGAAACTGTGCCAACTCAGGTTCGGCGAGCGCGAAGGGGTTCTGCCCGTCCAAGGTCACAGTACCGGAAGTGGGATCATCAAGAGTTCCGATGATGTGGAGCAGCGTGCTCTTCCCGCTTCCGCTGGGACCGATGATGGCCATGTTCTCGCCTGATTTCAGCGTCAGCGAGACACCACGCAACACCAACAGCGGTTCTCCCCGGGTTGGAAACTCCTTGGTGACATCTTGGACGGCGAGTTCGGACATAGTGGGCGCGTGAGGGGTCAAGCAACAGTTGGCGGAAAAAGACAAGTTACGTCACCGTAACCACGGCGTACACCCGCTGAAACAGAAATGGCAATGAATGCTTGGCCGAGCGACTGACTCATACGCTTGTCATCTTCCAGCCGCCGTGCCGGAATCGATATCCAATCAAGAGACATCTCAGCCAAACGTCAACCACCATGGCATACCATGCGCCGTCGATTCCGAACATTGAGTCCAAGGTGAGCCAGTAAGCCAGCGGAATCCTCATGCCAAGTAAGCCGATGAGCGTAAACAGGAGCGGCCAGCGGGTATCGCCTGCCCCGCGCAAAGCCCCAGCCAGGATCATCGACCCGGCCAAAGCGGGCATCGCCACAGCGACAATCTGCAACAGCCGTACGGCAATCTCGATGACTTCCGTTTTGGAGGAGTCGACCATGATCAAGACAAGGAACCGGCCGGCAAAGAAGAACGCAAGCCCTGCAACGGTCATGATCGCTCCGCCAACGGCGAGCGCCATCGTCACGCTTCTGCCAGCACGGTAATAATCCTTGGCGCCGAGGTACTGCCCAGCAAGGGTAGCAGCGGCCATCTGAAAAGCGTGCCCTGGCAGATAGGCCAAGGCTTCAATGCGAATGGCCACCCCGTGCGCAGCCGCTGGGACTTCACCCAACCGCGTGATGATGGAGAGGAACCAGAGGTGACAAAGAATGACTGTAATCACGTCCCCACCGCCGGGAACGCCAATTCGCAGCAGTCGGCGACACATCTGCCGATCCGGCCGCAAACAAGCACGGTTGAGCCGCAAGCCGGCTCTGCCTCGCACCAACATGGCCAGAATGATGAGTCCGCCCGTCCAATGCCCCGCAGCCGTTCCTATCGCCAACCCCCGCCAGCCGAGAACTGGCAAGCCGAACCACCCTTTGATGAAGGCCCAACTCAAGACGATGTTGATGGCGTTGACGATCGTCATGGCAAACAAACCGGATTTCATGTCGCCAGCACCGCGCAAACATGCCGGTCCAATTTGCGTGAGCATGATTCCCGGAATCGCGATCACAACGATGTTCATATACTCTTCGATCAGCGGAGCGATTTCAGGCTGGTCCAGCCCCATCGCCGCAACCAGTGCCGGCATGGCCCCATAGATCGAGACCATCGAAATCAACGCCAGGCCGGCCCCCAGCAAGAGAGATTGGTTGGTGGCGTGAGCCGCAGCCTGCGTTTTGCCTGCGCCGATATTTCGCGCGATGACAGCGGTCGAGCCGATCGCCACGAGCATAAAAATGTTGGGGACGAGCCACATCAGATAGGCCACCAGCGTCATCGCAGTCAGGTGGCGTTGTTCCAGATATTGACCGGCAAGCGTGGTGTCTGACAAGTACACCAGCAGTCCCAGCGTCTGCTCAATCAGCACGGGAACGGCCAGGCGAAGCATCGGGCGGAACGACCCGGTTGATTCAATCAGCGAATTGCTCAACGGGGTTCGTTCTCGTGTGAATCAGTGACACTCAATGCAAACAAACTACGGGCCGAGCTGCGAATCTCGCTGACGGCAATTCCAACCGGTACAAATGCTGAGGAGACTGCATCTGACCACGCGACCGTCGATGCGCCAAGCGGGCGCGGTTGGCCAGTTGCGGAAAGCCGGGTAGCAAAAGTAAACTATACGGCTAGGCAGCATGTGAGGCGATTCACTAATCGCGAACACGATAAAGCTGCTCCCTCCTAAAGGTTATGCAACCTCTCGACTTGGGGACAACGCACGTTGTTAAGGTCACTCGTTAACGCTGCGCTGCGGCCCCTGCACCGGTTGTCAACCGCTTGGCATCCTCGCATCTGGGTGTGGGCAACGTCTGTGGGGTTAGTGTCTGCCTGTCTGGTGTGTCTGGGACTGTCAACGGGGCAGTTCGCTTGCCAGGCTGCGTCACACCAGCGGACGACAGAGAAACAGACGCCCGTCGCAGGGCCGACCAATTCTACGCAAAGCTCCTGTGGAACTCATCCGGATCTGGCGGCCGACAAACTTGCTCACGCCGCAACGATCGTTCGTGATGAATTTGGCGTCGCTCACATTAGCGGGCCTACGCTAGAAGCAGCGGTCTTTGGATTGGCTTACGCTCAGGCGGAGGATTTTTTCTGGCAGATTGAGGACTCGTACATCTTGGGCCTGGGGCGTTACGCAGAGGTCTACGGGCCGTCCGGCTTGAACTCAGATCTACTCAATCGGGCGTTTGAGATTGTGCCCAAATCTCGCCAGGCTTTCGCGTCGCTCGACGTGGAGGGACAACGACTGTGCGTCGCATATGCGAACGGATTGAATTACTTCCTCAGGACCCACCCTCACGTTAAGCCGCGCTTGATCAAGCACTTCGAGCCATGGCATGTGGTGGCCTTTGGGCGACAAATTGTCTTAGAGACCACATTCCGCTACACCCGGCTGCATGACAGCTTTGTTCCCAGGACAAACGAGCGCATCTGGTCTGAGACTGGCTCCAATGGTTGGGCCATTGGACGCCAGCGTTCGCGCAACAACTCGACGATCCTGTTCGCCAATCCGCATCAGCCTTGGTTTGGCTTTGGCCAAATGTGCGAGGTTCACCTGCGCAGCGAGCAAGAAGGCCTGAATTTTATCGGCGCCGGGTTGTATGGCAGTCCTTTGCCGACGTTGGGCCACAATGACCGCTTGGGATGGACGTTGACAACCAATGAGCCAGACATCGCCGATGTCTGGCGAGAGACGTTTGACCATCCTGACGACCCGCTAGCCTACCGATATGCCGGCAAGTACCGTCGCGCGGTCGAGTGGACCGAGGCGATTCGCGTCAAGCTCGGCTCAAAGATCCGAGAGGAAAAGCATACGTTCCGCAAGACGCACCATGGTCCCATCGTCAAGCGAGAGGGTGAGCGGAGCTTTCTTTCGGCCAACGTTGCCGGCTTGCACACGGTCAGCCGGTTGCGACAACTTACGCATATGATGCGCGCCAAGGATCTGGTTGAATTTGAAGAGGCGCTCGATCTGAACGAGTTCAGCCTGATGAACGTGATCTATGCCGACGTCGATGGCAACATCGGTTACTACTACACCGGCACGGTCCCTCGGCGTCAGAAGGGACCTGATTGGACCAAGCCTGTCGATGGGGCAAATCCCGATTTAGACTGGACGCGTGGGCTGCACCACCCCCAAGAATTGCCACGTTTGGTCAACCCACCAATCGGCTACGTACAGAACTGCAATTCATCTCCATTTCTGACCACAAGCGCAGAGAACCCGCTGCCGCGGAACTTCCCCACTTACATGGTGGAAGATGCCAAGGATGATCGCCGTCGCGCAATGCGGTCCCGCGAGATTCTCGATGAACGGCGAGACTTCGATCTCGCTCTCGTCGCGGAAATGGCTTTCGACACCAAGATGTACTGGGCATCTCGGCAGCTACCGCGGCTGCGCGAGGCGTTCAAGTCGCTTGAACAAAACCAACCTGAACTTGCGGCAAAGGTGCGACCGTATGTCGAGCATCTGCTTGATTGGGACTTCCGAGTCACGGCCGAGTCCACGCAAGCGACGCTGTGTGAAGCCTGGTATTTTGAAATTCATGAATCTGATTACCCAGGCGAGTCTTTGCTGCCAGAGTATGTCAATAAGCCGGTAGAGCAAATCAACGCGCTGGGGAGAGTCGCCGCGCAATTGAAAGATCGGTACGGCAGTTGGAAAGTTCCCTGGAAAGACGTGTTTCGCATTCAGCGGGTTGAGCCAGCTTCCGACTTTTGGAAATTGTCATTTGATGATGCCAAGCCGAGCCTGCCTTCTTTGGCGGTACCAGGGCAATTGGGAGCCATCTTCACACAGTATTACAGTCCACCAACGAGCTTCCCAATCTCACTGGTCCGGAAATTGGACCAGCGGTACGGTGTCGTGGGGACTTCGTATTTGGGGGTTTGGGAGTTTGGACCGCGGGAGAGCGAGAACGCGGGCGTGCGTGGGTTGAGCCTGGTGCAATTCGGCTCCAATGGCAATCTGGAATCGCCCCACGCGTTTGATCAGGCTGAATTGCTTTCTCAACGAAAGTTCAAGCCGGAATATTTTTCATGGGGAGATGTCGTCAAGGCAAGCCAAGCGAGCTATCATCCTGCAGACCACGCGACGGGGCGTTCATCATCGATGGAAACACCCCCGATCGGACCTTTTCCATGACGTCCGTCAGAGTAAAAACTTCGCGTGCGCAACTTCAACGGCATGCCCCAATGTACTCATCGACAATGCGCGTTGGCGTCACGTCAATGATCCTCAGCTAGTGTAAGTGGGTAGGCAACCTCATCTCTAGATTTCGCAAGTCGCCACCCATTATGGATGACACTCCTGCCGGGCCCTCTGCAAGCGAGTTGGAGGAAACTGTTTCACTCTCCGCGGAATTGCATCGGCTTAGCATTCCCATGCTGCCTGAGAAGGTCTCGGAGCTTGCATCATACCGCGATGCGTTGTGGCATCGGAATGAGCGACTCAATCTGACACGGCACACAACAAACCGGCTGTTTGCATCGCGTGACGTGCTCGATTCGCTGGCTTTTGCCGCCGCCTTGTCTCCGGGCGAGGATGTTCTGGATGTTGGAACCGGGGGCGGCGTCCCAGGAGTTCTCTTGCGCATCTTGCGCCCGGATGTCTCCATCTCACTTGCAGAATCCATCGGCAAGAAAGCCGCTGCGGTGGCGGAGATTGTCAAAGAGTTAGAGCTCCCCATCGAGGTCTATCCTCAGCGTGCCGAGGAACTGTTCAAGCAGGGCCACACGTTCGATACGCTTGTCGTCCGTGCCGTGGCAAAGATCGGCAAGTTGTTGTCCAGCTTTCATGCGCATTGGGGGCTGTTTAGGCGAATGCTCGTACTCAAGGGCCCGCGTTGGGTCGATGAGCGGGCCGAGGCCCGGCATGCGGGATTGCTGAAGGACGTCGACCTGCGCAAGTTGACGACGTACACAAACCCTGACAA
>JALCBR010000125.1 GCA_028066245.1 Pirellulales bacterium | reverse complement strand
CCTGATAAAGAGAAAACTCGCATTCCAAGTGGACCAAACTTGGGGGCAAGGCCAAAGAAGGAAACTCTAACTTAGAAACTGGTATCACTCCGGGGGGCGGGTCAAGAGCAACGAGCCGGTATCCGCCAGGTTTTTCAACAAATTACTTCGCCTAGCCAACACGATAAGCGAAGCCGAGCCAAGCAGGATGATTGTGAAATCCTATAAAAGGGTTGTCAGTTTTGATGGACACAACACAAATGATTTTTGCACCTGGAATGAGTTGGTTGGAAAAGACCTTACGCTATTCGGTTACATAGATGCGGCTACACAAGACGCCTGCTAAATGAAATGCTGACCTACGTCAGTGGTAATTGTTTACCGCTCTATGCGGGTAGTTGAACGGGCATGGGGGTTGGTGAGGAGTCGGGTGAGTCAGGCGAGCGGTTGATTCGCGCGGCGGCGGAGCGTGGTCAAGAGGGACGTGAGGATGCCTTGAGTCCGCGCACCGCGCCAGGTCCGGTTGCCGCCCCACACTTTGCGGTTGACGACCGCCGGGTCGAGCAACTACGACAACAGCAAGATTCGCTCGCACGGCTGCTGGGGCCTGGAATGTCACCGGCGATGTCGTCGAGGCTATCCAAAGCACCAACGCGGCCATCAACGGGGAGTTCACCGCTTTTGACGCCGTCGGCTTCTTGCCTACAATTGGCTGGGCGGCGCATGGAGTCAGAGGTGCGCGGGGCACTGGTCGACTCGCGCGGAACGGAATGCGCATCAAAAAACGGAGTGGTGTGCGCTTGTTGGCAACACCACTCCGTGATTTAGACGACGTCTACGACAACACAGAGATCGTGACAACTATCTCAGTTGGCTTTTTCCTCAATGCAGTACAAGTGTCCGCTGCCTCTGAGGAAGATCTGATTTCCGACGACTGCGGGCGTGGCATCAATCGGCTCATCCAGCACGTTGGTCGCCAGTACGTTGAGTGCTTCACCATGCTCGACAACCAATGTCGAGCCACCGCGACCCGTAATGTACACGCGCCCGGCGGCACCGACCGGTGATGCATACAAGCCTCGCACACCCCGCAAGCGTTCATTCTCATACTTGACATCGCCGGTCGCCGCATCAACGCACGTCAGAATGGCGTTGTTGCTTTTGGTGAAATACAACAAGTCACCGTAGAGCAGCGGCGAAGGCACATACGGCGTGCCGTCATTGCGAGACCAAACGATCGATTCTGAATCGGTCACATCGCCCTTTGAGCTGAGCGGAATGGCGTACAGGGCGTGGCCTCGGTATCCGGTCATGCAATAGACCGTACCGTCCTTGGCAACCGGTGACGGGATCGGATTGGTCACCTGGCCGCCGCATTCCCACACAAGTTCGCCATTGGCGAGATTGTAGCTACGGGAAACCGATCCGTTGACGACAACTTGGGCCATGCCCTCATGTTCGACGACGAGCGGCGTGTTCCATGTCGTGACCTCGTCGCGCTCGACCTGCCAAAGCGTTTCGCCATTTTTCGCGTTCAAGGCATAAAGCGAAGAATCACCTTCGTGGTCCCAGGCCACAATCAACGTATCACCGTGGATGACTGGAGATGCTCCCTCGCCGAAACCGTTTCGTGTCCGCATCTTGCCTAGGTCTCGGCTCCATTTCTTGTTGCCATCGAGATCAAAGCAATACACACCGCGCGAACCGAAGGAGACATAGAGGTTCTCTCCGTCGGTCGTGGGAGACGCAGATGCGTAAGTGTTGTCTCCGTGTTTGCCCTCGTGCGGGACAACCTCGTTGGCGGTTTTCTGCCAAATGGTCTCACCCGTGTTGCGGTCCAAGCAAAGCACGACAAACTGGAACAGGGTGCTTGGTCCTTGCCCTTGGCCGCGTCCACCTCGACCACGCCCCTGTCTCCGTCCTTGTCCGCGCTGTCTGCGGCCTTGGCCTTGTCCCCGACCTTGCGCCTGAGCGCCACCAGCATCAGCAGCGGTTCCATCTGCCGCGGTGCCATCCCCGCCCTCACCTTCTGGCTTTTTGCCTGTATCAATTGCTGTGGCCAAAAAGACGCGGTCCCCCCAAATGATGGGCGAAGAGATTCCTTGCCCGGGAACCTGAGCTTTCCATTTGATGTTTTGGGTTTCGCTCCATTCCAAAGGTGGATTTCCTTCGGGAGCAACGCCATTGGCGTGCGGGCCGCGCCAATGATGCCAGTTGCGCACCTTGGCTTCGTCGAAACTTTGCGCCAGTAAGCTGCTGGCCATCAAACAGACGGCGGCAACCGCCAACGCTGTCGTACGTGCATTCATGTCTTGTTAGTCCTGCAAGGAAAAGGGTTTTTGCGCCGATACTCGATTTGGCGGGATTGGACTCAATATCGTCACTCATCGAACAGGGAAGGTCAAACGATTTGGCTGTGACAGGCCAGGTGAACCCGCCGGCTGCTCCCGGTTGTGACAATTCTCACATTGCGTGTGCGCTGCTTTCAACGCGAGTTGGAGCTTTTCCTCACCAGGCGAAGGCATTTCAGCAGCATGCAATGAGGCTGAAGAAAAAGCTGTCGCCAGAGCCGCCCAAGCTTCTTCGCGCGCGCCCTGTGCTCGCTGGCTTTCCAGATATTTACCAACTTTCCAGAGCACGAACGCCTCGCGCTGTGCAATCTCGACTTCCGAGAAAAGCAGTGCTCGTTTCGCGTCCGCATAGGTGCCGTTAAGCAGGTTCATCACTCGTCGAATGTCATTTCGACTGGCATATTTTGGCGTCACGTTGAACGCAGGCGATATCTTAGCAAGCGTATCGGCATGCTGCTGAATCTTCTCCAAGTGCAAATTGGATTGAGCCTTGTTGGCTTTGCGCGCCGTCTTGACGAGCTCGTCTGTTTCCTGCCTCAGTTTTTCGACGGCCAACTGCCACTGATCATCGTCGCTCTCGGCTTTCAGTAGATCGGTGAGCAAACTGATTCCGGCTGTTGTCTTGAGGACAGATTCAAAGTCTTCGGAACTCAGCCACTCTTGGCAATAACCTGCATTTGTTTTGACCGCGGCGCAGAGAGCGGCAAGTGCTCGCTTCCTGCGCTGAGTTTCAAGCGATGATAACTGCCCGGTGGCTTGCTTGTGCGCTGGATCAAGACTGGCGGATTCAGTTGACTGGGGACTCTCGCTCGGGCGCCCACGAGCGGAAGCCCAAGCTGTGACCATCAAGATGGATAGCCCAAAAGAAATTCCCAAAACAAGAGTTGCTCTTGGCATCGTTCGATTTCTCTGGATCCAAGCGGTTACGTTATCTCTTGGGAAACTTATCCGTTCGACCGATGAATGCGAGTCGGCTGGCGACCCTGTTGGCTCGGGATGGGGAATCCCTGACGCTTGTCGACGTAGTTGAGCAATGGTCGCCCCTGAAAATATCTGCGGAGATTTTCGCACATGAAATTGGTCATGTCATCGGCCCGGTTTTGACTTTGCCCTCCCACGTGAGGCGTAATGATCACGTTGGGTAAATCCCAAAGTGGACTTTCCCGTGGCAACGGTTCCACCTCCGCCACATCTAACCCTGCTGCCGCGATGTGCTCTGACTGAAGCGCTTCGATGAGATCACATTCAACAACGACCGACCCTCGGGCGACGTTGACGAACAAAGCCCCTTTGCGGAATCGTGCAAATCGCTTCGCATTGAACATCCCGCGCGTGAGATTCGTGAGCGGAATGCAGAGGATCACGATATCGAACTCGGGCAGAGCCTCGTCCAGTTCGTCAATGTGACGCAACGTCACTCCCGGCAGTGGATCAACTGGATAGAGATCAAATGCGGTCACTCGGGTTTTGAACGGTGTGAGCACCTCACCAACTCGCCGGCCAACACCGCCGTATCCAACGATTGCAATCGCACTGCCATGCAAGTCTCGCGTGGGTCGTCGCTCATACACCTTCTGCTGTTGGGCTCTGAAGAACTCGGGGAAGCTTCGTACCAGCGAAGTCACAAGCGCCACGGTGTGCTCTGCGACTTGATTGGAAAGCACACCTGAGGCGCTGGTCACAATCACCTGTGAGTTGATGACTGGAGGAGTCAAGCAATGATCCAAGCCTGCCGCGGATGATTGGATCCAGCGTAACGTTCCCTGCGAGATGACGCGTTCCCAGTCGACGGGAACCTTGACATGGCCGCAAAGGATTTCAGGTCCCTGTAAGAGGGCTTCGGCGACGCCATCTTGGCCGGCATCGACGATTTGAGCGTCAACTTGGATCTCTGACAAAACGTGCGAGATTTGCTGCCGATGCCAAGGCTCTGTCGGATAGCACAAAACAATTTGCGTCACGTGTAAACTTCAAATCCAATCGAGAAAAGTGCTTTACGGTTAGATGATATCAAACACTGCCACCGTAGCGAACGCAGGAAGAACGCACGCACGCGGCATGCGTTTGATTTTTCTTGCCGAATTCCGCTCCAACGGCGATAACAGAACCTCCGGCTTTGCTGCAATTTTCCTCCTTCCAGGGAGACTTGAGATATGTTGCGCCGACTGCCATTCATCGATCAATTTCAATTGGGCATCCTCGTTCTTGGACTGACGGCCGTGCTCCTGCCAGCCGCGTTGGAACGATCGGCTCAGGCGGCTCAACTGCCGCAACGGCAACAGCCGCAGATGGATGCCCGGCGGCAAATGGTCATGTTGGACATGGCGGCAACGGCCTTGGCGGAGGGGCAACGCGTGCAAGAGCATGCTGCGGTTGCCGTCGCGTTGAAGGCAGCACAAACTGCGACCGGCCATCCAGTCGCTGGCAGTGAGGAACTCGTGGCTTCGCTGAAGGTCGCCGCGCAACTGCTGGCCCAACGGGAACTCGGGGCGGAAAGCCGCGCCGTCCAGTCGTTGGCGGACCACCTCAGTTCCAGCGACCATTCATCCGAAGATCGGCGAGTGGAGAGTGCAGCAGCGTCGCCACAGGTCATCCCACAACGAATTGTCTATCAACCTACGACGGCAAAAGCTCGCGCCGTGGAAAATGCAAACCCAGCATCCCAGTATCAGCGTGCTGAACTTGAGCAAGCTCGGCGGCAGTTGGAAGAACAACGCAGGGCCCTCGAAGAGCAGAAAGCCACCATAGAACGAATCCTGGCCGAGCGTCAGCGCGCCGCGGCAAAACAACTGGACGAGCAACGAGATGCCCTGGAGTCAGAGCGGATGGCCATGCGGCGGGAACTCGAAGAACAAATCCAAGCCGCCCAACTGCGAGTGAGAGACCAACAACGCGCCATGGACGAAGAGCGCCGAGCGATGGCGCAAGAACTTGAAGCACGGCTCAGAGCGGCACAGCAGGAAATTAAGGAACAAAAACGCGCCATAGATAAAGAACGTCGAGCGATGGCGCAAGAACTCGAAAATCGACTCAGAGCTGCGCGACAGGAAGTTGAGGAGCAGCAGCAAGTCACGGAAAACGAACTCAAGGTCATGGAACGCGAGTTCAAAGAGCAAGTAAGAGCAGTGCGGCGAGAACTCGAAGAGCGGCAGCAGGCGATGATAGCGGAACGCGAAGCGATGGAACGAGAAATGAGTGCTCGCTCTGAGTTGATCGAGCGCTTGGTCGAAGAACGGCGAAGCGCCATGCAAGAGAATCAAGAGTTGCGTCAGGCCTTGGAGGAACGGCAGGCAAGCAACCGCCGCCGAGAGAGAGCGGCAAACGAAAGATCAGATCGCGACAGGTTCGATCGTTCCGGTGCCCAGCGTGATCGTGATCGACCTAACCGAGATGCGGGAGTTCGTCGTCGTGGCGGACCAAAACAGGGTGAGTTGCGCAGCACCCTTGAAGATCTGCAGCGCCAGATCAAAGAGCTTGCCGAGTTGCTGGAAAAGACGCGCCGCGATGGCCGTGCCCGAAAATCGCGTTGATACAGACTGCGGCATCAAGTCGGTAATTGAAGGGAAAGTGCAGGCTAGCCGACGGCTGGTCTGGACGTTTGGTCTGGACGGTGCCGTGGCAGGCACGCTCCTAGCGTTCTATCCCCTCGTCACTTACGGCGTGGCACGTTAGGATGAAGACTGGTTTTGCTCGCTGTTCACCGGGCATTCCGTCAAGTCTTGCCTTGGTCGCCGTTTCCGCATGTCCGAACTATCCACAGTACCTGCGAAGGGAACATACGCTTTCGTCAGCTTGGGCTGCGCGAAGAACCTGGTTGACAGCGAGCGGATGCTGGGGCTGCTTCAGTTGGACGGCTACGAATTGGTGCAAGAGCCGGCAGGCGCGGATTTCGTCATCGTCAACACATGCGGCTTCATTGAGTCCGCTCGGACGGAATCGTTCGGCGTGATCGAAGAGATGCAATCGCTCAAACGCAATGGGCAGACGCGGGGTCTCATCGTCTCCGGCTGTCTGGCGGAACGGGACAAGGAGGAGCTCTTCCAGCGGTGCCCAGATGTGGACCACTTGGTTGGCGTGTTTGGACGAGAAGAGATTACTCGCGTGGCCGACCGGCTGGTCGGTCGCCTGGACGAACAGCGCAGCGTCTTCCGCCCGGCTCCCATTCAAGCGTTGGCTGACGTTGACCGTTTTCGGATTACACCGCAACACTTCGCCTACTTAAAAATCTCCGAAGGCTGCGATCGGCTGTGCACGTTCTGCGCGATTCCCAGCATGCGTGGCAAGCACGCCACCAAACCGATCGAAAGCGTGATCGCCGAAGCCCGCGAGCTCGCCGCTGACGGCGTTCGTGAATTGAACATCGTCGCGCAAGATACAACGTATTACGGCATGGACTTGTACGGTCGGCCGCGATTGGCCGATCTGTTGCAAGAACTGGAGCAGGTCGATGGGATCGATTGGATCCGACTGCTGTACCTCTATCCCATGTACGTGACAGACGAGTTGGTCAACACGCTTGCTGGCAGCAAGAAGATCATCCCTTATTTGGACATTCCGCTGCAGCACATCAACAACACCATGCTGAAGCGGATGCAAAGACGGGTGACTCGCGAAGAGACAGAAACGCTGCTGACTCGGCTCCGGAACGAAATCAAGGACCTGGTGTTGCGGACGACGATGATCGTCGGTTTTCCGGGAGAAACGGAAGAACAATTCGCGGAACTTGTCGAGTTTGTCCAACAATGGAAGTTTGAGCGATTGGGTGTGTTCACGTATTCGTACGAGCCCAGTACGCCTTCGGCCAAGCTGCCGGATCATTTGTCAGAGGACGTCAAAGAGCGTCGCCGTGGCGAACTCATGTCGGCACAGCAAGAAATCGCTTTCGCTTATAATTCCCAGCAAGTGGGTCGACAAATGGACGTGCTGATTGACGGTCCCGTTCCGGATGCCTCCAATGCTTGGGTTGGTCGATCATTTGCGGATGCTCCAGACATTGATGGAGTGGCCTACGTGACTGGCGAGGGACTCTCCACTGGTGACCTGGTTCCGTGTGAAGTTGTGGCCACGCGCGATTATGATCTCGTGGCTGTGGCGGTGGGTGAACCTAGGCCACGACACGCTGCTGGAACCCGTTGTGGCAGCCAGCGTGACAATTCCAGTGCCGTTACGCCTGGAGCAAAGGCTCCTGTCTTCTCCACAATAGAAACGATAACGTCCTCCGAAGATCGCCTGGACAGACCGGGCGGGTAGGAGTTTCGCATGTCGGTCGAAACGAAAAACGCGACCAGTTCATCGCTTCCGCGCGAAGAGTTGAGCAAAGTTGCGTTCAATCTTCCTAATCAACTCACCTGGGCCCGGCTGATTCTGGCGGTGATTATGTTTGTCGCCATGGGCTTGCAATGGTATGTGACTAGCTTTGTCCTGTTCGTTATCGCCGCGGGCACGGATTGGCTAGATGGGTATTTTGCTCGCAAGTATGATCAGGTCACCACGCTGGGCCGCATTCTTGACCCCTTTGCGGATAAATTCATCATCTGCGGCGCGTTCATCTATCTGGCTGCCGCCGGGATTTTGCAGCCAGGATTCCACGGCTACATGCCCGCTTGGGTGGTCGTCGTCATCGTGGGACGAGAACTTTTGGTCACGGCGCTGCGCGGCTTCATGGAGCAACACGGTGTTGATTTCTCCGCCAAGATGGCGGGCAAGTTGAAGATGGTGTTGCAATGTCTGGCCGCTGGCGGATGCTTGGTTGTGCTGGCGATTCTGGGGAACCAGTCGCAAGTTCCTGCCTGGGTTGAGTGGACCACCAAGCTCTCCGTTTGGGCGGCCATCGTGCTGACGATTTACTCAGGGCTGGAGTACATTCTTGCCGTTGGCAAAGGATTGCAGCGAAAATAACGCTATGCTTGGTGAGTTGAGTTTGCGCAGCGGCGCGGACACCTCGCCCATTGCTTGTGTATTTGATGTGACTGGCAATCTCGTGCAATGCCATTGACGCCGGAAACTATCCTGATTGCGCTAGGCGGTCTGTTCCTGTTTGCAGGCAGTGTGGCCTGTTGCATCTGGGCGATTCACACGCTTGCCACCAAAGGCCAACTTCTTGCCTCGGCCTATCGGCGACCCGTGCCTTGGAGCGGGCCAGCGACGTTCCTGATCGTTCTTTCGAGTTTCGTGGTGTCATTTGCACCAGCTGTTATGGTGCTCTTTCCGGAGCAAACTTCCCTCTTTTCCCCTGACGTATCGACGACGCAGGATCCGCTGGACGGCGCGGCTGAAACCGAAGTTGCGACGAACGAACTCATGGCACCCGAGCAGTTCTCCAGTTTCCTGCTGTGGGACAGCGCATTCAAGGTCATGTTCACGGTTGTCACTGGCACTGTGTTGATGCTGGGACTCAAGGCAACCACTGCGGACCTGGGGCTGACCGCGCGGTTCTTTGACCGCGACGTGATCACAGGAGTGCTCACGTTTGGAATCATCCTGATCCCTATTGGCGCCCTCAACGTGGTCCTAAGCTTGATTGTGGACCCGAAGAGCGAACATCCTATTCTGGACATGCTCAAGAATGCCGACACGCCTTGGCATGTTTGGGGAACATCCATCCTGGCGGCGGTGATTATCGCTCCGCTGGTTGAGGAGTTTCTCTTTCGTGGTATTTTTCAGGGCTACCTGGAAAGACGCTTCGGCCAGCAAAGTTGGCTGCCGATTGTCATCAGTTCCGTCTTCTTTGCGACCGTGCATTTCAACGGAGATAGTCCCGCGCCGATCCCACTGTTCTTCTTCGCGTTGGGATTAGGGTATCTTTATCGGCAGACTCATCGCCTTTGGCCGTGTATTGTGTTGCACTTCTGCTTGAATGCTCTGAGCATCAGTGTGATGTGGCTTGTCTCACGGAATCCGGATTTCCCGCAGTGATCTTTAACTCATTCTAACGCTCTCTCCCCCATGACCTACAGCTTTGGGCTTATCGGCTGCGGGATGATTGCGCGTTTTCACGCCAAAGCGATTAACGACCTGGAGAACGCCAAGCTTGCCGGCTGTTGGAACCGCACTTCGGAAAAGACCCATCAGTTGGCGAACGAATTTGGCGGCACAGCGTACGAATCACTTGAGACAATGTTGGCCAATCCCGAGATACAGGTTGTCTGTATCTGCACCGCCAGCGGCGCACACATGGAGCCAGCCGTTGCTGCCGCGGAAGCTGGCAAACACGTGCTGGTGGAGAAACCGCTGGAAATTACGCTCGATCGATGCGACCGCATTATTGCCGCGTGCGAAGCCAACAACGTTGGCCTGGCCACAATCTTCCCTTCGCGGTTTCATGATTCCAGTCAGGCGTTCAAAACGGCGATCGATGGCGGGCGCTTTGGCCGTTTGACGTTGGGCGATGCTTACGTGAAGTGGCATCGCACGCAAGAATATTATGACAGCGGGGAATGGCGCGGCACGTGGGAACTGGACGGCGGCGGCGCGTTGATGAATCAAGCCATTCACAGCGTGGACTTGCTCCAGTGGATGATGGGGCCGGTGAGGCGGATCACAGCGGTGACCGCCACGTTGGCCCATGAGCGAATCGCTGTTGAGGATACGGCTGTGGCCACATTGGAATTCGCCAACGGCGCGCTAGGCGTAATAGAAGCAACAACCGCCGCCTATCCTGGTTACCTCAAGCGGATCGAAATTCACGGCTCGCAAGGTAGCGCCATGATGGAAGAGGAAGACATCGTCAAATGGGATTTTGGCGAACAGCACTCTGCGGACAGGGCTATCCGGGATCAAATGAACGCCCGCCACAGCACGGCCGGCGGCGCAAGCGATCCCGCGGCCATCGGACACCACGGCCACACTCGGCTATTTGCTGATTTCCTTGCTTCATTGGAGCAAGGGCGCGCGTCAAATACGGACAGCCGCGAAGGTCGAAAAAGCGTTGAGATTATCTTGGCAATCTATCAAGCCGCAGAAACCGGGTGTGCGGTGGCATTACCACTGACCAAAGACCCAGATCTGGCTGCGCGAGTCTTGCCGTTCCAGGAGCGATAACCGAATTTCGTGCTCGATGAGATAAGAGAAAGCGGCTTATCCTGCGTCTAGAGCGTCCGAACGGACGCTGTCGAGTCATCCCCGATGGGATACCACACGTCTCGCTCTCAGGCGTACGGGCGAAATTGACATTGGTCAAATTTGGGGGGTGTTTCGTGCCG